>CAZGQY010000314.1:0-2542 GCA_964528035.1 uncultured Methylococcaceae bacterium | reverse complement strand
CTTAAAGTTTCGGTGTGGGGCTGTTCGTCCTTTCAAGTGTTACTTTACGCACCTGCATGAATAATCGCTGTACGTTATTCACACGTTTTTTGTGGAATGCGCACGGTGATTGATCTGGGACACCTTATATTTATATTGATGGGTCTATTAGACAAGCAGGCCTGGAGACCAAGGAGTTTTTAAAAATCAGCAGGTCGGTTTCCTGTCTATAAATGTCTAATTAATCTGAGCAATTTAGCGTATTGATAGTGTTTTGCGAGTCGTCCAGGTTATTCATCGAGCAACTCGGTGTAGAGTCTTTTCACTTTTGTCTCCAGTTCATCGACAGACGCGGTTTGCTTAAGTGAAAATATGCTGGTGTCTCCATCGGCTTGTTTGATCTGGATATTATCAGCGGGCTGCTGCAAAAAACCGGAGATTTCAATAGTAAAACCGGAATCCGGGGTTTTCCTAGGTGTTAGTATCATCTGCCAACGATCGATTTGTTTACGGAACTCAACCTGGTAGATCTTGTGCAACAATATTTGATCAGCATTCATCAACGCTTTAAATACTGCAATATTCAAGCTCAAAGGATCTTCTTCATCCATCTCAGCCTGGTGACGAATATCGTTTACCGGATCAAAGTAATAAAGATGGTCGGCATCTATCCCCATTAACAATCGTTGAGGTTGTAGTTGCTCGCGGATCATAATGTTAGGTGGCAAGGCATACATATAGCCACTGCCCCGCCAGGGTCGATCAATTAACTCCAGATTTCGTGTTTCCTGATAATAAATTTTGAGCGCTGCGGGATTCTTCAAATCGGCCATAAGCTGGCCCAGCTCATCGTTTGCAGCACAAGGGCTGAGAAGCCCCCCGCTTAGAAAAAAGTAAATGAAATATTTTTGTATTGAATTTTTAAACATCGTTCCAAATCCTGCGGCCGTTTACGATCATTGTGCGAATCGTTGATTTTGGATCTGGTATCCCTAAATCTGGGAAGCGAAAATGGCGATAGATATATTCGCCTGTAAACAGCAGGCCCATCATTAAGTAGATGATTAAACCGTTATAAAGTGCCCACCAATAATCGCTGCTCCAGAGTGCCAATATAATACACATAAGGATATTGAACGCGAAAAAGCCGGTCCAAATAACGGTCAATTGACGGCAATATTCACTGACGCCAGGCGGAAACTCGGGAAATTCGAGGCGCACGAAACGCTCGATGAACGAAGGCCCACGCTCGGCCAATAAAGTCCGACCAAAATAAAATATTAAAATGACCTGAATGAGTACAGGAATGATTTTCGCAGTGATCGATTGCAGGTAAAAAGCACCCAGCAGTAAGCACACCGATACCAGTGCCTTGCTAATACGAATTTTTAAATTTTTTGCAGCGAAGGCTTGATAGAAATAGATACCGGCAAACAAAGTCGGTGCAATCCAAACCAGACCTTGTTGTATAGCCCAGTAAATTAGCAAGGGGTAGGTGAGAAACAAGCAGGTATAGAAAAAAGCTTTGATGAAACCGGACATATTAAGTTTTAGATTGTTGGGCTTGTTATATTCTGGATATATCGGGCATTTATCGTTTTATGCATCTTTATAACCGAACGACAATACAGGAGCCACATTACAATAATTTACCCTCAACCGAACTGTAGCCTACTAGTCTGGAAATCCGGAAATAGATAAATGAAAAACCGATAAATACAGTAGAACTCAGCACTATGATTTCAGTTGTTAACGGTATTAAAATAAGAGAGCTGATGGATTCGATGGATATCAAAACAATTAAGATAATAGATATCGTTTTATTGTTTAGTAGCGTACAGAAAAAAGCCCCTAACGGCGCTCCCAGGACAACAATCGGAATGGCGGCTAACCAATAGGCTTCAATCTTATCGCTAAAACTGCCGATATAGCAGCTGTGGAGTGCGAAGCCGACCAGGGCATTGATAGCCATTAATATCACAGATGTGGGTGTTGAAACTTTTTCGGATAATCGAAACAGTAATACCATAATGGAAAAGCAAACGATATCGATGCCATTACCCAATAAGCCGGTCATGACACCACCAATGAACCCCATCAGTAATAGAATCGATATTTCGCTAACACCGCAACTGGGAAGATATCGGTTATAGACCCGTTGCTTGGAATTCAGCAATATCAGGATCAGGGTCAACGCGAAACTGAAAACCATAGAAGAAAAAAGCATTTTTAAAAGTGCTGCGTTGAGTAATGGCGCAAGGTAGATTGCACTGTAACATACCCCAAAACAGCCACCGATGCTTGCCCAGATGATTACTCGCCATTCCACAGGAACTCGCATAAGGATAATCGTCAAACTCGCGGTTGTCATACCAATACTTTGTATCGCCAGAGAAAATATTTTGGTATCAAGCGGAGCAATATGCAAAACTTTTGTCAAAACAGGAAAGGCAATCGCACCGCCACCGACACTTGTGGCACCCGCGATGATAGATCCGAATACCACGGACAGACTGATTTGCCAGTGTTGAAGTACAAATTGTAGTGAAAAGGGCTGAGTGTA
>CAZGQY010000313.1:0-2552 GCA_964528035.1 uncultured Methylococcaceae bacterium | reverse complement strand
ATAAATATGGCGTCCCCAAGGGGGTTCGAACCCCTGTTACCGCCGTGAAAGGGCGAGAAACAGATAAACAGACAAATAATAAATATTTAACATTACGCTTTTAAACAAATACTTAGTACATATTTGTGTAATATTGTATTTATCCATACCGCTTTATATAATACAGAAATATACAGGAATATAACTAGAATATTCCTTAAAAATGTAATTAGATTAGGCGTTGAAGGATAAAAAATATGGCGAGAGCATCTCGAAGTGTATCTCTAGAAAGCAGATCCAGTAGAAATCGGTTGAAAGTAAGATCCAGTCTTTATTGGGCGACAATCGGCGAAAAGCTCGCTCTTGGATACAGTAAAGGGAAAAAGTCATCAAGCTGGTTTATTCGGATTGCGACTGATGAAATGCATGCAAGCCAGCAACCCAAGTACATCGTCAAGAAGCTTGAGAATTGCAAACCTGATGACTTTGAAGATCCGGATGGTGAGCACATTCTTAGCTATTTCCAGGCTCAAGAAAAAGTCCGGGCCTTTGCTCTTGGTGAGCGCAACAAAAATGACGTTGGGGTAAATACCGAAATTTACACGGTAGAAAACGCCATTGATGATTATATGGAGTGGCACCGGGTAAATGGAAAAAGCTACGAACAAACAAAGGCGTCAGTCTTTGCTCACATAATCCCCCATTTTGATAAGCAATTAGTATCCTCACTGAAAACCAGTCAAATTTCCCGGTGGCATAGAAGTTTGGCTGATGAACCAATACGCCGGCGGGGCAAATCCATCGAAATTGACTTAAAAGATCCAATAGCTATAAGGAAACGTAAGGCTACTGCAAACCGCATCCTGACGGTATTAAAGGCTGCACTCAACTATGCATGGAACCAGGGTAAATGTTCCTCAAAGATAGCCTGGGATCGGGTCAAACCATTTCGAGGGTGCGACATACCCAAAGAACGCTATCTAACAATAGCCGAATGCGAACGATTGATTGATGCTTGCCGCCCTGATTTTAAACAACTCGTAAGGGCAGCGTTGCTGACCGGCTGTAGGTATGGCGAGTTGATTAAGGTAAGAGTTCACGACTTTAACCAAGACGCTGCAGTACTGATAATTCCAATAGCTAAAGGTGGCAAGCCTCGTAGAGTACCTCTAACTGATCCGGGGGTTTTATTATTTGTTGAGCTGAGCGCTGGAAAGAAAGCAAGTCAAGCGCTGTTTGTCCGCGATGACGGTGAGTCTTGGGGGAAATCGCACCAATCGCGCAGAATTAAGGTCGCATGTGAACTTGCGAATATAGAGCCAGTTTGTTCCTTTCATAATCTCAGAAATACGTATGGGTCACTTTTAGCAATGAAGGGTGTTTCTTTAAGCGTGATTTCAAATGTATTGGGTCACTCTGATACTCGCATTACCGAGCGTCACTATGCTCATCTGCAACCGACCTATATATCCGATGCTGTACGGGCAAACCTGCCGAGTTTTTGAAGCATCTATAATCCTTGTTTTTTTTCCATCAAACAATTGCAATAAAAAGAAATAAGCCTCACGCGAGGACTTTAAATTCGTCGTTTGAACAGGGCATAAAATTAGACGGCCAGGGCGACTGCAGTTTGCAGAGCACTCGGTATTGCATGGGCGCATTCTCATTTAATCGAACGACCGAAACTTTCACGGCGTCCGCTTCATTCACACCAAGTAAGTAACTAAATTCCCCGGAATAATATCTGGGAACATACCCAATTAGCGACATAGGGTCATTGGTACGCAATAATAAAGCGCTAGGATCGAATTTATTCTGAACGTCCTGAATTAAAAATAACTGATCACCACAGCTTAAATTCTCCGCTCTTTTCTGGTAATCCGGAAAAAAATGACGCAGTCCTCTAGTGAAAAAGAAGACTTCATAACGCGCATCATGCGTTTTATTTGGGCAGGGAATTAATTCAACTGAGTCGGTAGTCCTTAAACCGCCCGTTCGACTTAGCTCGTCCAATTCATCATAGTTCGATTCATTCAGACCCAGCCATTGAAGATACTCGCGATACTCCGGGCGAGATTTAGATAAAATCCGATTAGAAAATAATGGAAAAAGCTCATTTGAGACGTAGGCAGTGTGCAAATCGTTCATTCGGCCAAACGGACGAAAGTTAGAAAATTGTTCGGCTCCTTTTGTATATACAAATCTATAGGCGTCATCCTCACGCGTAAGCTTTCCTACGGGCGTCCAACTGCGGCTTTTTGGATCTTGCCATGCAATATATAGAGTTTTCATCACTCGAATTCAACAATAGTGGATAGTAGTCTCTTTCTGTTTTCTTCCAGCATTTTAACGGTAAACGTTTTGGCAGGGCCACTCATTTCGCTATCAGGCACTCTTGAAACAATGGACAAAAAATCATTTTTGTCAACTAAGCTAAGTTTTCGCAGCCAAATACTGGCAGACGGTTTATTTAGTCTAGCTGCTTCAAGAAAAGCGTTCAATGTAAGTAAGGGTTTAGTGCACGGCGAAACGGTTCTAAACTTCTTGACACGAGGATTTCATTCGTGGTGGTT
>CAZGQY010000312.1:1537-2569 GCA_964528035.1 uncultured Methylococcaceae bacterium | reverse complement strand
TTCTGGACTTCGAGGTACCGCTTGCGGCCCTCCGCGAAGCGGTGTTTGTTCAACATTCAGCTAAAATGCGCCGCTTTTTGGCGTCATTTTTAAGCTGTTTGTTAAACATCAATGTCCACTCCAAATATAGTCATGAATATAATTGCTGTCAGTAATGAAACTAGTAGACATAATAGACTTATACCAAAGGCTTTCCAGCTGGACTCCAAAGCACCATCATTTTTTATATGGCTAGTTATATCCTTTTTGTGAAATAAATCTAAAAAAATAGCGACGATTATTACTTGCGGAATATAGTATGCGCTCTTCGGGATATTCCATTGTTCAGTAGGCAGAATATACATAATTACAAAAAAGCAAATTGTTCCTATAATTCCTGATATTAAAATTAATATTGATTTAGAATTATTTTCCAATCTTTTTATATTTCTTGAAATCAGATATCCAGCCGCTAAAAAGCCACCGAAGAAAGTTCCAATTAAAATTCCATTTTGGCTATAAATTTTAATAGAGTTTTCATTATTACTAGTAATAGTATTTACTAAATCTGAATCAATTTCTTCGTCTATTTTCTTTATGCGGAACGAAAATAGAATTAATAATCCTGTCATGATTCCAGTTGCAAGAGAACCACTCAATCCAATCGATATAAACCATGGTTTCAAAGCTAATGCGGATAATACAGCAGGTATAAAAAGAAAAGCTGCATTTTTAAAATCAATGTAAGATTTGACCTGCTTCGAACAATGTGGGCAATATTTTTTTTTGCTCCATTTATTCATTTCTTTCGAGAAAAAACTAATGTTATCTTTACAGTATGGACATATCATCGTAGTTTTCCTTTTTGATGCTTAACGACCTGCATCACCGGGAAAACAAGGCGTAGTGAGGAACGAACGTAGCTATGTTTTTTCCGTGTGAATGCAATTGTTAGCTGTCGTTTTCACGCAACCTACCTTCGACATATTTATGTAAGACACTGGCTACCAACGTTTGGTATGGAATACCCTCTGAAAGCGCTCGTTTCTGTAG
>CAZGQY010000312.1:0-1466 GCA_964528035.1 uncultured Methylococcaceae bacterium | reverse complement strand
CTCGGCTGCATTCTTTGATCGATTGACCTTTCCAGACTCAAATGCTTCCAGAATTTCCCTCTCTTCTTGATCCAATTTATTCATTTCTGTTACCTATATACTTTTTTGTAGCCTTTCGACTTGGAATGATGGTCTTTAGAAAAACTTCATCTTCCGATTCGACAAATGGCACAAGGTAAACATAATCCTCAATGGCTATCACATGAACTTGTTGGCCTGGATAGCGCTGCTGATTCGGATGATCAATCGTTTCAAGGATGTCACCAGCCAAAATGTGAAACACAACGTCTTCAAACGATACGTATCTTTGAGCTTTCAGGAGCTTGTTCTTCTTGTGATTCCAGGCGATGGGTTTCATATGCCGATAGTATCACAACGTGTGCCTATTGTCGGTAAACAGGCCGAGTAGCCAGGGGCTGTTACCAGCCCCAAGCCCTCTAAGAACCGTACTTGCCAGTTTCCAAGCATACGGCTCAAGCCCCTCAGAAGCTGATTGCTCAGCCCACTGGTCAGGTTTGGGTTGCAGTCATTATTTATTCGCACTTTACTTGAACACCATAGGATTTACAAAGTAACTTTGTGCGAGGCCCAATGTGTGCCCCTGACCAACTCCGCATTACTAACAAGCAGCCCACACCTCATGTGGAAGATGTACCAGTGATAAATTACACCGTCATTTGCGATTTCTTCCTAAAGCGGGTTCTCCTCGCGTTCACACGGTGAGGCACCTGATGGACGTGGGCGTACTTTCGTACCAGATAATGTTTCAACCCGTATCCGCCTCATTACAAAACGGCCTTCGCTTTTTCCATCTTCCCAAGCCCGCCTACCTGTCGGCTTGCCTCACGGCTTGCTTTCCTGCACCACAATAATTCCGGTACAGAAGATAGTCGGGGTTTCCACGTTCCACATAAATACCACTCTAAGCAACTTAGGTTCTGCCCGTCCACCGAGGGTGCAACATCTACGAGGAAGGACGTTAGAACCTTCCTGCTTGACCCCTCACCTTTTGGTTAGAGCCTGTCAGCATCTTTGGCTCAGCTTGCGATTACGGCAGTGCAGCAGTTCACATGATCGTTAACCTTATTGCTCTATCCTGGCTCCTTACCGCCTTTGATGCTGGCAGAGTTGAGCGTCCCTCACGGTTCGCTCTTCAAGAACTGACGTTCTTCAGGCTTCGTTACAAGACGCTTCATACCCAACGGAGCCGTACCCCGAAACGCATGGCCTTGCTGGATACCGGTGGTAGAACACCGGGTTGTGTATTAAATTACAGTCCCTCCTTTTACTTCAATCACAACAAATATTTATGCGACTTCGTGTCGCAAATAACGCCTGCATCAGTTGACGCAAAAAGGGGCGCATTTTTTGCGACAGTAAAAAAAGTGACGCTTTTTACGGTCAACTGGATGCAGCTGCATATTCTGTCCCAACATGAACACTGATTCTGGCGCATTGTGAACACC
>CAZGQY010000311.1:0-2576 GCA_964528035.1 uncultured Methylococcaceae bacterium | reverse complement strand
ATCCGGTGCGACAAGGCCTGGTGGCTTTGTACGAGCCGTTCATTGACACCGTTGTGATCTGCACAATGACCGCATTGGTCATCATTTTAACCGGTGTCTATCACCCGGACGGTCAATATACCGATCTTATCGCCAACAGTCAGGGGGCCGCTTTAACCGCGGTGGCATTTGGCTCGGTTATTTCGTGGTTCCCCATTATTCTGTCTGTTTCTGTCATCCTGTTCGCTTACAGCACCATGATCTCCTGGTCATACTATGGAGAACGCTGCTGGACCTGGCTGTTTGGTGAAAAAGCTTCGATAATTTACCGCCTGATGTTTGTTGCCTTTGTGGTTGTCGGCTCCATTACCAGCGCCACAAATGTACTCGAATTCAGTGATCTTCTTTTGCTTTCCATGGCCTTTCCCAATTTCATTGCATTGTACGTTTTGCATGGAAAAGTCAGACAAGCACTGAGCAGTTATTTGAAAAAACTGAAAAGCGGTGAATTAGCCGAAGAAGTAAAATAGTAAAGATGGGGGGCGATGGCCCCCTTTTTTATTGAATTCAACCAGAAGTGATTGGTGTAATATTTTGGTTTTGCCTGTAAATGTAAATAAATTCAGTTTTGTACTTGCGCTGCTTCGGATGTTTAAATTTTCCCGGTTTATTGGTAAAAGTTCGTTTCTCTGTCTTTAAAAACGAGCTATTCTGGCATCAAACTAGCAATTACCAAGCCAAACCTATTTCTCCTTGTGATTATTGAATACTCTGAGATTTTCGTGCGGGAAATCGCACCTTTCAAGTGCTGAACGCACCAAAATTGATGATCGGACGATAGAAGTTGTTTACGCGGTGGTGTGTTAATAGACCTGGGATCGAGACCCAGCTGTTTGATTCCACTCTCTTGTAACCCGATTAAGAATGTGTCACTTAATCTGCAATAATTAACAGACAAAACCACCCAATTCCACGGCGACTCATCAAAGCGGCAAACCTAACCATCTATCGTCAAGTTTTTTAAAACCAACAGGTTAATATTACCCGGTGTTTTTATGCTGGCATCATTGGTTACGAAAATAGCACAACCCGAATGCAGTGCCGTTGCCATATGAATGGAATCTGGCAATTTGTTGCGACAAATCGCTTTATTTCTTGCTGCTCCTTTCAGGATCGTTCTTGTAATCGCTTTTATTTCTAGAAATTCAGAAGTTTTAATGTTGCGTTCGTAATGTTGAATGGATAGATCGTCTTCAGTTGCAAAAGGCTTGACCAGGCATTCAGCCAGGGTCAACTCACTAGTAACAACTAAAGTTCCTGTTTGCCGTATGCGGGAAAATAGCGCGGTAATTTGTTCTCTATATTCATGACTATCCTCCAGCGCATAGATAAATATATTGGTATCGAAATAAATCGCGCCACCGTTGATCTTTGCTAATTCCATTCGTTCCGTTGGTCAACAATCGCCTGATCAATATCCCTGGCAGACTCA
Source organism: uncultured Methylococcaceae bacterium (assembly GCA_964528035.1). Lineage (GTDB taxonomy): Bacteria > Pseudomonadota > Gammaproteobacteria > Methylococcales > UBA1147 > CAZGQY01. The sequence goes on along the minus strand of CAZGQY010000311.1, from coordinate 1,105 downwards.
AAAAGTCCGCTATTTTTATTCGCCCCAATCATGGAAAGTAAAGAAGGTTTTGTTTCGTACCTAGTATGTTCTCTATCGCTTACAACTTGAGGTACAAATACAATACGCCCCTCTTCAACCCTAGCTTCCAGAGTATCGCCTTCATGAATATTCATGGCCTTTCGAACAGATGCAGGTATAGTTACCTGATACTTCTGTTTTACTCTGACATAAGACATAAATGAATCCTCTTGTTAGAAAGTTGGAATATAATACTTTCTAATTGTATTCGGAACTCTCAAAATGTCAAAGATGTCGCATACGATAGTATCCAGGAGAATCAGCGACACTAAACGTTATTAAACACACCCTGGAAACAAGAATATTTTAAAAGGAAAAAAGTCAAAAGAAAAAAGCTAAAGTGTCCTGGCAAGCCGAAAACCAGCACTGTCGTTCGCTCCATCCGCCCAGTTCAAGAACCGGAAGGCGGAACGCAGGAAGGCCGGTTTGAAGAACCACGAACCGCCGCGAATCGACCGCTTCGAACAATTACCGCCATTAATTTCCAGCCAGGCACTGCCGTCAGTGGGTGCATTCTCGAAATTTTCGTACCAGCAATCCTCGACCCATTCCCAGACATTGCCAGACATATCATACAAACCCCAGATATTGGGCTTTAAACTTGCCACTGGTGCAGTATAAACATAACCATCGTTACAATCAGCATATTGCCAGGATTTTAAAATGCCACTGTCCCGCAAGCTCGAATCAGCTGCGTTGGTAACCTCACACTGGGATTGATCAGCCCACGGAAACTCTCCCTGACCGCCCGCTCGCAGCGCAAACTCCCATTCCGATTCGCTGGGCAATCGATAGGTACCTTCTGGTAAATTTAATCGCTTGTTCAACCAGTCAATATACTTCTTCGCATCATTCCAGCTGACACAGGTCACAGGGTGTTGTGCACCCTGCTCGAATCCAGGATTACGCCAGTTTTGCCCGACAATCTGTTTCCCCTTCTGTTCCGCTTTATCCCACACCCAACAGCCAGCACCCTTTTCGGCATCGGTCTTGTAACTTATATGGTTCGCCTCGCGTATTGCAAGAAAAATATGATGTGAGGATG
>CAZGQY010000310.1:0-2595 GCA_964528035.1 uncultured Methylococcaceae bacterium | reverse complement strand
ATCCGCCGTCAGATTTCGTGATTCGAATTTGGCAAGAGACACATTCCCTGCGCCGATCCAAGGCTGTGGATCGGCGTTTCAATTCCTGGCTCATGGCTTAACCCGCCTTCAATTGCAGGGCTGCGCGTTCCTTCATTTCAGCATCGCGGTAATATTCTTCTGTACTCAGGCCCGCCCATTGAAAATATCTCGCTTCATTTATATATACGGACCTACCTTTACGAACGATTGCGCCGACATCGTCCAATCCGTTGGTTGCTGCGTTGAATATTTCAAATCTAAGTGAAGCTTCAGAACCATTTTCTGGCCATCTTTCTGCAAATTCTCTCAATCTTACTAGCATAAAAAAAACCCCTATTTGTTTAACAATAATTACTGCTTAACTCGCAGCGTTGGGGTTAGTTTGTGGGAGTTGCAATTTGGCGTGAAGGTGAAATAAGGACCGAAAACCATCTGTTATCTCACCCGAAAACAGGGTGGGTATTGAAATGTTCAGCCTATAAAGTCTGCTCGATATTTTGTTCTCTTTTATTCATCTCCTTAAGAACGTCCTTAATTGATTCGGAACTTATATCTTCTTCATTTAGCAGATAAGTGCAGTCGTTAACAAAATCGATGAAGGTGTCATATTTCCCTTTACCTCCGACGTAAGCACTCGGTTTACGCCCAATTTGGTCTCGCCACACTTTGGCCAGACCCGCGACCAGGCTCCACACTATCCGATCCTTGGGCTTTTTCCCCTTTGGGAACTTGTGTATATCACCGTAGATAGACAGAGTATCCAGCCTTTGGCTAAGCGCCTCAATCTCATATGGTTTCGTCTCTAATGCGATCATTTCACGAGTTCCGAGTCTATTAAAGGCACCAACAAGTGCGCTACACTTTTCAGAAACTTCATCCAGAAGTTTTCTAGAATCGCTGTTTTTCGGGTCAGGTGTCCGTTCTAAATGGTTTATGTAACAAAAACAATCAGTAAGCTGTTCGCGAAGCTTCAATGCATCGCGAAAACCGTAATCAACTGAAAGCTTTTCACACTCTTCGACCGTTGGCTGATAGGCAGTATTTTTAGAAAAATCAACGCTATGATCTGGTTTCATCGGAATAAGCGCTCGTTCATCGACGCCACTACATTTGAGACATGGCTATCACTTAGGTGGGAATAACGCTTAGCCATCTGCAGCGTCCTATGACCTAGAACCTCGCTAATCTCAACCATTGAAGCGCCGCCCATGGCTAAATAACTCGCACAGCTATGCCGCAAATCATGAAACCTAAAATCTTCGATATCAGCTTGTTTTAAAGCCAATAACCAGGGCTTTCGTATCTCCGCTGGCTTGCCTGTTTTGCCTGGGAAAACAAGCTCTGTATGCAGCTGTCGAACCTTCGAGTATTCCTTCAGTGTATCCAGCGCATGACCGCTAACCGGTACCCGTCGACGTTCTCCGTTTTTGGTTTCGTGCAAAATTAGAAAACCTTGGCTTAAGTCTATGTCCTTCCATTTAATATTTAATATTTCGCCTCGACGCATGCCGCTGCTGAGTGCCAGTACAACAACTGCATACAACGACTTATTGCTGGATTCCAGACACGCCTTAAGCAGCCTCTCCCGTTCATCGTCACTCAAAAACCGCACTCGTCCGCGTGGCTCCTTCGGTTTTTTTACTTTCCGCGCCGGTGAATCGTCTAGCCATTGCCATTCATTAACCGCGACAGATAGCGCATGAGACAGGGCGGCAAGATACCGAACCACACTCGCCGGTGACATATTCCCGCCGCGATTCGTTGGTGTTCTCAATAATTCGTCCCGGCATTCAGAAATTAACGCCGGTGATAAGTCAGACAATAGGTGATGACCAAGCTTTAACTTCCACCAGGTAAGTTGCTGTGTCTGCTTGTACTGCTGTTTGGGCTTTGTAGGTAAAACGTCCCGAATATATCTATCGATCAGGTCTGCTACAGTATGGCGTTTTGATTCTGCTGTTTTGAAATGACGACCGTCTCTAATCGCTGACTCAACATCCTGCGCCCATTTCTTAGCGTCTGTAAGTCGCTGAAAACAAGCGGATTGAGGTGGATAGCCTTTTAACCTGACTTTTGCCTGATATGCAATCCCGTCTTTGGTGTCACGTTTAACGATGGTCGCCATAGCTGCCCCCTATCGATAAGATAGCCATGACGATATAATTTGAATAAGCCATTACTTTAACTCCGGTAAGTTAATAGTGGTTAGGTTATCGGTGGTGTTGTCGCACCACTGATAGCTGACTTATATGTTACAACACACCACCGTAATAGGCAACAAGTGATAGATAATCACTCGTCCTTTGTTCGTATCTCATTGTTACTTATATTTATCTTTGTTATCATTCCTGAATCCGGGACATTATCGGGACAATTGCATCCCAAAACAGCCTAAAAACGCTGGTTCAAGGCGATATTTGATAGTTCTGAATTGTTGCTATTTGTTATTTCTGAGTGTCCCGAAATTGTCCCGCAGACACAAAAAAAGCACTCCGATTTCTCGTAAGTGCTTGTTTTTACTGGCTCCCCCGGACGGGCTCGAACCGCCGACCTAGTGATTAACAGTCACCCGCT
>CAZGQY010000309.1:0-2670 GCA_964528035.1 uncultured Methylococcaceae bacterium | reverse complement strand
ACAAAACCTGGTAAAGACCTATGGTAAACAGCTGGCCAGTGATTATTTAGTGGTACCTCATCATGGCAGCAATACGTCGTCGACTGCAGCATTTCTACACGCCGTAATGCCCCGTTACGCATTAATTCCGGCTGGCTATCGCAACAAATACGGATTCCCCAAAGATAAAGTATTGGCGCGATTAAATAAAACAGGTGCAGAAATACTCAATACCTCAGCGCTGGGTGCGATTCGAATCCATACAAGACCTGGCATTAAACGGGTCGCTCCTGTTGGCTACAGGAAAGAAAATGCTAAGTATTACAATTTTGCGGAATAGGCGTTCTGTTATTCCGTAGCCTTAGGCTAGCCGATGCCATAGCAACAAATCAGCAAGTTACAAAGCCCTCAAGAAAAACAAATAGGCCGGGTTGAGCGCAGCGAAATCCAGCAGGGGTTAGGTTAATGCTGGGCTTGGGTGTTCTAAAGGAGCAAATTGCGGTCTCAGGCGTTTGATTTTTTCGCTCTGGGATGAGCCTGATCGTATACCTTGGCCAGATGCTGGAAATCCAGATGAGTATAAATCTGTGTGGTACTGATATTACTGTGCCCTAAAAGCTCTTGTACTGCACGCAGGTCGCCACTGCCTTCAAGCAGATGACTGGCAAACGAATGACGTAATATATGTGGATGAACATTTTCAGTTACGCCATGTTTCTTACACCAAAGAGTCAGGCGCGATTCAACAGAGCGACCCGATAGACGGGTCCCGCGGATACTGATAAACAGTGCCGGATTGTCAATCGCCGAAAATTGTTCCCGCACTGTATTCCAGCGATTAATCGCGTTGACCGCATGCTTACCAACAGGAACAATACGGGATTTCCCACCTTTTCCGCTACGCACCAAAACCAAACGATCAGCAAGATCAACATCCGTACAGTCAAGATTGACTAATTCCGAAAGCCGAAGCCCTGAGGAATAAAACAATTCCCAAATGGCTGCATCGCGAAACTCGATGCTGGACTCCGGTTTAGCGTCCAATAACCCTGTGACCTGATCGACATCAAGTATTTTGGGTAGCTTGCGGGATATTTTTGGTGCACGTACCTGCTGCGCCGGATTATCATCGACGTGTAGTTCTTTGATCAAATAACGGAAAAAACTGCGTATAGACGACAATTCCCTCTGTAAACTGTGTGCACCCAGACCGCTGCGATGACGGGCGGATATGTGGTTTTGGATATGAAAAGATTTAACTTCATTCCAGTTATTTACTGGCACTGTTTTACAATAGCCAACCAGGTGATTCAGATCGCGACTATAGTTCTTAATCGTGTGTGGAGAGGCCCGCCGTTCATAACACAATTGATCCAGGTAGGCTTTTAGCTGTTGCTCTGAGGAAAAATTCACCTTGATACTCCTTAGCCTTGTATTAATGAATATAACCCGCCAATGCGTGTTCATCTGCGTTGTCGGACTTCGAATCAGTCTGCTGGTGCGCTACTCGTGCACCTGACTTAGAAGGCTGCCCAACCGGCTCTATTCGTTACTCCTACGGGTTATTATTTGAATTACTCCGGGGCATTGAAAAAGGTATTAAACCGAATACCGATAAGTTCACCCATCTGAGTCAAAAATAAATGCCCCATTGTTGGTAAAAAGCGTTGTTCTTCAAGACTGCCAATAGCAATTAAGGCTTTTAGATTATCAGATACAATCGGGATAATCGCAGCTGAATTAACCCTGTCTGCATTGTCGCCGTATAAAAATTCTGCGTGCTCCGGAACCAAACTGCCACATTTGGGCCGACCGCTTTCAAAAATCTTGTTAAATAACTGCACACGCTCGTCTTCAGAAGAAACAAATACCCGGGAATGAACGCTAGAATTTTGCGGGTGAAAGATTCGAATCGAGACAAAATCCGCTTTAAAATACTCATGCAATACAGATTCTATGCTCACCAGAGCATCATCCAGATTACTGGCCTCCAGCAATGCCATTGTTAGCTTGTGCATCTTTTGGAAAAGATCATCATTTTGCCGTGCGATCTGAACCAGTACGTTAAGTTGCGCCAATAATTTTTCGTTCTTTTCCCGCAAAAGTGATAACTGCTTTTCGACCAGTGATACTGCAGATCCTGAAGAATGTGGAATTTTTAGCACATCCAACAGTTCCTGGTTCTCTGCGAAAAAATTGTTGTGATTACTTAGATAGGCTCGCACCTGGTCGGCCGATAACTCGTCATTGTCACACGTCTGACGTTCTGCTTGATTCATAGTTGGATTGTCCCCTCAAATACACTGACAGCAGGCCTTGTCATAAATGCTGGTTGTCTGCATCCCTGGCCAGCCTATCATAAATTTTCCACCGGTCAGATCACCCCATACAGGGCTATTAAGTCTTATCTGTTCAATACCGGCGACAGCCGCCGCGCACGCGCTGCGGCCACAAGCCAGAGTTTCTCCACGACCCCGTTCATACACTCTTAAGCGAATAGGATGCTGATCAATGACTGGCACGAACCCGACATTGACACGCTCAGGAAACAGACAACTCTGCCGCAACACCGAAGCGGTGGCTTCCACAGAAGTATTCTCAATGTTGTCAACTTGCATTACCGCATAAGGGTTACCAAGGAGCGAGGTTTTAATAATATGCGAAAGATTGACGCAGGATTATTGTTTGTCT
>CAZGQY010000308.1:0-2707 GCA_964528035.1 uncultured Methylococcaceae bacterium | reverse complement strand
CTACAACGCAGAAGACGGACAATAAGACAAGTCAAGATTCGTATATTATTGAATCTTCGCTCCTAAGGGTGCAAGTTATTGATTGTTTAGTCTGCTGCAACTGGGGTGGTGCAGCAGACCATACATGGATTTACTCGCGCATACCAGACAATCAATGGCTTGAACTCTCACCGCGAAACTTACAGAGAAAAGACAAAGTATTATTTTGCGATGATCTGACGCTATCTTCGTATACAGTTGGCTTATTCTTCATCCGCAAACCAACGGTAGACAATTCCAGCCAATATCGCTCCTACTATAGGAGCCAGCCAAAAAAGCCATAGTTGAGATAATGCCCAATCTCCTTGAAATATCGCAACAGCCGTACTTCTCGCCGGATTAACAGAGGTGTTTGTAACAGGAATACTGATGAGATGAATCAGCGTCAGGCCAAGACCAATCGCTACAGGGGCAAAACCCTGAGGTGCCCGACTATCTGTTGAACCTAAAATAATCATTAAAAACATAAAAGTCATCACTATTTCAGTGACCAATGCCGCAGTTAAACTATAGCCACCGGGAGAATGTTCAGCGTAACCATTTGATGCAAATCCGGCGCTAACATCAAAGCCTGCCTGTCCGGAAGCGATTACATATAAGACTGCTGCACCGGCTATGCCGCCCGCTACTTGAGCCCCTATGTACGGTCCGAGTTCCCCAATTGAGAATCTTCCACCTGACCAAAGACCAAATGAGACGGCGGGATTAAGGTGGCAGCCGGATATATGGCCAATAGCAAATGCCATTGTTAATACGGTGAGTCCGAAAGCAAAGGAAACACCCAATAAGCCGATGCCTACATCTGGAAATGCAGCAGCCAGGACAGCACTACCACATCCACCCAGTACCAGCCAAAATGTACCAATAAACTCAGCACCTAATTTTTTTGTTTGTGTCATTTGATATTCCTCCGTAAATTATGAGCAGTTAATTATTGTAGAACCTCGATATACAGTGAATCCTAAGAAATTAGGAAAATACCGTGTCGGCTACTTATATTAAACATGATTCGTAACCGCTTAGCGACTTTTTTGGACGGGCGAAGCCTTTGATTGTTCAGGCTTCTGTAATAGGGACCATACAATAGAGCTAACATGGACGTATTCCTTTGTCCCAAATAACCAACGGCTTGAACTTCAACCACCAATCTTGCTGGGGTGATACCATGGCTTTTAATTTATGGGTTCAGTGGGTACAGCTTGGCGTCGATATTATTATCAGTAATAATCAGTTTGGCTACGGCGACTGGAAGCGAAAAACGTCGAGGTCCGGCGCTACCTGGATTAATGAACAATATTCTGTCCCGGTTAAAAACATCTGGTTTGTGCGAATGCCCTGATACGATGACATCGATTTCAGCTGCGATTGGATCTAAATCAATTTCGTTAATGTCGTGGATAAGATAGATGAATTTACCCGACACCTCGAAAACGTCGCTAATTGGGAATTTCTCAGCCCAATCATCCTTATCATTGTTCCCACGTACGGCATGGACTGGAGCGATTTTCGAAAGCTCATTTATGATTTCGATACTGCCAATATCTCCCGCATGAATTATCAGATCGCTGTCTGATAAGATTTGAACAGCTTCGGGACGGAGCAGGTTATGAGTATCTGAGAGTATACCGACTGTGGTCATCGTGTGGTCGGTCTTGCCAGTTCTATGAGGATGTTGGGAATAAAGAATATTGGATCATCATGAAACATGATTTGGCAATAGTTACCGGCCTCAGATACCGACACCATTATGAATTTAAAAAATGTCTTCATCTTCATTTTTTTATTTTTCCTGTTTTGCTTATCTGATCCATTATCTGCACATCACGATAAAGCCGTAGATATTGACGTTCGAAGTGACGGAACTAGTTCTTTCTCAAACCAAGGATTCTTACTGAGCCAGATATTATTTCTCGGGCTAGGATGCGGTAACGGCACCATAGTTGGCCAGTATTTTTTCCATGAACTTACCAACTTCGTTAATGAAGAATTTGACTTTCCAAAGTGATAGTCCTGCGCATATTTACCTAGCACCAGAGTTATCTCTACATTAGATAGTTGTGCCAACAATTGTTCTCGCCAATGTTGTTCACATTCTCGCCTTGGCGGTAGATCTCCAGATTTCCCTGTTCCAGGGTAGCAGAATCCCATCGGCAATATTGCTACTTGTTTCGCATCGTAGAATACATCTTTCGAAATACCCATCCATTCGCGCAATCGGTTCCCACTAGCGTCGTCAAATGGAATTCCCGTGTTATGCACCTTCTTTCCGGGTGCTTGCCCCGCGATTAGTATTCTTGCGTCTGGATGTAGCTGTAGAACTGGCCTTGGACCAAGCGGCAAATGCTCGCTGCAGATTACGCATGATTCTACTTCTGCTAATAGCGTCATGTATGACATTATATGTCCTGTAATTCCATAATGGGCATACGTTTAGTTAATCTGCCTGTCGTTTGAAATCAAGAAAATACCACAATCGGTTGAGAGTGAGTAGTGTCTGAGTCGAGACTTGGGCTAGGGAAACGACCTATGCTTAGATGTCGGGAATGGGACGCTCAGATAAAGAGACTCAAAACACAGATTCCGTCGCTTTTTTCCTGGACACTGACGAAACCAACAGGATGATGGACGGGAGACTTTTGATGTTCTAAACGAAACCTCAGCTCAGATG
>CAZGQY010000307.1:0-2715 GCA_964528035.1 uncultured Methylococcaceae bacterium | reverse complement strand
GGCTGCTTATCGGCTGATATACCCGTCAATACAACTGTGATGGAGTACTAGTTTACCCACAAAAAACATACTGATTATATAGGATTCATTTGTGAAACGCTTCGACCCTAAGGAATTTCCACTATCTGAAGATGTACTTTATTTAAACCATGCAGCCGTTGCTCCCTGGCCCCGACGCACCTCTAATGCGGTCATCGCATTTGCTGAAGAAAACTGCCGACTCGGTGCTCGCGATTACCCAAATTGGCTGGCAAAAGAAACTGAACTTCGCAAACAACTACAGCAACTCCTGAATACAGCTTCTATTGACGACATTGCTTTGGTTAAAAATACTTCTGAAGGATTATCATTTGTTGCTGCAGGATTGCAGTGGTCTCCAGGAGATAATATTGTTTCCAGTAATGAAGAATTCCCATCAAATCGTATTCCCTGGGAAGCACTCGGTGAGCAGGGAGTTGAATTCAGACAGGCAGATCTGTATTCCTCTTCTTCCCCGGAAGATTCGTTGTTTGAGTTAGTCGATGAACACACCAGGTTAATTACCATCAGCTCAATACAGTTTGCAACGGGTACTCGGCTGGACTTGCAGCGTATTGGCCAATTTTGTAAGGACAGAGGTATTCTGTACTGTATCGATGCAATTCAGAGTTTAGGTGCCATTTCCTTTGATGCCCGAGCATACCATGCCGATTTTGTAATGGCCGATGGACATAAGTGGATGTTGGGGCCGGAAGGACTGGGTGTATTTTATACATCAAAAAAAGCCAGAGACCTTTTGAAAGTCAGCCAATACGGTTGGCACATGATCGAAGAAATAAATAATTACGATAATTGTCCATGGGTTACAGCACATACTTCGCGTAAGTTCGAATGTGGAAGCAGCAATATGCTGGGAATCCACGCGCTTTCAGCCAGTTTGTCTTTGCTATTGGAAACCGGCTTACAATCAGTCGAGGAAAAAGTGCTGGATAACACACGCTACCTCACCGAATTAATCAACCAACGCCCTGCCCTTCGCCTATTATCATCCGCTGCTTCAGACCTTAGTTCAGGAATCGTGCTATTTCGACATAAAAGCGAAGAGACCGGCAAGCTGTTCTCCCACCTTAAATTTCATGGGGTAGTCTGTGCCCAACGAGGCGGAGGAATCCGTTTCTCACCCCATTTTTATACACCGCGTACGGTTCTGGACAATGCAATGAGTTTTGTTGATTCATATTCTGCCGGGTAATTATTTATTTTTATCCAATATTACAGCTAGGTGACCCAAGCTTACCTATTCTACCCCGCTGTCACGGTAATAATACTATTTTCACTTAATAGATTCCGGTGTAGAATCCAAATTCAAACCCAGTGCTATAAATCTGTTCAAAAAAGTTTTTTCAGTTTTTAAACAAGGAGGAAGGCTATGAACGAAACAACCAATCTCGACAACACGCCCGAATTGGCAACGGATTGTATCCGTGAAGCACAGACACTACTAAAGCAGGATCGCAGCAAGGGGCTCTCTGCCCTCAATGATCTGTTTCGATCCGGCAAACCACCCGAACCCGTACTCAACGGCCCGTACAACGGTGAACTTATTTGTCTGGACATGGGGCCAGGTGTTACGCAGTTTTTCGAACTGGTTACCTCGTTATGGATGCCCTGGCAAGGCAAGCATATGAACCTGGAAGTTTCCACCGGTGATAATATTATTAGACGACGGTCGCGTTGGTTTTTTTATGTCTTTTATCCGTTCTATAAAGGTATTATCGAAAATGGAAACGAGCCTTTCCGTGCTTTCGTATTTAAAACTTCAGTGGGTGCCGGTAAACAGGATACTGATATTCAGGTATTCAAACTGGATTATGCTTCCGACAAAAATCCTGCCTTGACTATACGCCCGATTCTTGACGAAGTAACACAAGTGGATAACGGCGTTTATCTTGGAAAAATTCATTTCAAATGGTTTAGTAAGTGGAAAATGATCGGCTATTTTTCTTTACGTTCACCCACTTAGGATCAATTGATTAGGTGCAAGAATTTCATTATTTGAACTCCTTGATAACAGAGATATTTTACTTACTATTGATAATCAATGGCTTGCACCTAAAATCCAATACACATTGAATTTAAAATAAAACTCGACAACCGATATGTCGCACTGCGAATACAACTTGAGGTAAATTTTAACTTAAATCGATTGCAAATTTTTTCAGATCCGGCAGAGATACCGTCTGTAGCGCAAGCTCGTTCGTGGAACGAAGATACACCCTGGGTGCTGCATCAAACTCAAATGCTTCCTGCCAGCGTGCAGCACACAAGCACCAACGGTCTCCCGGCTTTAATCCCGGGAAGCCATATTCGGGTAGTGGGGTACTTAAATCGTTACCACGAAACCGACTGAATTCCAGGAACGCTGTTGTGACCTGGATGCATACTGTGTGCGAGCCTACATCTTGCGGGCCGGAATCACAATTGCCTGTTCGGGTGAAGCCAGTCAATGGGCTGCATGAGCATTCTTCGATTTCTTCACCAAAGACATTCTTCTGAGTCATGTGTGTTCCTGTCATTCTATCGATATCAAACTTTGTAGGTATCTACCAAGAGCCAGGTTTTTTTTCGAGTAAAAGTCTTTGATGCGTATTTGATACGTAAATCATTTCAGAAACCATTACTAAGGAGCGAGATTTTAATAATATGCGAAAGATTGACGCAGGATTATTGTTTGTC
>CAZGQY010000306.1:0-2769 GCA_964528035.1 uncultured Methylococcaceae bacterium | reverse complement strand
TAAATGTAGTATATATCATGTATTTCATATTATGAAATATGCTTGACCCCTATGAATATGAAATATGCTTGACCCCTATGAACCCCAATTTAACCAATGTGCTATCTCATAAGGGTCATTTCAATCTCAGCAAGCTGATTAAATTCGATTACATTTCCGTCAGGGTCGCGCACAAAACACACGGTGCGTCGCCCGCCAATTTCTATTGGGCCCTCAGTAATCGGGATTTTTGTAGCTTCCATATCTCTAAGAACGTCATCAATCTTATCGACTACGAACGCTACATGAGTTACCCCAGGATATTTCCTACGTTCGTCGATAAGAATGTTCTTGTTATTGACATTTTTTTCGGCACCTTCAATTAGGTTTATACGAATACCGGCCCTGTTAACAATCCCGGTCGCGCGGTGCTCAGGGAAGCGCTCCTCCGGGCTGGGGAAAAAACCGAGTTGTTTGTAGAAGTCTAAAGCACATTCTATGTCCGTAACTCTGATACCAACATGGTCAAAACCTTGAATATCTATCATGATTTTAACTCCTTTTTTTGTATTATTGAGTCCAAACAAAATAGAGAAAAACGTGGTTACACTAATTTCCCGGTACTCAAGGGTTTAAAAAACAGAAGAAGACCTAATTCCTGCAAATCGAAACCAAAAACTGGTCGCCGCCTTGCTTTAACAACTCGACGGCGACCAGACTCTAAGTCACTCTACTAGGATTGTTTTAGCGAGCTATGATCCCTGTAACACTGGTGGGTACAGATACAGTTCCACGGCGACGCAGTGAACCATTCCTCCGAACTCTGAACGCTCGAATACGTCCGTCCCCATTGTTTAAGGTATAGAAAAATTGGTTGTTCTGGGTCAAGACCGCATCACGTGGTGCAGTTCCAGTAAAAATTTCATTAGCATTACGGTATCGACGGTAACGGGAATTAGAGAACCGCTTTAAAGTCCCATCAAAATTGATTCTGTAAAGAGAAACTGTATCGCTTCCTGTGTTCACCGAATAACCGATCGTTTGGTCGCTGGATAAAGCTGTCCAACAGGTAGCATTACCCTGATCCACTCGACCAACCAAGGGTGAAACCTCACCCGTCCCGCGGTCGACCCGGTAAGAAACGGTGGAACCTGGCCCCCCCTGGTTGGCTTCAGTAATAAATACAAAATCGCGATCTCCAAATTGAAACCCAAACGGTGTTGGAACTGCCGATGGACGTTTAAGTGGATCTGCTGCAGGCGTACCATCCTCTTGAACCACGTAGGTCGTCAGTGTGTTTGTCGCCTTTTCCGTAATCAACAATACAGAACCCGCATTATTGAAACCAACCTGAGCTGGTGCGGTTAGCTGGGTGTCATCTATAATCCGCGTTGAGTTTGCAAGAGGCACTAATTCTCCAACCGAATTGAATCGGAATCCGCTGATATTGTCATATCTGAGCTTTGGAGGATCCGAGTCCAATCCGCTTCCTTCGTTCAAAACATACACCAAAGTACCGAACACAGTCACACTTATGGCCGAGTGCCCACCTGACGGCACCTTGTTTACAAATTCCAGTCCTTCGGGTTGCAACCTAAGACTAGTCACAGAACCATCGCCCGCATTAGTGACAAACAGATAACGGTCACCTGCATCAGTTACAAGAGCTCCCTGATTACCAAGTGGAGCGCCAGTTCCGGTTCCTTGTGTGTCAAACGAACCAATCTCCTTTAAATTGCCTGAGGAATTTTTAATGTCAAACACAATAACCCGGTTCCCCGATATTTCATTACTTGATGTGTAGACAATTGCGTTGGCCGATGCGACCAACCCAAACATTAAACACGTTGCTACTGCTAAACTGCCAAATTTGAGTTTATATTTAATCATGACGTTAATCTCCTTTGTCAAAATAAATAATTTAAGTAAAACCAAAAAAGTTTCGCTTAGGTTTCCATTTAAGCTTATCGAATTTTCTCCAATCTACCTGGCAGGCAGGTCACTTCAAATCTAATACCGAGGTCTTTCTATTTAGTATTAATTTTAGGTAACCCTGATGCCCGATGCAGAACGATCACACATTTAATTTAAATTAATTTAGCCTTCGATAAACAAGTTAGGATTGTCGTATCAATCTCTAGAATCGACACACAGCTAGGATACTATGTTGCTTTTTTCTTGATAATATCGTATTTTATCAACTTATTGTTTCCATATAGATACTATTGGTATATAAATTGTTTTTATAGATATTGTCGCCATTGTGGAGTCCGGCAGTATTACTAAAGAAGTCCTTGAACTCGGCGATTCTAAATCCCATATGAGTAAAAAAATCAGCCGCCTGGAAGCCCGTTTAGGTATTTAGTCGGCCTTGATAAATAGCATAACCAACTGATAAAAATAGATAATAGACTCTGAACATTTCGACCAGAAATGGTCAAATACAGCCTATTTTCCTGGTCGATTAGGTTAAAAAATGCCTCCTCATAACGGCGTACTTCATCAAACAAACATGTTTGGAATTGATCTGCTCGTAAAACTGGATCCCAATGATCACCTCCTTGCACCGGCCGCCATTATTCCCTGGCAGGAGTTTGAGGAATCCTTTTGTATTCACGACGCAAAGGGCAAAGGTGCCCCCAGTAAACCCATCCGTTTAATGGTCGGATTGCTGTTGCTCAAACAATTGGAGAACTTAAGTGACGAGAAAGTCGTTCTGAGAGAAATAGGAGAAATAGGGGTCAATCATATTTTACTATATATAAACCTTCTTCAAGAGCCTTAATCTCA
>CAZGQY010000305.1:0-2870 GCA_964528035.1 uncultured Methylococcaceae bacterium | reverse complement strand
CCATGCTCTGCGCTTTGACCGTTGTTCAGTGTTGTATTGTCACCAAACAGTTCGCGGCCGTTGTCAATGAGTCCATTGCCATTACGATCCAGGACCAGTAAGCCGTCATCAGGGGCGATCCAGCCGGTGCCTTGCTTTATACCGTCACCGTTGTGGTCGAAAAGTACATTGCCGTCGGCACTCAGGGTTTCGATGCCGTCGCCGTCAAGATCCAGGGTCAGGGGGTCGTATGGGCGCAGGGTGGTGGCGGCGGTGAAGAGGTCGTTGACGTCCTGGGCGATGCCTGATAATTTTCCGGTGAACGAATCCGCGACAAAATCCCAGAAATCATCTTGGCCTTCTTCTGCGCCTAGGCGTGGCAATTCGCTGACAATTACAGCAAGCACAGCTATAGTTAACCCTGTACCCACAGCGGCTAATCCAAGGGTCGATGCAATTATCCCTCCTATAAATGCGCCAACTAGTCCACCACCAGCTCCTGCAAATGCTTGGGCCACATCACCACTATCTCCATTCCAATATTCGATTCCTATATTGAGAAGGTCTCCGATTGGCCCGCCATATTTTCCTGCTTGCTTAATCCAAGAGTTTTCACCCACGATCTTTGCAAAATCGGCTGCAGCATTTTCAGAATATTCTGCCAATACGGTTTCCGCAGAACGGATATCATTTTTGAGTGCGTTTGCCCGCTCAAGCGATAGGTTAGCAGCTTCAGCATATACCGCACTCAAGGATGATCCTGCATTCGCAGAGCTATAGGCGCTAAAAAAAGCTTCTGACGCCGCTTGATTCGCCGCACGTAAACCATCTACGGCGGCGCTATGTGCATCTAATCCGGCTTGAATCGCTGCTTTATAAGTCGCAGTGTAACCTTGATAAAAATTAAATACGGCATTTCTGTAACCCGCAGATAGATCTTTTAGCACAGCGAATGAAAAAGAGGTTTCTCCAGTTTTTTGGTTACTTGAATCTATTGACATGTTATCTCCATACTAAAACATGAGTGTATTTTTTACTTTGAATGAACAGACTTTCGTATTTAATCGGTAATACGATTAAAAATTTCTTTTGTTCCAATAAAAACTCCGAATAATCCTGAAACTAAGCCCACAAGAACAGCGCCTATAAATAATCCAAATGAAATATCCCAATGAGAACTACCTAGTATGACTTGTGTACCACGCGATGGATTTGTTATTGCAGATGGTTGTAAACCAATAACAAATAGTAAGATTCCAGCGATCAAAACAAATATTGAAGCTATTACAACAAATGTTAATTTCGAAGTGCTCGTTTTATCCAAACAATATTGTGCATAAGTCGGAGTTCTTCTTCTATGCTCAGTAAAATAAAGCCAGGCAAAAGGAGTAAATACAAGATAAACCCAGAACATCATGGATTTTGTTTGTATGTTTCTGCCCGCATCCTCCAGAAAACGAAACAATCCAATCCGCTCTTGTGTGACACTCGAAACATCGATCCCCACGATGTCGCTCAAAATAATTCCAATCAGAATTGGCATTACAAAATAAAAACCCAATATCCTGTTGGGGGTTATTTCTTCTCTCATTTCCTACTCCTTGTTTCTCATTGCTGCATCCGTCCAGGCTGGACAGAATCTCCAGTCAGGGTACTGAGAAAGATCGTCACTCAAACTCTTCAGTTTATATTTTAGATTCAAATTCGACTTATAGTGGATTTTACTTCCCGTTACATTGCCATTCAGCGCCAATTGAATCACATAGAATTCTCACAAACTGTAATTTTCTTTATTTACTGCGTGTGACATTGAAAATTGATTTCACATTACGAAGCGACATCTTATGCCACTTTAAATGACTAAACTGTGACATCTGTCGCAAAATGTTCTTGATGGTCTTTATTTATGAGGATAATCAGAGATCGAAGTCGCCAGGTTATTTTTCATGGAAATCAGGATCGTTAATGTTAGGTTCCACACCCACCCCTAGATCCCGGAACCAGAACCCTATGTTCAATTAATTTCTTTTGAAAATATAGACTCATACCAATCCACACAGTTGATAGGCATCGAATATGGACATACAATGATGCATTGTTTATATTCCAAGGTGCGCGCTTTGCGAACGACACTCAACATTGATGACGAATTAATTCAACAAGCAAAAAGCCTTACAGGATTTAATGAAAAAACCACTTTAGTCCGTGAAGGTTTAAAGGCACTGATTGAACGCGAAAGTGCTCGTCGCCTGTCAAAATTGGGTGGCTCCCAACCACAGATTGAATCCGTACCTCGGCGTCAGATTGATGCTGACGAATGATTCTTGTCGATACCTCGGTCTGGATTGATCATTTACGTTATAGTGACTCAAAATTATCAACACTCCTTGATCGTAATCGCGTATTCATGCACCCAATGGTTGCTGGGGAATTTGCCCGCTATCCTAACGGTTTCTAACAAAGAAGCCCTATATTTTCTTGAACAGCATAAGCTCATGGGCAAAGGCATAGGCTTCGTGGATCTACACTTGCTCGCCGCGGTATCTTTATCTGTTGATGGTTATTTGTGGACTAAAGATAAGCGGCTGCATCGCATTGCCGGAGAATTGAAACTTGCGATGGCTGATAGTTTCAGTAACTGAATAGCAGCCCAACCGGTTTAAATGGCTTTAATCCGTATGGGTTCTTAGAAAACCAAACGACTAAACTCCAATTCTATCCGCATCGATCACTAAGTTGACAACAAGAAACCACCCAAATCACAGAAATTTTGACCTGGAAATTTCTCCTGCCTGTTTCATCATCCCTTTTAGAAAAGTATCTTTATAGCTTTTAAACAAACACTTACAAGAATTATCGACAAATTTTCGGCCCAACTTTTAAGCCATGCA
>CAZGQY010000304.1:0-2955 GCA_964528035.1 uncultured Methylococcaceae bacterium | reverse complement strand
AACGATACAGGTAATACCGTTAGCGGCACAACGATCAAGCATCGAGTCAAGCCAGTTAATGCTCTCATCTATTGCCTCCCCTTTGTCTGTTCCAGGATTTCTTTGCATATAAAAAGCTATTTTTAGATCGAGCAACACAGCGTTCGCACCATCAGCCGCCACGGTATCTATGTCGGCTGGCAGATTGTCCACGCAACCACTAGCCAAAGCGCTTGGATTGCAGATCGAATGTACAACGGTACCGTGCCAAGGCCAATTGGGTGGGTTTGCTGCTAAGGTTGTTGTGCTGAAAAAAACCAATACAAAAGAAAGTCCATTAATTTTGTAGAACATATCGCCTCCAAGTTTCGTTATCAATACCTTATGCCCGCTTGGCTTGTTGCCTGATTAATGGAATGTTTTTTGACCTTCAGCATCGAATGGGGTGGGTTGCTATTTTCGTTGTAAGTGGTTTTGTTGATATCGTCCTAAATCATTGTAGTGCAGATTAATATTGCATGTCAATTGTGGGGTGAAATAACTCCCAATTATTGCGGAGATCAAGGATATCATCATCAATAAAATTGATATTAGTGATATAAAAATTTATAACGATAATAACCAAATCAGGGTTATAAATTACAAACGAAACTTTAGCGAAAGAACAAAGATAATAGAAAATTGTGGAGGTGTCAGGTGATGAAAAATTTGGGTTGCGGGTTGTTTCAATATTTGGGGGTAGGATGCATATGAACAGGCTAAAGCTGCCAAAAAATGTCAGTTATTTTTACAATATTGAAGGAAATATTATTAATTTAGGTTAAACATCGCGAAATTATAAGGAATTTGGCCTGTTCAGTTGCATTATTAATGATATTTACAGGAAAACCCCAAAAATGGGATAAAAAACCCAAAATTGTGTCAATATGCTTTACACTTTTTTGGCGGGAGTGGCCGGGAACATTAAAAAAAATTGAAATATAACAAAAAATATATTTAGGCGTGAATATTGCTGGTATATAATTAAGACCCAAAATTTGTTGGGTGGTATTGATGTATAAAAAATTTTAACTATTCAGTGAATCTATAATAGACGGATTAACTGTTAATTGTTCGGGCTTCTGCAACAGGGACGTATTGACGCATCTCGAACACTCAGTGATCTTCGTTTCCCAAAAAATGGGGGAATATGCTGAATAGATAATAAAAATTAATAAACTAAGAGGGTTACTGTTATGGCCGGTGACGGAATAATTAGACCCCATCATAATAAGTTTCTTGCGTTGGTTCGGTTGTTGGATGTGGCTGTGGTGTTGGGTAGCTTGTGGTTGATTACACGCTATTGGAGTATTTTTTGGTATCCTCAGTACAGTTCTCTAGGTATATACGCAACTTTGTTGATGGTCTTTTTTTCAGAATACTTTGAGTTGTATTCTACATGGCGAGGTTCGCCGATGCGCAGGGAGGCTGGCAGAATATTGGTTGTCTGGTTCTGTGTGATAGTTGTTATGCTGGTTGTGGGATATTTTTTCAATGCCTACGATCAATATTCAGTCGACATTTTGGCCGTGTGGGCGGTTGTTACGCCATTCGGTTTGATTTTACTGCACGGGTTCCGGCGAGTGGTGCTTGGGCAGTTGCGAAGTTTTGGTTTTAATACCCGAAAAATTGCAATTGTTGGTGCTAATGATCTGGGTGTGCGGCTATTGAGCGCGTTTGGCACGATGCCTTGGTTGGGGTATCGGTTGAAGGGTTATTATGATGATCGGGCTGAGAGAAAGAACCGGCGATTATCAGGGTCTGATATCCGCATGCAGGGCGATTTCGAACGTGTTTATCAGGATGCCCGCGAGGGTGAGATTGATATATTATTTGTTGCTCTGCCGTTGTGTGCTGAGCATCGGACGCGCCAGTTGATCGAACGGCTGGCGGATACAACAGTTTCAGTATACATAATTCCCGATCTCTATGCGTTTAATTTGCTTCATTCTCGTTGGACGACTTATCAGGGAATTCCAGCAGTCAGTGTTTATGATACGCCATTTTATATGTTTAATGGTACACTCAAACGAGTGGAAGACATTGTTTTAAGTGTATTAGCGCTAGTGGTTTTGTTTGTGCCCATGTTGCTGATCGCGTTTATTATCAAATTGACATCAGGGGGATCAGTACTGTTTCAACAGAAGCGCTATGGTATTCGTGGAGAAGATATGATGGTTTGGAAGTTTCGCACGATGGACGTTTGTGAAAATGGAAATGACGTACAGCAGGCGACCAGAAATGACCCTAGAGTGACTTCGTTTGGAGCCTTTTTACGCCGAACTTCTTTGGATGAATTGCCTCAATTTTTTAATGTGTTGCAAGGGCGCATGTCTGTTGTGGGTCCCCGCCCTCATGCGGTGGCTCATAATGAGTATTATCGTTCGAGGGTTCAGGGGTACATGCTTCGTCATAAGGTGAAACCAGGTATTACGGGGTTGGCTCAGGTCAGCGGTTATCGCGGTGAAACTGAGACATTGGATAAGATGGAGGCGAGGGTGCGCAGTGATTTAAATTATATCAATCACTGGTCTTTGCTTTTGGATCTGAAAATATTGCTGTTGACTGTGGTGAATGGATTTACGGGTGAAAAAGCGTATTGAGAATACAAGCGGGGCGGCCATGACTCTGATTGTATGAGTCAGTTCTGCGAAAACCACCTGTACGAGGTGATCAAACTATTGTGCGATGATCGACTGGCTGTATGATCCAAGGGTGTGGATAGCCAGTATATCCTTGTTAATGCTTGGTGCTCTGTCTGTTTATAAGAAATCTCCTTCTGTTGTATTTGGTACGGCAGTGCTGGGTTATGCTGCCTTGGGTTTGGTAGATATGCGTGAACTGCTAGATCATTTCACGAATACCGGGCTGGTTACTTTGATACTACTGATGTTGGTATCTATCGTACTGGAAAAAACGGTACTGATTGATCGTTTG
>CAZGQY010000303.1:0-3061 GCA_964528035.1 uncultured Methylococcaceae bacterium | reverse complement strand
TTGTATTATATTGTATTATATTGCCTTTTTATTGGGAACCGTTTAGCCGTGGTCGTCGGGGTGTCCCGCTTGATTACAACATAAGGTATATGAGAAAATGACCGGCTAAAATTTAGGTATGTATAAGATTTATCGATAAATTTAAACACTGGATTTAAGTATAGCCGTTAACGGGAGAATAAAATGACAAGAGAAGATCAGATAAAACAACTGGAGAATGAATGGGCGGAAAATCCGCGCTGGGCAGATGTAACCCGGGATTACAGCGCTGAAGACGTTGTTCGTCTGCGAGGTTCCGTTCAGGAGGAGTATACCATCGCTACCCGTGGTGCCAAAAAATTGTGGGAATTAGTTAATGACAAAGACAGTTATGTCAATTGCATGGGTGCGATAACTGCGGGACAGGCGATGCAGCAGGTTAAAGGTGGCATCAAAGCGATTTACCTTTCCGGTTGGCAGGTCGCAGCGGATGGCAACACCTCGGAAACGATGTATCCTGATCAGTCTTTGTATGCTTATAACTCGGTTCCAACCATGGTTAAGCGTATCAATAACACATTTCGTCGTGCAGATGAAATACAGTGGGCAAAGGGTAACAATGATATTGATTATTTTGCTCCTATCGTTGCCGATGCGGAAGCCGGATTTGGCGGCGTTCTGAATGCATTCGAATTGATGAAGGGTATGATCGAAGCCGGAGCAGCAGGTGCGCATTTCGAAGATCAGCTGGCTTCCGTTAAAAAATGTGGTCATATGGGCGGTAAAGTTCTTGTGCCCACCCAGGAAGCGGTTCAGAAGCTGGTTTCGGCTCGATTGGCTGCGGATACTATGGGCGTTCCGACAATCGTACTGGCGCGTACCGATGCCAATGCTGCCAACCTGTTAACCTCCGATGTAGATGAACGTGATACACCGTTTGTTACCGGTGAACGTACAGCAGAGGGTTTTTTCAAAACCAACGCGGGTATTGATCAGGCGATTGCACGTGGTATTGCCTATGCACCGTATGCGGATTTGTTGTGGTGTGAAACAGCGGTTCCAGACCTGGCGGAAGCGAAGAAATTTGCTGAAGCGGTTCGTAAAGAGCATCCGAATCAGTTATTGTCCTACAATTGCTCACCGTCATTTAACTGGAAAAAGAATCTGGACGATGCGACGATCGCGAAATTTCAGCGTGAATTGGGTGCGATGGGCTACAAATACCAGTTCATCACTTTGGCCGGCATACACAATATGTGGTACAACATGTTCGAATTGACCAGAGACTATGTAGAACGTGGAATGAGCGCCTATGTAGAAAAAGTTCAGGAGCCGGAATTTGCGGCTGCAGAAAATGGTTATACCTTTGCCAGCCACCAGCAGGAAGTGGGTGCGGGGTATTTTGACGATGTGACGACGGTTATTCAGGGCGGACAATCGTCGGTTACAGCCTTGACCGGATCGACCGAAGAAGCACAGTTTGATTCTAAATAATTAATTTAGAAGCAACATAAAAAACCCGGCAGTTGCCGGGTTTTTTGTACCTAAATTCTGCTAATTGGGGGTTTGGTTTTAGAAATATCGGTCGTTAAGGACATGCGCCAATCCTGGCTACAATCAAACGAACCAAGGGTTTCATAAAGAAACTTTCCTCAGGCATCAGGTCTGTTTTAATCCCATAGGAATCCAGGCTGTCAGCTACCACAGGACCAACGGATGCGACAATCGTACACTTCAGAGCGTTGCTCAATGCTTCCTGACGCTGTTGGCGTTTAGCGAGTTTGAACAGGCGGGTCACCTGTTGAAGACTGGTAAATGCGATGACATCGATTTTGCCTGATTCAAGTTGATCGATTAGTGCCAATACTTTTTGGTCATCTGCGGCGGAAGCATAAATATAGGGTGCAACAATAAATGGAGTGGCGTGTTCTTTTTCAATGCATCGAATCAACGGTTTATTGGGTTCTTCACCATAAAGTTGCACACCGATTTTACAATTATTGATATTTAAAGTTTTTAAAGTCTCAATGATTCCTTCACTGGTTGGTTGCGCACCACGCAAATTCTCGCGCAAGCCGATTTCGCGCAGTGCTTTGCCGGGTTTTGGTCCCCGAATCAAAGTTTGAGTGTGAGCAAGACTTTCTATCCATTGATCTTGAACACCCTGACGTCCTGCAGCCTTCGTTAGGCGGCGCAACCCTTCACCGGTTAAAAAAATCATCCATTCCGGAGGAGAGGCAATGAATTCATTTAACCAAAGGGTTACTTTGTTTTGGTCAGGTGTATCTAAAATACTTAATAGTGGGCAACGCACGGTTTCAGCACCACGCTTTTCGAGCATTTCTGCAAACAGGTTTAATTGTCTGGATTCAGGTATAGCAATTGTTTTTCCGCTAAGAGGGCGTGATCTGGTCATCGTTATTTGGAGGTTAAATCAAAATTTGATTGCTCAGCGTATCGTTTTTTAACGGTGCAAGCCATTGATAATTTGGGTTTCTGTAAATAAAGAGATTACAGCAGGGTTTATAAGAGTGGTTGTACGCGTTTCGAGCAATCAACAGCTTGTGTTTTAATAGCGATGCTTAATTAATTTATGCGAAAATTTTTCAAAAATAGGGAGCTAAATTCACTTTTAGTCAGTAAGGTTTTTCTCCACGAATATTTTCCTGAGGTGCGTGTGGGGCTGACAAAAAGATTTACAATGGTTAATTCAAGCGGGGTATTGATATCGATGATGACCGTTAGAATAAATCGATAAAATTGTCAGACAACTCTTAAATGTTTTACCGAAGAAAAATAATAACTGATAAATAACAAGGGTTTAAATCTATCGGTATTGAAATTGTTTCTATGTCTATACAATTGTTATAATGGTAGCGTTTTTCAAATAAAATTAACAGATCTTTGTCGCCGGGGTTTTATTCCAGGAACTCACAATCATGGTATTGATTGTGAGCGGCTAAAAAGATACTGGTTATAGGGTGATCAGTGTCTCTACACAAGGTTATGTGTCGATAAGGTTTCTTCATGAGTTCATTTGCATTTTTTAGGCATTATATTGTTAATGGGGTATTGTTTTTTT
>CAZGQY010000302.1:0-3064 GCA_964528035.1 uncultured Methylococcaceae bacterium | reverse complement strand
GATTAAATTAAAAACACTTTATCCGTCAATACAAGTGTGATGGAGTACTAGTCTATTATTGTTTCGCCGTTTCATGGATACCAGCGCTACCTGACGGTTTATTGGTGGTACAGTGATACAGGCGATGTCCTGACTGTTTAATTTCTGGCATGCCCGGTGTGCGTCCAGTTTGGCAATACCTGTGAGGCGGGCACGGTAAATTGTTTTTTTGCGGGTTTTATGCGGAGAAACGACAATGTGAGATTTGCCCAGTAGTTGAGGTGCGGCCTGTTTAGCTTTTGTCGCAGCGGTTTCTGCAGAATTTGGAAACGAAAATGCTCCAACTTGGACACCCCAATTGAACAATTCAGACAGATCGGTATATTGAGGTTGGTGTTTACTTGTATACACAGTTTTTTGGTGCTTTATCGGCGGGGCAGAAATATTCGCCAGTGTTACAGTGCTTCGGTCAGATTGGGATCGTGGCGGAATTGAAACATATCGGGCAGGCTCCTTTGCGGCGATGGCGAAACCTTTATCCAACAGAGACATCATATGACGGTTGCGTGCTCTGGACGATTTCCCTCCCATTACAACACCAATCAGGCGCTTGCCATTACGCTTTGTTGACGCAACCAGGTTATATCCGGATGCACGAATATACCCAGTTTTTATACCGTCGGTGCCTTGGTATGAGCGTAATAATTTGTTGTGGTTACCGTAAACTCTGCGACCGTATTTGAATTTTCGGGTCGAGAAAAAATAATAATATTCGGGAAAGTCAGTCATCAATGCCTGCGCGAGTTTAGACAAATCTCGGGCACTGCTTTTTTGCCCGGCATTAGGTAATCCAGAAGCATTTTTGAAGGTTGTACGGTTCATCTTCAGGCGTTTGGCCTGGCGAGTCATCATATTGGCGAATTGAGCTTCACTACCCCCAAGGTTGTCAGCGACGACTACGGCGACATCGTTAGCCGATTTGGTGACTAAAGCAAGAATTGAATTTTTTACAGTAATTTTTTGTCCGGGTTTGAGACCAAGTTTTGAAGGCGGTTGGCGGCTTGCAGATCGAGATACTTTCCATTGAGTGTTGAAATTAATGGAATGTTCCTTCAATGCTGAAAATACCATGTACAGTGTCATCATTTTAGTAAGCGATGCCGGATAATTTCGGGTATCTGCGTTTGTCTCATGGAGTACTCGCCCGCTATCGGCTTCTATAATAATGGAAGCATATTTCGCCTGTAGTGATGGTGATACGGTCATGCAGAGAACGGCAAACAAACTAATTCTAAACACGGTCATCCGTTTATGCGAGTCAGGGTTAAAATTGAAATTGTTTACCATCGTATTTGCTCCTTGTTTAGTGGAAACTGTCTTGCAGTGCACTTCTAGCCCCTAAAATTCAATTTTTTTTTGATACTAAAGCACTTTAAATATAACTGAAACAATATTGATTTTATAGTTATTATTCACATCTATTAAAACATATACTGAGACTGGATTTCCATAAACAGTTCGAATGACTGTTTGCAGGAAAACTTCTGTTTGACGCTTCTGCTGAAAATCACGAGTAAATGTCTGTGTCTAATTGTAGATTGCTTTTAGAAAAGTTTTATGGGCTTGAATATCGATCGCAGCTAAAAATGAATATAAATATTGATGTACCTTAATCGGTTTTCTGTGACGAACAGCCGGTTCGCTAACGGTTAAAATGGAGACTGACGTTATATCAATGGTGGAATGATCTTCATCTTTATTCCGAACTCACGAGCAACCCGTGATTGGGTTATTTTTGCAAGTTTCTTCGTCTTGAATGGGCCGACAATGACTTGGTATCGTGATGAAACCTGGTTGATGTGTGCCGGAATTGAGGGGCCCTGGTGGGTCAGTATTTCAACTAGTTTTTGGGCGTCTGCTTTATTCGGAAATGTGTCCGCTAAACCTGTCCAGTCGTCCGCTTTGATTGCAGGAATAGTGGGTTTACCGAAAAAATGACGTGGGTGAGCAATGATGTCTGCCGAAGCGATAATTTGTGTTATTCGTGGACTGTTTCGCAATATCGGTGTGGGTATTCCATCTGCTCGATTTAAAACGCGATCAACTTTCGCGTAATCTATGGAGGATACAGTATTTTTGCTTTCTTTCTTTAATTTTTTAAGTAGCTTGGATTTGAATTGGGTTTTGTTGATGGATTTTTCTATGATGGGTTCGTTGGCCTCCAGATAAAGCATGTTATTTTTCCAACCGATCAGGTAGGGTTGGTTGATAATGCGCACCTTTGTTCCTACCTTGACATTGTGAAATAGTTTTTCGATATTTTCCGGATATAGTCGTACGCATCCATGACTGATGCGCATGCCCACTCCATAGGGTTTGTTGGTGCCATGTATTAGGTAACTGGGCATGCTTAAGCGCAACGCATATCGACCCAAAGGATTGTCCGGCCCTGCCTTAACGATTCTCGGTAGAGGGTCGCCGTCGCGTGCATGTTCCTGTCGAATTGATGCCGGAACAGTCCAACTGGGGTTTGCCCGTTTCTGGACGATGCGTGTTTTTCCCGTGGGAGTTGACCAACCCTGGCGGCCAATACCAATCGAGTATGTAACGACGTCTCTGGATTTTTCCGTAGATGCTCCCTGGTAGTGAAATAGCCGCATATTGGGTAAATTAAGTATAATTC
This sequence comes from uncultured Methylococcaceae bacterium, assembly GCA_964528035.1. Taxonomy (GTDB): domain Bacteria; phylum Pseudomonadota; class Gammaproteobacteria; order Methylococcales; family UBA1147; genus CAZGQY01. The sequence continues at coordinate 402 of CAZGQY010000302.1, read as the reverse complement.
CACGTCGCGGAGAATCAGGTAAGATAAACTGTAGTGGCAACACTACACGTTGCCCCGGTCTCGGAACCCATACTTTTAATCCGGGATTCGCAGCGGTGATGTCGTTATAGCCTAATCCGAAATGGCGTCCGACATCGGGTAGCGTGTCACCGCTCCTGGAAACCAGTGTTGCCAATTGTCCAACCACATCGGTCTTTTTGTCGAATGGAAAGCGATAACTTTCAATGTGTCTGATCGTGGGTTCAGGTTCTTCTCCAACCCGAGGTGGAAACGAGAATCCACGTAAGCCTAAAACCTGACAGGCACCCAGTTGCGTTGCGATCAGAACGAATAATAATTGCTTTATTGATCCAGGATAGTAGCGCTTGACTCTGGAAACAGGGACTGGCATATCGTTGTAAA
>CAZGQY010000301.1:0-3131 GCA_964528035.1 uncultured Methylococcaceae bacterium | reverse complement strand
ATTGGTAATGGTCAGATCCATAACAATGACATCGATTTTATTATTCGTCCCTAGTGCCATCTTATAATATTGTAGAGCCTCTTCACCATTGCATGCCTGGGTAACCTCGTAGCCAAGGTTTTTCAGCATTTCGCTACTGACACTGCGCATCATTTCGTCATCATCCATAACCATTACTTTTCCAAACCATTTTTTACCGGGCAATGGTTTCTGCTGTTTTTCGTCGGCAATATATTGTTCCGAAGCTGGCAGGTAAATTGTAAAAGTGGTTCCCTTACCCATCACAGAGTTTACGCTCATATATCCCGAGTGTTTTTTTACAATCGAATAACTCAGAGCCAATCCAAGGCCACTACCTTGTTGTTTAGTAGTAAAATAAGGATCAAATATATCATCGATAAATTCCTGTGGTATCCCCTGACCACTATCTTCCACGCGGACTCTGATGTACTTTCCAGGCGCAATTTCCTGGTGATTGATGCGACTATCAACCTCGGTATTTTCGCAACTTACCAAGAGCACACCACCTTCGGACATTGCCTGGCGCGCATTAATCACGAGGTTTTGCATTACCTGACTGATTTGACCGGTATCAATATTGATGGTCCACAGGTCATTGCAAATCTGAAGATCGACTGTAACATTTGAACCATGCAGACTAAATTCAATGGATTGATGAATAATTTCCGAAATATCCGCTGTTTTTTTTATCGGATCACCTCCTTTAGAGAAAGTGAGTAACTGTTGGGTCAGCTCTGCGGCACGCTTTAACGCATCGTCTGCTTTGTCTAAATAGGATGCCGATTTTCCTTTTTCGGTCAGACTCCGATTAGCCAAATCAGTATAGCCTTGAATGATTCCAAGAAGATTATTGAAATCATGAGCAATACCACCTGCTAACAAACCAATAGATTCCAGTTTTCTGCTTCTTAACTGTTCTTCTTCGGCCTTTATTCGGTCAGTCATGTCTCTGACAACAGCAATTGTCAACGGCTGATCATCTGATAAAAAACGACGCAGACGCACCTCTACTGGAAATTGACTGTGGTCTTTGCGTTGATGAATACCATCTACCGTAATCGTATTATCAAACTCCAGCGATGCTGTAAACTGAGTAAAGTCAGGAAAGTCAGGCAGATTTTTCTCAACGTCTAAAATACACAAACCCAGAAGCTCCTCACGCGTATAACCTAAAGAATCACAAGCTGACTGATTTACATTAATGACTTTTCCGAGATCATCATGCAAAAATAATGCATCGCCCAAATTCTCGATGATCGAATAGTTTTGCTGCTGGCTTTTTGTCAGTTTGACCTGGTTTGTTCGTTGCTCGGTTAAGTCTCTAAAAGCAATCACATTACCGTAAATCCGGCCCTGAGAATCATTGATTAGTGTTTCGCTAATTGACAAATATCGTTCGCCCCCATCCGGCACGACTAATTTCACAACATCGTCTTTGATCGTATAAAGCACATCGGGAGAGTGCTTATTAATCGAATTACAGTCAAGTTTCCTACCATTCAGATCAAAAAGCTTAAACACCGAATCAATATGTTTTCCCAAAACATTGACACTCGATTGCTCGGTCAGCTTCTCTGCAACTTGATTGAATACCACGACATTACCATCAAGATCGGTCGTAATCACACCATCAGCAATTGAATCAATAGTCACTGCGAGATTCTTCTCGCTGGCCTCCAACTGCCGCTGCGAGATTACAGTTTGCTCCTGAGAAATCTTACGCTGAAAAATTATGCCGACTATAAATGTGCATACTCTTAGTAAACGTCGCTGAAAATTGCTGGGAGCGCCCGTGGTAAATCCAGAGAGAGCAAAACTGCCGATCGCATCGCCTTGCCCATTGACGATAGGGTGAGACCAGCAGGATCGTAAATTGTATGTTGAAGCAAAATCCTGCAAATTTAACCAGCGGGAATCTGTAAAAGTATCACAGACAAACATTTCTTCATTGTGAAAGATCGCATTTCCGCATGAGCCTTCGCCGACCTGTAATCCGTTTAGATCATTTATGGCGGCTTCAGGAATGGAGGGTGCCGTATGGACAAATAACTGCTCTCTTTCCGGTTTGTAGAGCATAATGGAAGCCACCGAGCCAGGCGACAACAGTTCAGCCACAACACACAATCGCTCAAGTAGTGGATCAACTTCAGAACTTATAACCGTGGCACCCAGAATCTCACTTTGTAATTCCAGTAATGATTCGAGTTCTACGAGCGTTAGCAGCGACTCTTCAGGGGCGGGATTTAAAAATGATGATCTAAGCGTCATTCAATATACCTGTATTGATTCCATAACTTAGATGTAACCGATAAGGCTTTAAACAAGAAGTACTTTAAAAATAGACACTAGTCTGAATTAATGCAACCTCACGACTTCACCTTTCAATGCCACTCCAGCAATCATATTACCCGCACCACACTCAAATTCGGTCTCACTCACAACTTCATGATTTTTATAATTGCTTTTTATATTTATTACCGCATTTCCACCCAAAGACTGGGCTCTGCGGTGCAATGATATTAATGCTGAAAGAAACGCCCAGTTACAGGCTTCTTCATCGGCTTTCATAAAAGCATTGGTCTTTTTATTAGTACTGAATATACCAAATTTCTCAGCCACAGCAGGATAGCTCTGACTGCCAAAATAGAAAGTGACGCCGTCCAGCTTCTCTATTGCCTGGCTCATCTCCAACACACTTCGTATGGGGAACATAGCTTTATCGTCCCTCGCATGAACGTTTTGAAAATTTCCCAGAAAGACAATTGCGCAGGCTACAATCAAAATAATTTTCATAATTTCATTCCCTTGGTTTATTGTGAGTGAAATGTATCATACACACAAAGTATCAATCCAATACTGATTCAGTCCAATCTGAAAAGCAATAACTAAATTAGTCACTAGTACTCCGTCATTGTTGTATTGGGGAGTAGCTGGGTCGAGAAATGGTCAGCTGCCAGGCGCGCGAGCGCAGGACTAGTCGCACTCATTCAAGCGAGTGCAACAACGCAGATGGCCGCTTATCGGCTGATTTACCCGTCAATACAACTTTGACGGTGTACTAGTACTCCATCACACTTGTATTGACGGATAAAGTGTTTTTAATTTAATCC
>CAZGQY010000300.1:0-3158 GCA_964528035.1 uncultured Methylococcaceae bacterium | reverse complement strand
TTAAGTTTCAATGTCTTATGAATAAAACTTAATATATTACTTTAAATAATCGTCATTACAAGTGTGATGGAGTACTAGGAGACAGTCCGAAAATAAAGAGCCTACGGCGGACTAGCTTAATCTTCTTGCGCCGAATAACTGCGCAAATCAGCCTCAGAATCTCGCCACTGTTCAAACCGATTCGCCGGCATCGGCTTCGCGACATGAAAACCTTGCGCGATATCACAGCCGATCGTTTTCAGCATATTCCAGATTCTACGGTTTTCTACTCCCTCTGCAACCACTTTCATCTGAAGTTTGTGACCCAGAATTACGCACGATTCGACAATCGCGTTTGCTTGCTCGTCTCTATCCATATCGCGCACAAAACTTTGGTCAATTTTAAGTTCTGAAAAGGGAACTCGATGTAAATGTGACAGAGAAGAAAACCCAGTACCGAAATCATCGATTGATAGCCCAAAGCCTCTCAACCTTACCCGAGTAAGGATATCCAGCGAGGTAATCAGTTCTCCCATTAACGCTGATTCCGTAACTTCCAATTCCAACAGCTCCGGGTTTAGTAGATTGGTATCCACCAGATGACTAAGCTGCTCCGGCAAACTCAAACTGGTTATGTTTTCTGCGGATATATTTACAGCAATGCGTGTTGCCTTTGCTTGCTTTTGCCATACAGCGGACTGATGTACGGCGTTCGAAATAACCCAGTCGGTCAATCCTTCAATCAATCCGTTTTTCTCAGCCTGGGGTACGAAATTGCCCGGTAAAATCAATCCCCGGCTGGGATGCTGCCAACGAATCAATGCTTCTACACCAATCAGGTCTTCGCTCTGCATATCTATCTGCGGTTGATAATAGAGCACTAATTGGTCGTTCCGTATTGCTTTACTGATTTCTTCGCTGCTGACTGGATCGCCGCCCACCGGATTTGCTGGCGAACCAACGGTTTGTTTATTCCATGGCTCGACAGCCTGTAATAGTTTTTCGATGCCAAACGGTTTCGCAAGGCTAGACATTACATTCAGGTTTCTAGCCCGTGCCAGTTTCATCGCGGAATTCAACACCCCGGCATCGTACCCGCTCATCACAACAATGGATACGCCAAGCACTTTATCCGCCAGCTCACGCAACACCTCAACACCGTCCATGTCCGGCATTACCAAATCCAGTATTATCAAATCCTGTGAGTGGATCTCGCTGTCCAGAAATTTTCCGGCACATTGATGAGTGCGAACAAAATTTCCCGCGCCCACCAGCATCTCTTGAAGCATTCTCGAGATCTGTATGTCGTCGTCAACAACATGTATTGTTGGATTACGCGCACATTCAGAGTGTTGGCTGATTGAGAATTCCATTATTTTAAGAGTAACATAAGCCTAAGCAAATTCAAGCAATATGTCTGACGCTAACTTCAGCAAGCGGCGGACACCACCAAGCACTTCCCGACGGTCTGTAAGTTGTCAATTCCAATGTTTATTGGTAACTGCTCGCCCCTCTATGGGGGATCTGTTCCGGAAGACGCCGTAAATACATCCTTGTAGGCTTGGATGCGGCTTCCCTGCCGCATACACTTCCTCCACAGATCCCCCATAGAGGGCTGTTTCGATTAGGGGGCAAGTAGTTACGTTTATTGTTTAAAAAACTGAATTCTGGAAATCGAAAAGGACAATGTACCCATTTGCAAATATAAACATAACGACTAAACTTGGTATCATATATTTTGTAGGAATAATTGATTTACTTTAACGACCGGATACCCGAATGAATCCTGAAGGAATTGACAAGCAACAGCTTAAACAAGCCTATACAACGATCAAGGGAATTAAAATTCCATCCATTCCCAAAACACTAATGTCTCTCCAACAGGAATTGAATCGTGAACAGCCGGATCAAACGAAAATTATCAGCTTGATTGGTGAAGATATCTCTTTATCAGGACGAATTATTCAAAACATTAATTCTGCAAAATTTAGCCTCGCGGCCGAGGTCACATCCATTGAACATGCCACCATTATTCTTGGGGTTCGCAATCTCAGCGAAATGATTGTTGCTACAGCATTGCGTAAAGCCCTGGAAGATTCATTACCCGGCTTCGTGACGATCACCGAATATTCAAATAAGGTTGGTATCGCTGCTCGTATGATTGCCAGTAAAAGTGGATTGTCAGACCCTGAAAGCGCTTTTCTGATGGGTCTGTTTCACAAAGCTGGCACCATGTTGCTCATGCAAAAATTTGACAATTATGCGCAAATTCATGACCAGTATAAATATGACCCCAATACTTTGCTAAAAAAAGAACTTGCGCTATTTGGCTGTAACTATGCGACGGTAAGTTTCATTCTTGCCCATCACTGGAAGCTACCAGCTTTAACCGCTCAAGCCATTGCATGTCATCTAACAATGTCAAGCTCGATTGATAACGACACACTCCGTCTTTTCATCGCCACATTACAAATCGCCAGCTATTTGACACAGTCAACCGAAAGAAATTTTGAAGAAAGCGATTCATCAATCGCCATAAAAAAACAGGCCATGAAAGAATTGAATTTTGACAATAATTCCCTACAGGATCTTTCCGACAAGATATCAGAAATGTAAATCATGAATACCATAGTCGAGCAATCAAGTATCCTTTATGCAAACGATGCCGCAGAGAATCAACTTTTTATTGACAGCGTATCTGAGCATGACTATCGAATCTCACAATGTTCGCTGGAAGAATGCCTGAGCACTACTCTGGAACAAAAACCTGATGTTGTTCTCTTCGAACTGGATGATACTTTCAAGAAACGTAGCCTTGAAATTGGAAGCGCAATACGAAAACACATCGATCATACGGTCACAGGAATTATTTATCTCTCTAATGAAGCCAGTAATGAATTGCGTTTCGAATGTTATGATTCTGGCGCTGATGACTTTATTCACAAACCCTTTGATATTGATATTCTGATCGACAGAATTGAACTGTTACTTAAATCAAAACAGGCTGAACATCAGCAAAAATCCAACAATGAACAAATTCAAAAACTTGCCAGCACTTCGATCAGCGTAGTCGGTGAGCAGGGAGTCATCATACATTTTTTACAGGACAGCATTTCTCTGAACACCTCACGGCTAAACGGTTCCCAATAAAAAGGCAATATAATACAATATAATACAAT
>CAZGQY010000299.1:0-3188 GCA_964528035.1 uncultured Methylococcaceae bacterium | reverse complement strand
GGTGTCCCAACTTGTTCAGTGGACAAGTCCAAATCATCAGTTTCTGGTTCTTCAGACTTGTCTGAATCATCTCCAAATAGTTGTTCTCTAAGTGGTTTTAGATGTTCCGACAACTCAACAACTGAATCGTTGGGCTGGAAAGCAACACCTTGGACGATGAGTCGTTTTACAATCTTATGTGTGTCGGCACCATTGAGACCCAATGCCGCCCTTAGCTCGCTGATTGTCAGGCGGGTTTCACCTGCCGCACAAAGATTGGCGAACGCATCTGCTTCATTGGATGATAAGTTAATCCCAATCTGGGCTTGCAGTAAAATCTGTTGTTCCGACATGAGTATTTTTCGGTCCAGCTTGAGCTCGAATGATTTTTCAGCTTTATTGTTAATGAGCTTGGGTGGGACCCTGCCCAATTCATGCCAATTTCGATAGACTTCGCGTAAACCCCATCCAGACTGTTCGCTAAAACCAATATCACGTAGTGCTCGCACGATGGTTGGGTTACGTACCTCTTTTGCACCCGGTTCCAATAATCTATCTGCATTCACAAATGCATCACCAGGATTCCAGAAACGGGTTAAATCACTAAAATTTTCAATCCTCGGCCAACGAGTATGATCGGTGAAATCCTGATGTGACAATAAATTGATCACAGATTCGCGAAAGGCAATAAAATCTGGTGGAGACTCTATACGTTGCCCAGACTCACGATCTATTGTAAAAGGAACTTCAGCAAAGCTATTGTACCAGTCCACTATAGCTTGCCAGCTTTGCACCATATTGAATTCACAGGTTGTTCGTTTTATCCAACGTTCACCCGTATTAGCGTGATCTTCGGCAAAGCCATAATGAAAACAGTCGACAATCGGTCTTGGCATCAACTGACGAATAAGTGCCGTTTTACCGAACAAGAGAAGAGCTGCTAATGTTGGATGTAGATGACTATCATGCTCAACAGCCAAACCAAGTTCACACAGAAAATCATTATTTGATAGATGATCAAGTGACCGGTTACCACCTTTATTATCATAACGGTGGCGATACCACTTTATCGCGTTATCATCAAAGCAGGTATCAATATTTAAATCCAATATCTGGCTATCAGGTCTTTCTTGTTTGGAGTCATTGATTAACCGATTGAGATCTTCATGATTACATTGATAATCACCACCGCCTTTACGGATAAATGCAACTCGACCTTTTCGTTTGGTTTTTACATAGACGGGTTTATTTTGTCTCTGGGCTTCTGGAATATAGAAAATCAGTATGTTTTTATCTTCATGCGATTTTAGATAATCTTCAAAATAGATTGGCGAGCCAAACCTTGCAGGATTTTGAAGCTCACCAATAAAAGCATTTTGGACTTGGTCGGCGTCTATAATTCCTGTAATTTCATGATTGTCATTAACGCCTAATATAATATGACCACCTTCAGTATTTAAGAAAGCGGATACGGTTTCGTAAGCATATTCCGGAACTTTATCGCGAGACTCTTTTAATTCAAGATCTTTCCACTCGATTCCCTGTAATAATTCATATAACGTATTTTCGTCCAAAACAGCCTCTCTACTTTAAAACAATACGTACTTTGTTGACATCTTGACCCTTACATTTATCGCTCAGATATTGATCAAGACGTTGTTTGATTTGTTCTACCGTTGCTGCTGAGCCTTGAGCAAATAAAGCATCTTGTACTTCTTCTTTACTCACCTCGATGGGGACTAGACCTTGAAGTACCTGACGCAGTGCTTTTACAAAGTCTTCTTCTACTGGCGTGGGCAGTGATCGGTTAGTAATAAATGTATTGACCAATGCGCCGTCTTGCTTATTAAGAAGTCCAAGACTATCTTTCGTGATTGGATCTTCCAAGTTGTCCAGTAATGTATCGGTCCAGCTATTGATCATTTGATCCAACTGATCTTCAAGGTTATTCAGCTTGGCACTTGCAGATATGCTCAAGTCTTCATTAATGGGCCTAAAATCCGAATTATTGGGAACCGGGTCTACTAATAAATCTTTTTCGGATAGTGAACCAGCAGCTTTTAAACTAGCCAGATTGTTACGGTATTCTGTTAGTTGGCTACTGGGCAGGATGTCGATGGTACTCAGTGCCTGTAGTTGTTCTAGGCGGTCGTCTCTGAGTAGCTCAGCCTTTCGCTTGTCTTCTGAAATCGTCAAACGGGCTTTTGCGTAAAGCCCGGCATAGATGCGGATGTACTCATTCTTCAGTTCAGTTAAACGACTGCTAACCTGCGAGTGAAAATTAGATTTTGTCCGTTTGTCTATATCATCCAGTTGTTGCAAGGTATCCAACCTGGCTGCTTTGACTTGTCCATTCCATTCGTGATCCATGGGCAAGATGGCTTCTGCCTTTGAGAGGTAGGTAGCTAAGGGTGACAGATCAATTGCCAACTTTTGCAGTTTTTCAATACTGGCTAGCTGATTTAACCCATCTTCCTGTTCTCTGACTTGCTCAGCGCTGTAACGGAAGTTTTTGAGTTTTCCTGTTGTGTTGTAGGCCTGCAAGCTTTCGAGAAAGACCTTAGTTTCAGTCAGTTGAGTTTTGTATTGTTCAGCTTCTGCTTCGGTTAATACACTACCACCCCAGAACGGTAGACGATCTCTCAGGCTGTGAAGTGTTTTGAGCAACTGATTGACCTTGCTGGCTACACGATCTTGCATTGCGGAAATACTGCCATCTTTGTTTTGAGAGACTTCAATGGCTAGACCGGGTGCCAACCCGATTAATTCATATAGTGCCTGTAAGCCCGGTAGATTCCAGTCTTTAGGTTGTTCGATGTGTTTGAAAGCAGCAATGTCATCCACTGACGTTGATGCAAGTTCAGATAGTTTACTGGCATCAAATTTATTACCGGGTATTGCCAGCACGATATCGCCGGAATACACAAGAGCGGCAAGCAACAGAGCAACCCATTCGGTTTCCAGGCGATAACTGTTTGGCTCGAGGTAATCGGCACCATGCACACTTTCTAATATCTCGGCTCGATTGACAACTTGCCCATGAGGTTTTTGCTTGAGTTGCTCCAGGATGTGCTTGGCATATTTGGACTGGCTGGGCGCAATACGATTGCTATCTAATAATTGGAGTGCATCTAAAACAGCCGTTGCCTGTTTAGTAGGGTTGCCTCCACTGATGACACGAATGGCATCCTGTGTATATTGCTCACGAT
>CAZGQY010000298.1:0-3198 GCA_964528035.1 uncultured Methylococcaceae bacterium | reverse complement strand
AATTGTATTATATTGTATTATATTGCCTTTTTATTGGGAACCGTTTAGCCGTGGGTCCTCGTTACATACATAGGGCTCAGTCAATGACCGAAAACAACTTAAACCTTCAAAAAACTATTGCCGCGACAATCGTTCAGGCAATAAAAGATTACCCACCCACATTAATTTCCCCTCACCGTATGACCGAGGAACAAGCTGCTGCATATTGTGGTCGTTCTAAATTTTGGCTTCGGAATTTGCGCAGGGCTGATGATTTTAGGGAAGCCGAAGGTGGCGAAAGATTGGGGCCACCGGTTATTCATGAGGGCCGGACACCGTTCTACATGCGTGAGAGTGTTACTAAATGGCTTGACGCTGGCGGTTTAGGTGCTCGCACAGACGCGCTTGTTATTAGAAAGGCGGGGTAATCATGAATCAGGAATTGAAACGCCGGCCCAAGGCGGTGGGCCGGCGCAGGGAGTGCGTCTCTTGCCAAATTCAAATTACCAAACGTGACGGCGGATATTGTCGCAAATGCCTAGCATACATTCAAGGCTTCAGGTTTAACAAAGCAGCTAAGCAATTGTTTCGTAAGGTGGATTTGTTATGAAAAAGTTACCCCCTTTCGGAAAAGAGTTAGTTGAACGCCTCCGTTTTAAAAACATTCCAGGATTAGTCAGAATCACAATCGGAATGAATTCTTGGGAGCGAGCCAAGAAATGGCGCGATTCTAATAGCGATTTCTGCGCTTTAGTTTATGACGGTAGAAATCCAGTAAATTCATACACATGGCCAGTCGCGGCCTGTTTTTGCATTATCGAATGGAATGTTGGCCCAAGCGAAGAGCAGGTTATAAGCTTATGCGAATGCTTACTGAAATCTGGCGCTGAGTCAGTAATTGTTAATCCTTTATTCGTTGATTTCAACAAGCCAGCTTTTGGTTACGATACATCAAAGCCTTTTGGTGATCGCTGGATTCAGCAGCGGGAGAGCATCCACGTATACCGCCAGCCAAAAATGGGGGTTTTGAATGTTGCCTAACACTCTCCCCCAGCAAGAAACGAAGCCTGTAATCCAATTCGATCCTAAAAAATCATCCTATGAAAAAAAGGAAAATTCAATCGACGCGCTTCTTCGGGCGGTAGAACCAATCGATTTTTATAAAAGCTGTAAATCTTTAGGCTGGATTCCTTCAACTGACTGTGAAGGAAAAGAAAAGCCACCGCTTCAAAGGCACATAAAGATCGCGATTGTTAGAGAACTGATAAAGCTGGCCGAGCGTAATGATTGGCAATTGTGCATGAATGAAGGGCATTCGTATCTGTACAATTCGCAACTTTGGCTGTCATTAGATCCTGCGGAACTTGAAAACCTCCTAACGAAGGTAGCCATTCGCCAAGGATATTCTGAAATCGAAGCCAGCGATGCAGTATTCACGAATAAACTCACAGATCAATTTTATAAAGCCTGTTTTTTTTCTCGAAGACAGTTCGAAAAGCGGTCAATGATTAACCTGGCCAACGGAACGTTGGTATTAGGTGAATCAGGCCCACGAATAAAGGGTTTTGATAGCGAGGACTTCTTAACACATCAGCTACCTTTTGAGTATGACAAAGCAGCGACCAATGAATTATTTCTGAAATATCTTGATGAAGTCTTGCCGGACAAATACACGCAAAGGACTTTGCAGGAAATATCTGGATATTTTTTTATCAAAGGTTTGAAGCTTGAAAAAATATTCTTTTTATATGGCTCTGGCAGTAATGGAAAATCAGTATTTTTCGAAGTCATCCAGGGAGTTTTGGGTAGAGAGAACGTGAGCAACTATTCTATCGAAAGCCTGACAGACAACAACGGATATTACCGGGCGCAAATTAAGGACAAAATTCTAAATTACGGAACTGACGTAAAGCTGACGCGCATTGATTCCGGAAAATTTAAAACGCTTGCCAGTAACGAACCAATCGAGGCGAGATTCCCATATGGTCGCCCATTCACAATTTCAGATTATGCGAAATTAATTTTCAACGTGAATAAACTCGACGTAGCCAATCTTGAATATTCGTATGGCTTTAGTCGTCGACTCTTAATCGTACCATTTAGCCAAACGATCCACGAAGACGCCCAGGACAAAAGATTGCATGATCGAATACTAGAAAACCCGGCTGGAGTTTTAAATTGGATGATCGAAGGTGCTGAACGTGTGCTAAAAAACGAATCAATATTTGAGTCTCAAGAATGCAAAAAGTCTAAAAGTAGATTCTTGACCGACGCGGATTCTGTGGCGCTATTCGTTGAAGGTGACCGTTATTCGAAGTCAACGACCGGGAAAATATCACTCAAATTGTTGTATTCAGGATACAAGGAATTTTGTATGGACGATGGGTACAGGCCACTTGGCAAAAAGAATTTTTCTGAACGTCTTGAGGGCCTCGGGTTTATTAAATTATTTGATAGAAATCACCAGGCAATGTTCGATATTTGCCAAAATCACTTGTCGTGAAAATGTTTGTTTGGTTTTCATTTCCCCGTTTCCCCGTTTTTCGTAATAACCCTATTAATAACATTAGGTTAGGTGCGGGGAAATGGAAATTTACCCCCTCTCATTTCCCCGTGGTTCCCCCGTGGTTCCCCCGCACCTATCATGAAGTGCGGGGAAATAGCGGGGAAATAGCGGGGAAACCAAGCCTGTTTATAGACCATTTCCCCGCACCTAGGTAATTGATATCATTGATTAAACACTCTAAAACGGGGAAACGGGGAAATGAAAACCAACCTTTAATTTCTCCAGAAAATATTTTCATCTCCAACGCCCAGGGCGAACTTACAGCGCTTGAGATTGGGTTGCATGCGCTGGCGTGTGTGGGTAAGGCAGAAGGAAAGCGTACTAAGGGGGGCGTGTTGGCCAAATATCTAATCAAAAAAGCCTGGTCGGTAAATCAAAAGAATGAATAAATATCCACTGATAAAATACACATGATCATCCAACCACTATATAGAACAACATGTGTAACTAGACACTGTATTACCATCCACCATAGCCTCTATAAAGCCATATACGACAAGGGTTCTATTAACATCACCCTTTTCTTTGCCTACGTCTAAAATGGGGTAAAATAGGGGCCATGGATAAAAAATCATGTATGGTTGTCAAATGTATAGCCATACATAAAATATATTGAAAATTTTACGAATACGACCGACAAAAAATTTATGGAA
>CAZGQY010000297.1:0-3216 GCA_964528035.1 uncultured Methylococcaceae bacterium | reverse complement strand
ACCACCACGAATGAAATCCTCGTGTCAAGAAGTTTAGAACCGTTTCGCCGTGCCCATGTCACCAATTTGGTTGATGAATTGTTTAAACAATGGTACGTCGAAACAATATTGTGTTTGAATAAATTGAGCGCCCGCAGCAATCTTTTTAGCCAGGCGGATGGCCTGGAATTCGTAGGGAAGCACAAATGGATTTGCTGCTGCTCCAAGAAAAACTCGAGGAGGACTACTTAGTTTGCGGCCGGTTCGCAGTTGAGATTGTTCACGCATCAGTCGAACTGTTTCCAGAAGCGACATGCAATCCAGGTCGAATACGGGTTTGGCTCCAGGGTCGTCACCCGCCTGTACACCGTCACCGGTTAAACATAATATATTGCAGACACCCATGGCGGCGGCACCCAGTACATCGCCTTGAATGGCTATTCGATTTTTATCTCGACAGGCAACCTGCATAACGGGTGCATAGCCGACACGCCTGAGTATGGCGCAGACGGCTACACTGGACATGTGGCAATTTCCACCGGCACCATCAGTGGCGTTCATTGCATCGATATAGCCATCAAATACGCGTGCCCGAGAATAGACATCCTCCGCATCCGCTGAGTCCGGAGGATTCAGTTCTGCGGTTACCGCAAATATACCTTCACGCAATAGGCGTTCCAGTCGCCCGCCTGATGAATGGCCTTCTCGAATGGCAAAGGGTTGGCCGGGAACAGGTTCGTCATTAAACTTCATAAATCAACATTCCCTGATTTTTGTCGTACGATGCGTAACCAGGAAGAACTGTTTTTTAGTCGAGAATCGACGGGTATTTGCACAGTCTGTATCGCCATTTTATTAGTCATCCTCTGGCTGCCTTCCCATGCTTCTACCCACACACAGCGCATTTCAGGTTTTACCTCGCAGTAGCCGCCTGGACGTACTCCACCACAAGGTCCGTTTCTTAGCGTCTTCGGACAATTCATGGGACACGACATTCCCGTTGAGCTGAGTATACATTGGCCACACATCTGGCAATCAAATAAAATGCCTTTTGTGAATTGCTCCACAGCAGCGACAGGTTTTTCCAGTCGCTGGTGGCCAATTAAATCCCACAACGGAGCAAGTCTGATTAGCATCCATTCAAAGGCGTTATAAAAAATTTCGAGAAGTCGGGCATTTCGCACAGACCATCGTCTTAGCGTATACAAATTTATGTACTCTGTTTTCTGCTGGTAAGTCGATTTTGGCAGGGACTTGGGAGAAAATCCAGTTTCTGACAATGTCTGGGGTTATCCGTCTGACAGTAGCGTAGATATTTAGTAATCGGTAAATATTTAAAGCTCATAAACTTGAAATTTTTGATTGCTTGCTGAAACAGTCTGCTGCGCGTATGCTGAGAAATCGATCAAAATGATCGAATATAGGAGATCGTAGGATGTATCAGAAGCAAAGTTGTCTGCCTTTTTGTAACCTCTACCAGGCATTACTCGTGTTTATGACAGGAATATTTTTTACCGGTTGCGCCAGTCAAAATGTGTCTCAAGTGGAAATTACAGGACAAGGCTTGGTCGATAAATTAAAATCCGGTTGGCAGCCGACCATATTGGATGTTCGCTCAAGCATGGAGTACGAGAGCGGTCATGTGCCAGGAGCTAGAAATTTGTCCTTTTGGACGCCGATTTTCAGCTCCAGCGAAATTCCGGCAGAGCCCGGCATCCCCGTAGTCATATATTGTGAGCATGGACCCCGAGCATATATTGCCGCCTATGGCCTCAGGAAAGCCGGATTTCAGGAGGTATTTTATCTAACCGGGCATATGTCCCAGTGGCGAAAAGATGGCTTGCCCGTAGAGAAGCCAATTTCCGAATAGTGGATTGTGATCGACTCTGATGACTCGGTTTGAGGCTGACCTGTATCCATTTTACTGTGAATCCGGAATTCCTACATGGAGCGCTCGGTTTCTCTCGGTAATTTCTTTGCGCATTTTTTTTCGCATTTCACCGGCCTGAAACAGTTTCTTATCGAGTTCAGTATTCATTTCCAGTAGTGGTACCCGCACTGTTTTGCCATCTTCCCCTTTTGCGACCATCGTAAAATAACAGGAATTTGTATGTCGGGTCTCTCCGGACTTTAGATCCTGGGCAAGCACCTTTACGCCAATTTCCATAGAGGATTTGCCAACGTAATTGACATTTGCCTTGAATGTGACCAATTCGCCGACTTTGATTGAATCTTTAAATATAACCTGATCCAGTGAGGCGGTGACGACATAAGTACGGCAATATTTTGCCGAACAGGCATAAGCCACCTGATCCAGCAGTTTTAACAAAGATCCGCCGTGAA
The DNA here is from genome assembly GCA_964528035.1 of uncultured Methylococcaceae bacterium. Classification (GTDB taxonomy): domain Bacteria; phylum Pseudomonadota; class Gammaproteobacteria; order Methylococcales; family UBA1147; genus CAZGQY01. The sequence goes on along the minus strand of CAZGQY010000297.1, from coordinate 894 downwards.
CAACTCCAGCGAAGTTGGCCATGTCGGGAGTCGTCAGAATGGTCATATGTAATTGTTTTTCTTGTACTGGCATAATGTTATTTAGATTTTTTGATTAGTGTGCGTCAAGTAAAGGTTACCAGTGACAGAAAGGGGTTTTCGACAACTGGTTATTATAGTAGCGTTTATCCATAGTAACTTCTTTACCTATCCAGGATGGCTTTTCAAATTGTTCATCTTCGTCATTCAATTCGATCTCAGCGACGATTAAATCACTATTATCTCCTTCGAACTCGTCGATTTCCCAGGTGTGGTGAGCAATTTGTACAAGGTGCCGCGTTTTTTTAACGATCCTATGTGAGCAAAGAGTGGAAAGCATCTGGTTTGCATCGTCCAAAGGTATTTCATATTCAAATTCCTGCCGCGTTGCTCCTATAACCACGCTTTTTATATTCAACCAGGCTTGAGTGTTGGCAGTTCTAATTCGAATCGAAGATTCAGAGCTGTCATTCAAGTACCCTTGCTGTAATTTTCTGGATGAATAAACCCTTTGACGCCATTCGTCACTGGCAAGCAGGAATTTTCTTTCGATCTCAATAGCCATGAGCTTTTTAGTCAATACAGAGAGGTCACTGTTGAGTTGTTGATTCCAGATTTCTACGACGGTATTTTATACTGATTCTGTTCATAGAGGGTAACTGCTCGCCCCTCTATGGGTGATCTGTTGCGGAAGACGCCGTAAATACATCCTTGTAGGCTTGGATGCAGCTTTCCTGCCGCATACACTTCCTCCACAGATCCCCCATAGAGGGCTGTTTCGATTGGGGGGCAAGAAGTTACCATAGAGGATATACTAACGGCGTAAAACTCCGGTAAACCCCATCTACCGGCAGCCCTAAATATCCCCTACACTCC
>CAZGQY010000296.1:0-3246 GCA_964528035.1 uncultured Methylococcaceae bacterium | reverse complement strand
TTTCCACCACGCCGATCCAATACAATCCCCTTATATAAAGTCGCCCCATCATCCACAGGGTCGATTTAGTCCAACAGACATTTATACGTTACACGGTAATGCTCTGTGAAAACCTTGAGTTTTGTCCGCGCGCGACGTATAAATGCTTAGATGCTAGCACTAAAAAACCGAAAGAATGGCAAAGATAAAAAAGAAGCTCACCGCAGCACAAAAACGAGTCAGAAAAAAAGCCAAGGCAGAAAGACAAAAAAAGTATATGTGGGTTTTCATAAATGGAAAGCAGGTTAGAATCAAAAGACCACCAACGATAAGCGGAATGGATGTTGACGAGTACATTCAAAATAATGCTGATCCAGTATGGCTACACCAAAATAAAATGTGGGAATACATCCGAACAGAAGAAGATGAAGAATTTTATCAAAATAGCAACTGCTGCAAGCATCAGTGCTAACAAGGCCGCTCAAACCGACAGCTTGCCCTTCCGCTGCGCTCCAGGGCAAGCTGCGGCTTAGCGGTGACGTTCGGCAAGCATATGAATCACAGATATTCGCTACACTGAAATGGCCAAGATCTATATCGAAACGTCCGTTGTGTCGTATTTGACTGCAAGGCCGTCAAACAGCCTCATTGTCGCTGCATGGCAAAAGGAAACGATTGATTGGTGGGAAACACAGAAAGACAGATTTGATCTGTACATTTCAGAAGTCGTGGTCGAAGAAGCGAGCCGAGGAGATCCTTCCGCAGTATCAAGAAGACTCGCCGCACTTGAAGGAATAGAAATCCTTCGCCTAAACAAATCAGTAGTGGATCTTTCAAAAGCATTAATTCAAGAGGGTGGCATTCCAAAGAAAGCGCTGGATGATGCACTGCATGTTGCAATTACCACTGTTCATCGCATTGATTTTCTTCTCACTTGGAATTGTAGGCACATAGACAACGCTGAGATGAAACCTAAAATTAGGAAAATCATAGAAGAACAAGGATATCTGTGTCCAGAAATAGCAACGCCAATCGAACTCATGGGAGTGTCAGACGATGACTAATCAAGTCCTGCAAGAACTATGGGATGCAAAAGATAACATCGCCAAAGAGCATGGCAACAGCATTGATGGTCTGGCTGAATATTTCCTAATGAAGCAGGCTTCCCGAGACGGGGCATTCCATCAAGAAAACGAAAGCAAAAAGCCGAATTGGCATAGGGAGCTACTCAAGTAGCCCCCTCCCACAGCACCGTACATACGGGTCCGTATACGGCGCCTAGCCTGCTATTTGCAGAGATACTTCATCGGGCAAATCGACTCCATATCAAGTGTCTATCGGGCCGTAGCCGGATGGTGAATCTTGCACCATAGCGTGCGCAAGGAAATGAGTCCTATCTCTTCGAAATGTGTGAAGTGGCTACACTAACCCGGACACACAAGATTAAGGGGGGTCAAGATTAACTGGATTAAGGGGGTCAAATCTTGATTAAGGGGGTCAAATCTTGACTTATACCTTTTTAAAGCTTCACAACTTCTACATCCTTTTTCATTAACTTGTTGAGTCGCCCTATCGTGCGTGACACTGTACTGTAATGCTTAACATTAAAATTCCTAGCAATTGTTGTTAAATTTTCTCCTGAAAAATCATGTGCTAATTTCAAAGCAATCCATCTTGCTAAATTCGGCCCGCTTCGACCTCTCTTTGCATGAGTAATTTCTGTTTTCTTGCATCCAACATGTTCGAAGACTTTCGCCACGATCTGCTCTATCGAGATTAACTGTTTACGCCTGCCCGATGTTTACTATCTGGTGGTTGACCTACCTTGCCAAAGCGGGACTTTCACCCGCTGGAATTATCGACCTTGCTCGGCCGCACACCCCAATTATTCATTTTATTCACTCCAAACGCCCGATGGAGTCATATTCTGCCCACACACTGCCCACATTGCTCTAATCCATCCTAAGACCAAACAATACAAAACCCATAGCACCAAGCGCACGAATCGGTATTTGTCCAACTAAATCGTTAGGCGCTCTCCCCGAAGTCAATCGAGGATTCTCCATCCTTTAAGAAAATACAGTTGTCCTTTAAGAAAGCTGTTGCTATCGTTTAAGAAAATGTTTTTCTAAAAGGATAAAGGATGAATAACAAAGAGAGAGGCGTGCGAATTCGGCGTCAAATCGTCCTGGATGTGAGGCACCATCCTACTGATATTTCTAAACATATTGCCAATATATTCTCCATAACCCCTCAAGCAGTAAATAGCCATGTAAAAAGACTGGAAAAAGAAGGTTGGATAATATCTAGCGGTACCGGGAAGGGGAAACGATACTTTTTAGGGGATCTTAGAGAGCACCGCTCTTTATTCCCTCTCACGCCAGAGTTTACAGAAGACAGTGTATGGAGAAACCAATACTCATTTGTATTTGATGGACTGCCTGAAAACATTGTTGATATATGTCATTACGGTTTTACTGAAATGGTAAATAACGCAATTGATCACTCTGATGGGAAGCATGTATACATCTACGCCGCAAGAAATAAGGAAACAATCTTGATCTTCGTTATTGATGATGGGGAGGGCATTTTTAAGAAGATCAAGAGATTATGTGATCTCCATGATGAACGCCAAGCGCTATTTGAATTGTCCAAGGGAAAGCTAACAACAGATCCAGACAACCATACTGGTGAAGGTATATTTTTTACTTCAAGGGCGTTTGATGAATTTGAAATTGATTCGAAAAGTGTCAAGTTTAGCCACAAAGACCAACATGATTTTGACTATATTCTTGAATACGAATTCTCTAAAAACGAAGCGGGTACTGGCGTTTATATGCTAATTAACAGGGATTCAGATCGTGATATTCAAACAATTTTCGATGATTATGCAGGGCCGGATGAATTTCAATTTAATAAAACAGTTATTCCTGTAAAGTTAGCTCAATACGGAAATGAAAAGCTTGTATCACGGTCACAGGCAAAAAGACTTTTAGTTAGGATAGAACGGTTTCAAAATGTGGTTTTTGACTTTGATGGAGTATCAGCCATCGGTCAGGCATTTGCTGACGAAATATTCCGTGTCTATGCACAAAATCACCCTGATATCGTTTTGGTTCCCGTAAAGATGGAAGAGAAAGTAGAAAAGATGGTTAATAGAGCTATACCATCAATGGGTGAAAAATAATTCGCCTAACGAATAAGGTTATATCGCGCGCAGCCGCGATATGAACCGTTTGTTGGACAAGCCCGGTGTTTTAGATTTGA
>CAZGQY010000295.1:0-3279 GCA_964528035.1 uncultured Methylococcaceae bacterium | reverse complement strand
GGGGTCAGATACAGTTTGCGAAACGCGAGGCCGATAAAAATCAGGGTAACAATCACAAAAATGGGGCGTACGGCTTCCATGGATGTCAAAGTTGTCATCCAGGCGCCGCCGATGCCGAGTGACAACAAAACCAAAGGTCCAATGCAGCAGGCCGACGCGCCGATGGCAGCCAGAAGCGCCCCGACTCCGAACCATCCGGGCCGTTTAAATGTTTTTTCAATTTCGGTTGACATCAATTAACTCCTATATTCATGAGAATTAAGACTCATTCTAAATTCCGTACCACAGTCCGGGGTCAAGCTCTTATAAAAATAATTTTCAATTTCATGAGTTTCCTACTGGAGCATTGCAGGGTAAATTTACCCTGCAAACCAAATTAACCCTCAGGGTTATAATCAGCCAGAGTCAACAATCTTTGATATTACCCGATGGGAGAGAGATAAAAATCAATCGTGGGACCACTCTTATCAATGGCCCGGTACAAATACGTCCACTGACATTTGACCTTCCATCTATAGGGCTTGCAGAACCACCACAGGCGCTTTTCCATATTTACAATACCACCGGAACAAAGCTCCATATCAGTTCCCCACGAAAATGACACCATTTGCAATCTGCCATTGACAAAATATTCCTTATATTGGAAAGTCGGAGGGAAATTTGGGGTTTTTTGCAACACAGCCCTTGACAGCACCCTGTCTGTTAGCGACTATTCGGAATTACAAATTGGATAGCGAAAGCTAGCCCCCAAAATAATTTATAAATAATCAGTTCTCAAGAAATCAAGAGGAGGTTCTTATGGAAATTATTACAACAAGTATCGGTATCGAAATGTTATTGCGCTGGGGTCATTTCCTGGCAGGCATTACCTGGATCGGTATACTTTATTATTTCAACTTTATCCAAACCGAGTTTTTTAAAGAAGCCGAAGCAGGGGCCAAGTCTGATGCCTTGCAAAAGCTTGTACCACGCGCTCTGTGGTGGTTTCGCTGGGGAGCAATGTTCACATTCCTGACCGGTGTAGGCATTATGAGTATGCGCGGTGCTGGCATGCCACTGGATATATACGTCGGTGCTTTATTAGGCACGTTTATGTTCTTGAATGTATGGTTAATTATCTGGCCAAAACAGAAAATTGTAATCGCCTCTGCAACTCAGGTAGCGAATGGCGGCGAAGCCATTCCGGAAGCAGCCAGCTCACTGGCCGTCGCAGGGCTTGCATCCCGAACCAATACATTGTTTTCAATTCCAATGCTGTTCTTTATGGGTGCATCCACTCATTACGCGCATCCCAATGCGAGCATGGTAGCGACCCTGGTGGCTATTCTGGTAATTTTATTGTTGGAATATAATGCCGCGCGCAGCTCGCTGGAAAAATTCGGCTTTGCTAAAAGTCTTCCCGCTGCCGGGAAAATGGGGCCAATGGCCAGCGTTGCCGGAGTCATACATTGCGGTTTGGCACTGACGGTTGTGTTATACGTTATTATTGATATGCTCTGATTTGGATCGTAATTTTAATAAAAGGGTTGCTGCGGCAACCCTTTTTTGTCCGTTGACAGGAACAATGTCTTTAATTTCTTATCCATGTATCCGCATACTAACCAGATTATCCAACTCCTGACTTATACAATCCTGAGTCTGTTTTGCCAACTCCAAACTGGTTAATTCTTTATGTTGTTCATAGGGGATGCTCTTTATTACCTTAACTGTCATAAGAGTTTTACCTTGATATCGACAATTATATTTGGGCATAGCTTGGGAACTATTGTCTAATACAACAAGTAATATATCGACTTGTGCTTTTTGTGCCAAGGTGAATGCGCCTTTGCGAAAACTACCCATTTTGCCATCCAGTGATCGCGTACCTTCTGGAAACATATAGATGGAATTTCCATTTTTCAGGTGATTTTCGCAGGCTACATTCATGGATTTTATATCTTGTCGACGACCTTCTCCCAAACTGACATATTCATTTAATCGCATTGCCCAACCAACCAAAGGCCATTTAAAAATTCTGGATTTCGATATCCATTTAAAATGAGCATGTAAAGAAAAGGCAATAAGTATGTCAAGGATAGATTGGTGGTTTGATACAAAAACATAGGTTCTATTTGGATCAATTAAATTGCGGTTGATGACTTTTAATGACCAGACAGGTACAAGGAAAATAAAAATCTGCCCCCATAAACTGGTCACTTTATTCGTCCAAACCAAACGAGGGTCAAAAGTTGCAGTACAGAGCCAGGTTAATAACACCAAAGGATAAAAAACCAAAGAAATAGCTATAAACAAGCTTAAGAAAATGAAGAAAATAATCCTTCTAAATAAATTCTCTAACATACATCAAATAAATAGGATTAGGTGAATACTCTATAAAGTGGGCGGGCCGATCTTTATAGGTTATTACAGACATTCATTTGGAATTTCATGAAAGTTGGAGTCTTTCTTTCTGGATAAATCCAATGGCTCATCTGTACTACCAATAGCTAAAAAATTAAATTAACTGGCCAATTTATCAATTTTCACATCATAACCAGCAAATTTACGAATATTTAAAACGCCGCTATCAAAAATCAGATACTGACCTTTAATTCCCATCAGCTTTCCCGATACATTGGCTGTTTTATCAAAATTGAAAGACTTAACCTTGGTTGGATATTCGACAACAGGATAATCTATATTAATTGACTCTGAATCATTGAGCATTTCTACCGATTCATCTCCAAACCGCTTCTTCACTTCACCGATTGAATCATTACATTGCTCAAAAATTTCATCACGAACAGCAAGCAGATCGATTTCCGGATTATTTCCTTTCAACATCTTTTGCCAACTGGTTCTATCGCTGACTTGTGACTTAAATATCACTTCAACTAAACCCGCCTGCAATCGCGTGTTTACGCGGAAAACAGCCAATGCCTGAATAGCCCCCTGGTCTATCCAACGGGTCGGCACCTGGGATCGTCGAGTGATTCCAACTTTCACACCCGATGAATTTGCCAAATAAACAATATGATCGTGCATACAATGCTTTAAACCCCATTCGGGTTCACGACAGGTACCCTGATCGTAGTGACATTGCTCCGGCCGTACGATACAAATGTCACATTGAGCAAGCGATGTAAAACAAGGGTAACAATAACCCTGATTAAAACTTTTTTTTATTTTCCGTGCACAATGAACACAACTGATTTCGCCGCTGAATATTAATGATACAGAATGGCCAATCAGGGAATTCATAATCAACTCTTGATCGCTAATCGACAAAGTGTATTCAAC
>CAZGQY010000294.1:0-3328 GCA_964528035.1 uncultured Methylococcaceae bacterium | reverse complement strand
GGAGTGTAGGGGATATTTAGGGCTGCCGGTAGATGGGGTTTACCGGAGTTTTACAATAACATTAAGACTATGTTAGATATTATGAGCGGCGATAAATGCGCTGTATGCATCAAAATACTGGATATTGATGAGTCGCCTAAAGATATAATTATGGTTCGAACATTTATGCGAGATAGCTCATCGTACCGAGAGAGAAAATCTAGCGATAAATCTATATATCAATATCCATATTATGAAAACACAGCTTTCAAGACTATATTGTCAAGATCTCCTGATAGTTATTACGCTTCAGATAGTCTTTGCACTGAAACTACGTATGTAAATGCAAATAATAAGTGGCAAAAGTTTTATAATTCCACTCTAGTATGTCCAATTAGAATGGAACTCGTTGATGAAATGGAGACACAAGATACTGATTACTCCATACTTGGTTTTATTTGTGTAGACAATTTAAAGGGTGGATTAAACAATAGAGCTTGTATACAACTGTTGGCATCGGTTTCAGATAGCCTGTACAATCATTTTTTGATGTTCAATACCGTGCGGGGGGCTATATTTGACGCCCCTGCTGATCAACTTGAAAAAGAAGCGAAAAAAACGTAGACTTAGCAGGTTATGGCTAGAATGCCGAAAAATCTTAAAATACTAGATGAATCAATTGGATGTAGAAAATGGCAAGAATCGTAAGACAAACTAATATCGGAGTACGAGTTTCCAAAGTCCCTGTTACTACAAGCAGGACAAATCAAGGTGCTGTGTTCGCACTTCAGCAAGAAGGTTCAGAGCCTAAGGTTATTGACAAAGACTCCCATAGAAAATTTGTCAAGAATGTCTTTGCAATAAGAGGTCGAACGGCAGAAATCACCTGAAAAGCCTAACAAAAACATTAAGCTGACAATAAAAAAAGGCGCTCCTATCGGAGCGCCTTTTTTTATTGTCAGCTTATGTAAGCGTTATAAGTGCAGATTGGGATGTTGATGTGGTTAAAAAGGGCGCTGATTTCAATTATATTTCTTCCAATTTTCGGTTTTGTTGGTTGGTACAGCATAAATTTCCTTCCGCACTTAAAGGCACTGCATGCTATAGAGGCGGAAGGGAGAACAATTCTTGGTGGTTCGGAAGACAGTATTTACCCCTACGCACTTGCTGCCGAAGGGCAAAAAGGAATTCGAATATATGCAATACAAAATTTATATGTGGCCAGAATTCTAAAAGCAAAACGCCAGAAAATGCTATGGTGGCGTATTCACAATATTCTCTGGTATTTTGTTAGTTTTCTTCACTTTAATGACAAGGAAATCTTTCATATTTGGGCAGTATATGCTCCTTATGAGAATGGACGAGGTCTTGCCAAATCGGCGAATTACTATTTTAACAAAGATTTAGCCAGTCTTAATCCGAAAGAAATAGCCTCAATTGTAGTTGTAGTAAAAAGCCCGTCCCTCTACAAACCAGGTGGAAGGCGATTTCAAAAGAGAGTGACGTTTCTCATGGAAAAGGTCAAAACTTATAACCATTAAATCAAGCGGACGCATGACAGCTAGTTTCTCCGAATCTAAGCTCGGAGTGTGCGCCGCTTATTAAGACGTTATGCATCAGTGCAACTTATCAGTAAGGATATGAAGAATGAGTGATCCTATTACCATTAAAAAGCTAATAGAACGAATATCGAGCGGTGATATTCGAGTTCCTGCATTCCAAAGGAATTATGTCTGGGAGCCCGACCAAGTTTCCTTTTTGCTCGACAGTATTTACAAAGAGTTTCCAATTGGAACAGTAATTTTATGGAGAACCGACAAGCGACTAAATTCTGAAAAGAGACTTGGACATTTTGACTTACCTGATCCCCAAAAGGACTACCCAGTCAACTACGTTCTCGATGGGCAACAGCGATTAACAAGTTTATTTAGTGTCTTTCAGACGGACCTCTCACCAGTGTCTGATGAATGGGTCGATATATATTTTGATATGCTGTCTGAAGATAACATTCAAGAATCCATGTTTCTAGCTTTAGACGACGAGGAAGTGGACATTGAGCGACATTTTCCAGTAAAAACATTCTTTGATTCGATAGCGTATAGGAAGGCAACGGAGCACGTTTCTGATAAAATCAAAATAAAATTGGATGAGGTTCAGGATAAGTTTAGAACATACTTAATTCCAAATGTAGTGTTTGAAACTGATGATAGAAATAAGGTTGCAATAGTATTTGAAAGAATCAACAGGGCCGGCACCGAACTAAATATATTTGAATTGCTTTCCGCATGGAGTTGGTCAGATCAGTTTGACCTTGTTGAGCAATTTGAGCTTTTACAAGAAAACATCATCGATCATGGCTTTGAAGAATTATGTAACGACAGGGATCTTCAGCTTAGAATTTGTGCCGGGATAATTACAGGCGAGACAACCCCTAACAAAATTCTGGCACTCCAAGGTGAGGAGATAAGGAGTCGATTCGACGAAATCGAAAAGGGAATACTTGGGGCGCTTGATTTTTTAAAGAGAGAGCTTAATGTAAAGCATTATAAGCTAATTCCGTTTCCAGGCTTACTTGTTCCTCTGAGTGCTTTTTTTGCAACAAAAAAGACTGAAGGGATATCTTGCTCATCGAAACAGAAAGGTGTGCTCACCCGATGGTTCTGGCGGTCATTGTTTAGCCGTAGGTTTTCAGCTGGTGTCAACGAAAGGCAAGCTACTGATATTCGTAATATGCTCGAGTTAAAAAAAGACGAAAACTACGATTTTAAACAACCGAAAGCCGAGATAAAATTCGAATTCTCAAAATCAAATTTTTCATCGGGCAACGCGAATTCGAGAACATATATTCTGTTGCTTAATGCTGTTTCACCTAAATCCTTGCTAAGTGGTGCGAATATCGACCTGGATAAAGTCCTCAAAAAGGCTAGCAAGCACGAATATCACCATATATTCCCTAACAAGCACTTGGAGAGACTTGGAAAAGAAAGAAGAGAGATCAATATTCTGGCGAATATTTGCTTTCTTACAAGGGCTGATAACAACAAGATAAAAGACAAAGATCCTAAAGTTTACGGGGCTGATATTGAAGTAACAAAGCGAGCTGAATACCTCCAAAGTGCACTCATACCAGAAGACTTTGATTCGCTAGAATACGAGCAGTTTTTAGTTTCCAGAACGAAAATACTGGAAGAAAAAGCACTAGAGTTGATGGCATAACAAGGCAAATCCAGCTGAGCCACAAACCCGCCGCTCCTCGTACCTCGTCGCTATAGGCTTGTGGCCAGCTGATTTGCGACGTTGAACAAACACCGCTTCGCGGAGGGCCGCAAGCGGTACCTCGAAGTCCAGA
>CAZGQY010000293.1:0-3330 GCA_964528035.1 uncultured Methylococcaceae bacterium | reverse complement strand
TCGATTTTGGACATGGATGTTCCAAAATCTATCACGAGGTAGCGACACTCTTGAGGCGATTGGTGGTCAGCAACCGGAATGGCACTTTGATCCGTCTAAGCGATATCGCCGACACCAAATTGGGTAGTGAGGATTATGATTCAGTCAACTGGTATAAAGGCAAGATTGCTATTTTTATGGGAATTGAGCAGGCGCCTGGGGCGAATCCTTTAACGGTCGCCCAACAGGTTCGCAAGGCGTTAATCGAAATCGAAAAGGACTTGCCGGAAGACCTGTTTGTTCTGTTGCCTTACGATGCCAGCCAGTTTATTCAGGATTCGATAGACGAAGTATTCCAGACCCTGGCCGAAGCGGTGATCATTGTTCTGTTGATTATATTTTTATCGCTGGGCTCTGTTCGGGCTGCGCTGGTGCCGTCAGTGGCCGTGCCGTTATCGCTGATCGGCGGCACTTTCCTCATGCTGCTGATGGGGTTTTCAATCAATCTGTTGACTATGCTGGCAATGGTGTTGGGTATAGGATTGGTGGTCGATGATGCGATTATCGTGGTTGAAAATATCCATCGCCATATCGAGCTGGGAGCTTCCCGGGTCCAGGCCGCCATCGAAGGTACACGGGAACTGGTACTGCCGATTATTGCCACCACCGTTGCTTTGATTGCTGTTTATATACCAATCGGATTTATGGGTGGACTGGTCGGAGCTCTGTTCACCGAGTTCGCTTTTTCACTGGTGGGTGCGGTCATTATCTCCAGTATCGTTGCGCTGACCCTGTCGCCTATGCTCAGTTCCAAAGTGCTGAAAGACAAGGGCTCTGTGGGTAAATTTGAGAAAACAGTGGAACAGGTGTTTAGCTGGCTGGCTGAAAAATACCGTCGCGTTTTGCATAGTGCCCTCGAATTTCCCGGCCTGATTCTTGGTTTTGCCTTAGTGGTTATGGTCAGTATATATTTTATGTTTGCCTTGTCGCAGAAAGAACTGGCTCCGACAGAAGATCAAAGCATTCTGTTTTTCATGGCGACGGGGCCGCAAACAGCGACATTGGATTACAACAAAGTTTATTCCCGAGAGTTGATGAAACTGTTCGAGACCGTCCCCGAGTATAAGGAAAGTTTTTGGTGACTGGGTTTTGGCAGCGATAAAAATGTCGTGTTTGGAGGGTTTAAAATGCCTTCGACTTTTCAGCGAGAGCGTTCGCAAATGGAAATTCAGCCTGAAATCCAGGCCAAAGCCAATCAGATTGCCGGCTTTAAGACTGCGGTGATACCACGCCCGAGTTTACCCGGTTCGGGGGGTGGGTTGCCTTTGCAGTTCGTGATCGTGGCAGATACTGATTACGCTCAGCTCGATCAGGTGGCTGATCAATTGGTTGGTAAAGCCATGCAAAGCGGGCGCTTTAACTTTTTAATGAAAGATGTCAATTTTGACCGTCCGAAAGCCACTCTGGTGATAGACCGCGACCGGGCAGCCGACCTGGGGTTCACGATGAAAGAAATAGGCCGCAATCTGGCGACTTTGTTAGGCGGGCAGTATGTCAACCGATTCAGTTTAAAGGGAAGGAGTTATAAGGTGATCCCTCAGGTGAATGACTTGTCCCGTCTCGATACCAGCAAATTTAAAAATTATTATCTGCGCACGGCATCGGGAGATCAGGTGCCTTTGTCGTCACTGGTACACATTGAAAACTCGGTCGAACCCGGCAAAAGGACGCAGTTTCAACAGCTAAACAGTCTGACCTTGTCGGGCATGATGGTACCGGGTGTGGCGCTGGGAGACGCAATGAGCTACCTGGAGCAACAGGCAAATGAGACCTTTCCGCGCGGTTTCAACCACGACTATACCGGCGGTTCGCGTCAGTATGCGCAACAGGGCAGTGTGCTCATTTTGACCTTTTTCATGTCCCTGCTTGTCATTTATCTGATGCTGGCAGCGCAATTCGAAAGCTGGCGCGATCCGCTGATTATCCTGATGGCTGTTCCACTTTCAATTGCCAGCGCGTTGGCATTTATTATGCTGGGGTTTGCCTCGATCAATATTTACACTCAGGTGGGCTTGATTACATTAATCGGTCTGATCGCGAAAAACGGGATTTTGATTGTGGAATTCGCCAATCAGCTACAACTCAGGGCCGGGTTACCGAAACATAAGGCAATAGAACAATCGGCCAAGATTCGTTTACGGCCTGTTTTAATGACGACTGTATCGATGATCGTTGCAATGGTTCCGTTATTGATCGCATCGGGACCAGGCGCCGCCAGCCGTTTTGATATCGGACTGGTGATTGCAAGCGGTTTGGGCATCGGTACATTGTTTACGTTGTTTATTGTACCGGCGTTCTATCTGTTGCTGGCGTGCGACCACCAACATGGCCCGTTGCCTGCCAGTTAGATTGGTGCCAACGATGCGCAGGCATAAGTAATGCCTTAGCAAAAAAAACCGACTGGTACTCGTAGAAAAGCTGCTTCGGCCACGCCAATACAGATACACTCGTATTCTTAGGCAATCCCTATAACCCGCCAGAGTTTTAAACGAACAATTTGGAACCTGCCATTTCGCTCAATGTGATGAGTCAAACAGTTACCCCAAAATATCCCGTTCAAGCTGATATCACCTCGCTTCAGTGGGATTTTAGCCTACTCGTTCGCCAATACCCCGGATGAGCCCGTCGCCAGGCCTGCATTCGTTGAACATTTTCCGGTCAGTGAAAATAGTTTTTATTCTCCGCTTTGTTAAACCACCGACGTTGACTGGCTGCTTTGCTCGCCTTATCCTCACGAGGATTTTCTCGAAGGGCGGGTATTGGCGATTAGGTTGAGATCCGCGATATACGGCGGACATACTACCGACCAAACAGCCAGTAATAACGGTTGCTCTTGGCAGGCTTTGAGAATTTGTCTCAGACTACCGGATACAAACAGCCGTGTATCATCCGCTTTTACCCCTTGGAGGCTACCGAACCAAACAAGCAGGCGATTAAAGGGAGGATGGCAATAACCGAAGATTTTGGTTCATTATCCACATTGTATAATACCCCTTATTCGATAGGTAAAAGGCGGTATTCGTGATCGACAGTATTCCAGGACAAAAATATCCTATTACCGTCAGTAGCTAGAAACGGGTAATCTGCGGCTGATTTCGACTCTGCGATTGTTCCATTTAATGACCATGTGGTACCCCCGTCGTTCGATTGCATGGCCTTTATCCGCGTGGTTTCCCCGTCAAATTCCTGCCAGGTCAGGACCACGCGCGCACCCAACGCTAATACATCTCCATGCCCCGCTAATGCCCGACGTTCACCAAAGGCCATGGGTTGTGAAAAATGGTGGCCCTG
>CAZGQY010000292.1:0-3350 GCA_964528035.1 uncultured Methylococcaceae bacterium | reverse complement strand
TCGGATTTGGCCCAAGCTTACCATCACAAGTCTAGAAAAACGCTGTGGAAAAACAACTTTGCTTGAAGTGCTGGCGTCAACCTGCAACCGTTCACTGGTTGCTTCGAATATAAGCCCCGCTGCTATTTATAGGGCGATTGAAGCATGCAAACCCTCATTACTAATAGACGAGGCTGACACATTCCTCGGCAACAACGACGAATTGAGGGGTGTTATAAATTCAGGTCATACAAAAAGGTCAGCATTTGTCGTCCGCGTGACCGGTGATAATCACGAGCCTGCAAAATTCTCGACCTGGTGCCCAATGGTCATTTCAATGATCAAGATGCCTCCGGATACAATTTTAGACAGATCGATTATTATCCAACTGCGACGAAAAATACCCGGTGAATCAGCGCAGAAAATACCACTAACGCTTTCCGACGAATGCAAAACGATTCGAAGAAAATTAACACGATGGGCACTAGATTCTGACAGGGAATTAAAAGGCATTAATCCAAGTTTACCTGCCTGTAATAATGATCGAGCGTTAGATAATTGGACGCCTCTTTTTGCCATTGCAGAACAGGCAGGCGATAAGTGGGTAGATAAGGTAACAAACTCATTTAATATATTAACTGATACCGGTGAAGATACTGAATCTATCGGGCCTATGATACTTAATGATATTCGTAGTATATTCAAAGATAAAAATCTTATAAAAGTATTCACAAGTGATCTAGTTAATTATCTTGTCGCAATGGAAGATCGTCCCTGGTGTGAATGGAGACATGGAAAGCCACTGACAGCAAACAGTCTGTCGAGGCTGCTAAAACCATTTAAAATACACCCCGCCACGATTCGACTGGGCGCGACAACCAAGAAAGGTTTTCACAAAAAGTCGTTTCGGGATGCATTTTCTCGTTACCTTTGCCCAGACCCCCCCTTTCAAACCGTCACACCGTCACAACCCAGTAACCACACGGGATACAGCGATTTTCAAACCGTCACATTACCTTCAAGTGTGACGGTTGAAAAAACGCTACAGCCCAGCAACCACGCGGGTTGTGACGGTGTGACGGTTGAAATACCCCCCTCTGGCGAAGAAACACAAGATAACCCCGATTTGGAGCCATTTTAATGAACGCACTTCAACAAATCAGAAAATCTGGATTTACGATTGTGCTGCTAAATTCAAACACGCTGACTGTTTCGCCAGCCTCAAAATTGAGTGATAAACAACGCGCATTTTTAAAAGCCAATAAACCGGAAATTATCAAAGAACTTCATACAGAAAATAAAAAGGTAAGAGTATATAAGTATCGTCTTGTTGATTATCCAAACGAAACGCCAACATTAATAACCCCAGGCTACGACTTCGAAAAAGCACGACAGACATTATTTAAAAAGTTTGGTAAAGAGAGAGTATTGGAAGTTATCGACTCAAGCTCAAGTCGCCGATGGGTCGGGTTGGTGACAAAACCGGGTTAACCAAAATCTGCCTATCCTCAAACTCGTATTGGGTGGGTTTGCGCTGGCCTTTATTAACCGACTATCTAGTTAAAAAATCCTGGTCGGTAAATCCAAAGTATGAATAATTATCCACTGGTTATCCACACATGATCATACAACCACTGTAAATAAACACATGTGTATCCCAACACTGTCTATCCATCCACCAACGCCTATCTAAAGCCATATACAACAAGGGTTCTATTAACATCACCCTTTGCTGTGCCTACGTCTAATATGGCGTTAAAATAGGATTATGGATAAAAAATCATGTACAGTTGTCAAATGTATAGCTATACATAAAATATATTGAAAATTTTACGAATACGACCGACAAAAAATTTATGGAAATCTCAGAAGTTTTATTGAATAAGCAATCCAGGTATTCCGAATTAGTTCAAGAATATTCCGACTCTCAGGAACGCACCAGTGAATTTGAGTCAACCTTGCTAGACGCCGGCGATCGCCTATACCAGGCGCATGTTCAGGCCACGATTGACCCAACTAACGAATCGCTTAAGAGTTCTCTTGACGAACTGACCTCTGAGAAAGAAACCCTAAACCAAACTGTTGAGCAATCCCGTAAGGCCACGAAATACATCAAGAGCGCACTTCGTCAGCTGGAGGTTGAAATCAAGGATAGTCAGCATCAAGAAAAGGAAGAAAGCCGGGCCAGGCTTAGACCTATTGTCAAAAAGGAGCTAGAGCAAACCACATCCAAGGCCAGAGAGTCATTTGCGGATTACCTGGTTTTGATTGCAGCAATGCATGGTGCTCTGACTTCCAATATCGACACAAATTCTTCTACGGTTACGGCGATATTCAAACGGTCGGACGAATTGAATGCTGAAATCGTTAAGGCAATTCAACGGTTCCGGGACAGGAACGGTGGTCTGCCTGGGATTCAACTGTAGGACATATTATGACAACAACAGAACAGGCCATTGACTTGCCCGAAATGGACCGGCAAATCCACGGTTTAACCGAAATTTTGATGGACCCTAACAAGTTCGGCGTTCCGATACATGCCCGCCAGGGCCTCAATGAGCGGCTTATAAGGATGGTTTCAGCACGTAAAAACTATTTTGAGCATGATTATAGGCCTTACGAAGCCAGCGAATCACCCGAGACATTTGTTGAACCTTTACTGATTGACGAATACAAAACGAAAGACGAACTACAGAAAAAGCTATCCGAATTGGATGATGGATTGAAAAACCCGGAGAGGCCTTTTCTTGAAGAAAAACGCCAGCAAATCCTGGAACAGCGGACAGAGCTGATCGCTAGACACAAGCAGCTTGTTGACGCTGAAAACTTGCAAATACCTTGATTCAGACGTACTTACTAAAAGGTTAAAAAGTATCTAAATGACTGAAAAAACACGTGCAAGGTCAATTTGGCCCCTCACCTCACCACTCGGTGTCAGGAAAGAAATGATATCGGTTTACCGGGACTTGAGGCTGGGTAAGATTGAGAGCCAGGACGCGTCACGACTGGCACACATCTTGAGCACGATAATGTCTGCATTTCGTGATTGTGAGGTTGAGGCAAAGATTAAAGAGCTTGAGGAGCTGATACACGGCCCTACAAAGGCTGAAATCGTACAACCCGACCCAACGCTGGGAAAAGCAAATGCGCCAGAACTGCCTTGCCACGTCAAAGACGCCAAAGAAACCAGCTAACGCATTGTCCTCGAAAAAATAGCCTGTCCTCGTTACCCGGCCATAGTGTCGGGTTTTTTTTGTCTGGTGCTTGTAAATTCGATAACACTTTTGCCCCGATTTTGCCCCGATACAATAAAAAAGTCAGCAATAAATTGCTAACCCTTTGATAAATATGGCGTCCCCAAGGGGGTTCGA
>CAZGQY010000291.1:0-3355 GCA_964528035.1 uncultured Methylococcaceae bacterium | reverse complement strand
ATCGGATGCAGACGGTAGAATTGTCGGCGACATCGATGGGTCGAAACCACCAGCCATTGGACCAAAGCTACCGCCCGGTTGAATATCTTCAAACAAGGGTAAGTTTGATGCGGTAGGGGAAGCACTTTCTATTTGACCATTGAGTTCTGGTTGTTGCTCTTGTTGCTGCTCTTGAATAACTTCATCGCCCCGCTCAATAAACTGTTGTTGCCTTTCAGCAGGACTAAGGCTATTAAACAAATTGTTTAATCCCTCAACACCACCGCGAGAAAATGTCTGTGACACCAAGTAAGATATCGGGCTGGCCGCTTCTAATACATTATCCAAGGATACGCGCTTTATTGGGTCAACAATATGACTGATAAGAAGATCTGTATAAGCGTCTTTCTGTCTTTGACGGACACCAGTCATTGCGTCACCAAACCCCTTGCTGGTTATTCTCGGAACAAGGTTCATGATTCCAGCTATTAAGCCACCAGTTTGTGCAGCAACTTGTTGGCCACCTCTTACCAGTCCTTGACCAAGAACCTGTTTTGATTCTTGGCTAATTAACGCATTCATCATAAAGTTTTCAAAAGAATCTGATCCACCTAGCGTTTGTATTCTGCCAACCATCTGCATCATATTGGTAAGATCTATAAATGATGCTAATTCATCTGGTTCAAATATGGCCTCCCACATTTGTGCCTTTTTTCCCGAAGCCTGATATTCAGCTACTTCGCCAGAGAGCCTAGCCAATTCATCTGAGGACGCAGGTAACCGCATCCCTGTTGCGTCATAAACGACGTTTTGTTGTCTTGGAAAAGCTCTTGAAGGTGACGGAATACCCATAGCCTTTAAAAATTTATTTGGAACGCCCAAAGGGTTTCTTTCACTGATAAGCACATCATCCCATTGAGTGCTTAACCATGTGCCTTTGAGGTTTTGCCAAGCCCGTGCGCCTTCGTCTGTTGATTGCAGAATGCCTTTGAGCTCTTCTATCTCTTGTGGCCTGATGTTTCCACTGAAGAGCTTTCGCGTCATTCTTGAAGCTCTTTCTCCGTAACCTGCTACTTTCGCAAATTGTCCGACAATGCTTCTATCTAAACTTTGCGCCGTTCCAAAAGCGTCGTCATATATTTTTGTGACTTGCGCATAAACTGGGTTGGCGTCTTTTAGACGATTTGAAACCGTTTGGCGTATTAAGGAAGCTTCTCTTTTTAATCCAATATCTGCGTCTTTTGTCAAACCAGAAAGCAATCGATTGAAATTATCTTTCAATCCTTCGTGCAATAACTCTGTGCTTGTTCTGGGCGCGTTTTCTCCAATAGACGCATCTATTAGCGCGGTCCTCATTTGTTTGTAAGCATTAACTCTTTGTGTTGAAGCATTTGGATCTGCAAGCACGTCATCTATTTGCTTAATAATGTCGGAGACATCGATAATTACATCGTCGTCGTATGCTTGTCTGTACATGGGTGCGGTTTGTTCTGCCAGCCTTCGTCTTTCTGCCGCCAGGTAGTCTTCCGCAGCTTTGGCTACATCTAACTCTGCATCTCCTGATGCCCTACCAGGAAATTTATTTAAAATATCATCAAAAAACTTTTCTGCGTGATAGGAAACTCTAGTGTTTCGGTTCTCGAAATGCTGCACCATCTCTTCATTTCTTGCGTTTTTTGCAAGCCAAGCTTCTGCTCTGTATCCAGCATTACCAATCAAATCATTTGCTTCTGCCCTAGATATGGATATATCTGGATATCTTTGAGCCATGTACTCAAGCTTTTCGTCAACCGAGCGACCTCCATTTTGGACGATATCAGCCAAAATAGTTCTTCCATCACTGCCAGGAAATTTGTCTAAAATCCACTTCATACCGCTAGGCGCTCCCTTTGTAGGCGCACCAAAAGGGATAGCACCAAAGACAGAGGATATGGTCAAATCCTTTGCCGCTTGTTCCACTTCTAATGGAGGCCCGCCCAATACTTCAGATAACGCTGCTCTAAACGCATAAGCGGCTCCCCCGCCTAAAGCAGTACCTTTAGCTCCGCCGTATGCTGCGCCAGGAAAGCCGCCACCAATGAACCCAGTAACCATTCCTTTAGCTCCGCCTACCACTTCCGCCAAAAACTGTCCGGCCGGTCCAATATTGTCTAGGTAGTCAATATCAAAACCAAAGATATCGTCTCCAAATTCTTTTTTGTATTCGCCTGAATATGGATCGCGGTAAAAAAGATCTCCGCTTTCATCGAAAGCATAAAACTCCGCTGGGTTTTTGCCCTCTTCGACTAACTCTGGAAAGCGCTTGGCGGCCAACCAAAAAACTTTGTTTTCTTCGCTGTTAGTTAAACCGGCTAACAGGGCGTTGCCAATCCCACTAGCATCCTCTGGGTCTTCTGTTATGGCTGGACCAATAGATCTGGTGTCTTCAAGCAATTCGCCACCAAATTCGTCTGCATCGCTCCCTACAACAGTTCCGCCAAATTCATCAGTTTGGTCTGCCATTATGGTTTCCGCGCTCTTTGGCCTCTTTGGTTTCTATAATAAGCCCCACTTGGAAGAGCGTTAAATTCTGCTTGATTGCTCACAAGAGGAATGCGTCCTAGTTCTGCTTCTTTTTCCTCCCAAGCGCGTCTGAAAGCACGCGGCACAAAAGTGGTATGAATATTTGGGTTGTCTATTGCGTTCTGTAGTATTGCTTCATCTTCTGGAGTTAAAAGAGGATTGGCTTCAGGCCAGTCAACAACAAATTGATCCAATTTAATCCTTCTTTGCGTTGGGTTCAAACCGGTATCTATTTCAAGTTCCTCCATTTTGGACAGATAAGCTGAGTAAAAATCCTTTTTCCTAAGAGCTAGTTTTTCCAAAATCTGCAATTGAGACATAAACCCTTCTTTTGTAGATCCAAGCGTAGGGGAAGCCGCTATGAAAAGCTCCATTTCTCTATTGGAGATTGCGCCCTTGGTCTGAGAAACAATGGCCATAGTGAATCCCATAGCCAATTGATTCAAAGCCTTCTGTGGAGCTATAGCACTTTCTGCTTCTAACACATTACCAAAGCCAAGCCCCGATATAAATTCTCTAAGACCTAAAGTAGATCTGGCATATGGACCAAATTCTCCCCCCTCTTGAACTATCCGATTAGCCAAAAGGTATGCTTCCCCAACTTGGTCAATGATTGCGTTCGATGCAACAGCTTCTGCTGCAAACTGCTGTGATTGTTGATCTATGGCATCAATAGCCTTTCTGTCTCCATAGCCAGCATTTGGATTTGGCATGTTGATCTGTGTGTCAGCGAGTCTGACCTCTCTGCCATTCTTGTTTTGCATAAGATCTTCAATAGCTGCGTAATTACTCGGTATGTTGGCAAGACTCTGAG
>CAZGQY010000290.1:0-3379 GCA_964528035.1 uncultured Methylococcaceae bacterium | reverse complement strand
TGATGCTGCGCTGGAACATACTGCTGATAAAATAGTACGAGTATGGGTTGACAAGCAACGCAGGGATAAAAGACTTTCCGAGTTTTGTCAGCGTGTAGAAGCGCTGGGTCTGGCCCTGGAAACTGTTGATCGAAAATTTTTGGATTCGTCAATGGGTGCGTCAAACCATCAGGGAATAGTCGCTGAGCTTAGAATTCCTGGTGAAGAGACCGAGAAGGATCTCTATAAGGCGATTAAAATGTTGAAGGTAACGCCTTTTTACCTGGTTCTTGATCAAATTCAGGATCCACACAATTTGGGGGCCTGCTTGCGCACAGCTGACGCGGTGGGAATACAGGGAGTTGTGATCCCAAAAGATAAAGCAGTAGGGATAACTCCGACAGTTTATAAGGTAGCCAGTGGTGCAGTGGAATCGGTTCCGGTTTACCGTGTGGCTAATCTGGCGCGTACAATGCGGCAAATGAAACAGTTGGGCCTTTGGTTGGCTGGAACGGATGGCGGTGCTGAACAGGAAGTATATACAGCCGACCTAAGCGGACCTCTGGCACTTGTTATTGGTGCCGAAGATCGTGGATTACGGCGTTTAACTCGTGAACAGTGTGACTTTCTCGTCAGGTTGCCGTTGCTCGGTACAGTTGAGAGTCTGAATCTTTCTGTAGCGGCAGGGGCGATTTTGTATGAAGCAATACGCCAGCGTAGGCTGAATAATACAACTATTGGGTAATACTATGGCTATACAAAGTAGAATGATTGACTACCAGGATAACGATACCAACCTTGAAGGCTATTTTGCCTATGATGATTCAATCCAGGAGCCGATGCCAGCAGTGCTAATTTGTCATGCCTGGGCTGGGCGTGATGAATTCGTCTGCGAAAAAGCCCGGCGCCTTGCCGGAATGGGTTATGTTGCGTTTGCACTGGATATGTATGGCAAGGGTATTTTAGGCTCGGGTATCGATGAAAATTCCGCGCTAATGCAGCCGTTTATGGAAGATCGAGAATTGTTGCAGGGCAGGATTAGCTGCGCACTGGATAGATTGCGTCAGTTTACCGAGGTTGATTCTACAAAGGTTGCTGCAATGGGTTTTTGTTTTGGCGGTTTATGTGTGCTGGACCTGGCGAGAAGCGGTGCTGAATTGAGCGGTGTAATCAGCTTTCATGGTTTGTTCTCAGCGCCAGCTAACACCGAAGGTAATCGAATCCTTGCCAAAGTATTGCTGCTCCATGGTCAGGATGATCCAATGGTAAGTGAAGAAGAAGTTAAAGCCATTAAGAATGAACTAACGCATGCGCATTGTGACTGGCAGTTGCATGTGTATGGAAATACAATGCATGCATTTACCAATCCGAGCGCCAATGATCCGGAATTTGGTACTGTGTACAATTCGACTGTCGATGCTCGTTCCTGGGTAAGTATGGTGAATTTTCTGGAGGAAATATTCTAAATACTACTGACCTTTGACTTGGGGCAGAAAATTTTTTCAACAATCAGGCTCGGAGTCGGCATAGGGGTTATTTAGCGAAAACTATAGGGTGAGTCAGTTTTCTGGTAATAAAGATCAATGTGTTGCCACCCATGATGACTCGTTCATCCAGTGTCAGATCTGGCCGGTGTTTCTTACGGCTTTTCTCCGAACTCAGTGCGCTGATTAGTTTGAATATTGCAACCAGAGGATAGAGTAGATACTGTCGGCGTTTATGGGCATTTCTTTTGATTTCGCAAACTTCCAGATTGTTTATTTTGAATATAAAATCTAAATGGGTAATGGTTAGCGGAGTGTTATGAAATTCGAATAATTGACAATTTTGTTCGAGGTAGGCATCAATATGAGGTGGTTTTGTTAAATGGCCGTGAAGTAAAAATTTCAGTCGTTTTTCAATATTCGAATAATTCGGAATGGAGAATACGCCGTAGCCACCTGGTTTTAGCACCCGGCTGAATTCTTTGACGGCTTGGAAGGGGTCGGTCATATGTTCAAGTCCATCGACACAGCAGGTGTAATCGAAACTGTTATCAGGAGCCCTGATTTCCCGATTCAAATCGGTGTAAATACAATCCAGTTCTTTTACTTCGAAAATCTCAGGATTGATTTCGCCGCTGGTGACCGTATAGCCCATTTCTTTTAATTTTAATCCCAGATGTCCGAAACCGGCGGGCGCGTCAAGCAGGTTGCCGGGTTTTTGAGTCGAAAACCAATTCAAAATCGTTTTATGGATACTGTGCCTGGCTTTTGGCTGAATGGCTTCGTGTTTAAATTCGTGATCGCGTTTGACGCTCATATCGTATTTAATCCCTTAATCAATCTTAAAAATAAGGTAACTGCTGTGTGTAAATATTACCGAGGGTGTAATCCACTGATCGCTTGAGCGGCTGCAACAGAGGTGTTGCTACAGAGCTTACAGGGAGGTATTGACGCATCTCTAATGCTAAAAAGGCTAAATGGTTACAGAATTAAACAGACATTGTACTGCGTTCACATAAATTTTGTGTCAAAAATCTTCATAAATGAAGGTTACACGCTAAAAACTAAATTGATCTAAATTGAGTTTGACGCTTCAGAGTTAATTTTTGCATCCTAAGGAGCGAGGTTTTAATAATATGCGAAAGAATGACGCAGGATTATTGTTTGTCTTGAAGGCGTAGCAACAGGCGCATAGTCGGGCTACGCAACTGTTGCTACAACGCAGAAGACCGACAATAAGACAAGTCAGGATTCGTATATTATTGAACCCTCGCTCCTAACTGTGAGGCTTGTAAATTAGTTTCCTTCCAGCGCCGCTTTTACCAGACCGGTTTGACTTTCAACGTGCTTTTTAAAACTTCCAACGGCAGGTGCTGCAGACATTGGACGGCCCGCATAATCAAGTTTTAGTTTGCTCCCGAGCAGGTCAAGAAAACGATGTTTGATTTGATGCCAGGCTCCTTGATTTTGCGGTTCTTCCTGACACCAGATCAAATCTTTGAGTTTTGTAAAGCGGCTCAATGCTGTGGTGAGTTGTTCCATAGGAAATGGATATAATTGCTCCACTCGAAAAATAGCAATGTGTTCAAAACCAGCCTTACGACGGGCTTCAAGCAAGTCAAAGTAGACTTTGCCGGAACACAGTATCAGTCGAGTTACTTTTTTCGGGTTGATGTCGTCTATTTCTTCTATCAATGGTTGGAAACCACCCTCAGATATTTGTTCAAGGGTAGAGACTGCTAATTTATGTCTCAACAGGCTTTTGGGACTCATAATTATGAGTGGTTTACGGTAGGGCCGTAGAATCTGGCGGCGCAATAGATGAAAGATTTGTGCAGGTGTCGTGGGAGCGCAGATCTGAACGTTATGTTCGGCGCACAACTGCAGATATCGCTCCAATCGAGCGGAGGAATGTT
>CAZGQY010000289.1:0-3454 GCA_964528035.1 uncultured Methylococcaceae bacterium | reverse complement strand
GTTTTTTCCAACTCTGGCGAATGGGTACCCTGTAAATGACCCGTCATTCCCCAACCGTCTCCGGGTTTGTACAACGAAGCCCATATCCATAGAAATGGCCATAAAACATGCAAGGTAAACATGCTTACCCAACCGGCTATGTGAATAGCATCTTCATGGGGGTGGTTGCGATGTTTGGCTATTTCACAAGGTATATCATGTATGGCGATAATTCCGTAAAACATGACAATGACAACAAAAAATAATAAAGCTAAGGCAAAATAGTCCAGCATAATATCTCCTAAAAAGCTGCCCGAGAATAGAATTCGTCACGAAGAGAAAGGCTTTTGAGTCCATTGTACCGATTAAAAGTAACGAATATCAGTCATATTGAACAACCTGCTGTGTAAAAATACAGGATGTATTCATCATCTCAATCGGAAAATTTCGGGCCATCAGGCCGTTCCAAGCCAAATCATTGCCACAGCAAATCTTGTAATCTATATGCGACAGAAAACCGACCCCCTTGTTGCACAGAAAGTTATTGAGGCTTTATTACATATAAAAGACAAATTGCAAATGATACCAACTGTGTACCAAAATAAAGTTTTCTCGCAATTATCCCGATGCGATTCAAATAATGACGCGGCGGGAATATATATGCCCCATTTGGAAATCTTTTATGATGAAGTGTAATCGGCTTTTTTATTTTAAAAACCCATTGTCTTGGTGCATAGCGAAGTAGTAGGTGGCAAATTGTCGCGATAATCAGCAAAAAGGCAACTAAAATGAGAATAAGGGTATCCACTTTTCAGCTTGCTAAAACCTATCTAAGGAGCGAGGTTTTAATAATATGCGAAAGATTGACGCAGGATTATTGTTTGTCTTGAAGGCGTAGCAACAGGCGCATAGCAGGGCTACACAACTGTTGCTACAACGCAGAAGACGGACAATAAGACAAGTCAGGATTCGTATATTATTGAATCCTTGCTCCTAAGCAATAGTAAGGGGGTTTTTGTATTGAGCAACATTTTTACCGTAAAACTGCCCACTAGCAAATCATGTAAGCGGGTATGACTGAACGCACCCATGATAGTCACATCGATATGATGACTAAGCTGATACTCACATAGCTTATGTTCGACTTTACCTTGTAAATGAGCGCTGACTACGTCAATGCCGCCTGCAGCCCCAAGTCTATGAGCCGCTTTATCAAGCAAATTTTCCGCCACACCTTTTTTATCGACACACACCAGATGGCAAACCAACCCTTTATATAAGGGGCTATCCGCCACCATATCGACTGCGTTTTCAGCAGCTTCACCTCCATCGTATGCGATCATGATCCGTCGGGGCGTTTTAAATGCCTGGTTGGCAACCAAAATAGGACGGTGTAAAGAACGGATCATTGCTTCAAGTTTGGCGCCGATCTGATTGGACTGATCTTCGTGGATTTTTCCACGTGCACCAAGAACAAAAATCGAGATGTCGTCTTCAAATTCGGTCAAGGATTCAACCAAACTACCGTGTTGCAAACAATTGATTGAAGTTGAAATACCCATTTCTATTACCCGATCACTGGCCTCTTGTAAAATTGATTTGCCCAATCGAATACGAGCTTTGCTTTTTACATGCTCAAGATCACTCATCTCTTCAAGCAAGTGGTCACGACTATTCACCCCAAGATTACCGGACAAATCCGTAGTGGCAGCAGTCTCGTGATGGTGATCAATCGTGTGTAATAATTTCAATGGCACATCGATACGCTCGGCGATCCATGCAGCATAATCGCAAACCGCATCGCTCAGTGCAGATCCATCGATACAAGCCAGAACCATTTTTTTATTCATTAGTGGCCCCCCATCATTTTTTCAATTTCTTCCGGATTATCATGAACCCCGAAGCGATCAATAATCGTTGAACTGGCTTCATTTAAGCCTATTAGTTCTACTTCCGCACCCTGTCGTCGCAATTTAATCACAGCTTTATCCAGAGATGACACCGACGTTATATCCCAAAAATGCGCGCGATGCAGATCGATAACAATTTTTTCAACTGCTTCTTTGTAATCAAAGGCAGCAACAAATTTATCCGCAGAACTAAAGAATACCTGCCCTACAACATGATAGGTACGAATATCGTTGCTTTCATCCAACTCCGAATCAACATACATAAAATGACTAATCTTATTGGCAAAAAACAAAGACGCCAGCAACACACCCACAAATACACCCAGAGCCAGGTTATGCGTCCAGACAACAACAATGACCGTCATAACCATCACTACATTAGAAGACAGCGGATTTTCTTTTAAATCTCTAATGGAGCTCCAGTTGAATGTACCGATCGAAACCATAATCATCACAGCAACCAGTGCCGCCATCGGAATCTGACTAATCCATTGATCCAGAAACACAATCATAATCAACAAAAAAGTTCCGGCAAGCAATGTAGATAAACGTCCACGGCCACCTGATTTTATATTAATAACCGATTGCCCAATCATGGCGCATCCGGCCATCCCTCCCAGTAGCCCCGAACCTATATTGGCAATGCCCTGACCTTTACACTCACGGTTTTTATTACTATCTGTATCCGTTAAGTCATCAATAATTGTTGCCGTCATCAAAGATTCCAGCAAACCAACCACCGCCAGAGGTATAGCATAGGGCAAAATTATTGTTAGCGTTGCCAATGTCATCGGTACATCGGGCCACAGAAATATTGGCAGCGTGTCCGGCAGGTCACCCATGTCACCCACGGTACGAATATCCAGATTCAATGTTAAAGCGATGGCGGTCAATGCGATTATGCACATCAATGGCGAGGGAATGGATTTCCCCACGACCGGAAAGTAAGGAAACAAATAAATAATGGCTAAGCCCCCCAACGTCATCGCGTACACCTGCCAGGTCACATGGGTTAATTCAGGTAATTGCGCCATAAAAATCAATATTGCTAATGCATTAACGAAGCCGGTGATCACAGAACGTGACACAAAACGCATTAAACTACCCAGTTTCAAATAACCTGCAACAATTTGTATGCCACCCGTAAGTAATGTCGTTGCAAACAAATACTGCAAACCGTGTTCTTTAACAAGCGTCACCATTAACAACGCCATTGCACCGGTCGCTGCACTGATCATTCCTGGCCTTCCACCCACAAACGCAGTAACCACAGCAATACAAAACGAAGCATATAACCCTACTTTAGGGTCTACACCGGCAATAATGGAGAAAGCAATCGCCTCGGGTATTAAAGCCAGGGCAACCACAAGTCCTGCCAAAATATCGCCACAAATGTTTCCTAGCCAATCCTGTTTTCTTGATAGCAACAACATGTAATTCTGTTAGAAATAAACCGTATTAAAAGAAATGCATCCACTCGGTTAGCTTCGTGGTTAGGAGCGAGGATTCAATAATATACAAAAGATTGACGCAGGATTATTGTTTGTCTTCAAGGCGTAGCAACA
>CAZGQY010000288.1:0-3542 GCA_964528035.1 uncultured Methylococcaceae bacterium | reverse complement strand
CTCAGGGTGTTCCTTTGGGTGGTGAATTGGAGTACATAGACAGTGGCACAATGTCACATGCGTTTAGCGGCAGAAAAGAAATATAGAGCGTAGTAATCTTTTTTTGAGGGTTCTATATTCTACACGTTGGATAATTTACCATTACGGGTGCAGGCCTGAACGCGGAATGTATATTATGCCGGGAGGACTGGAAGAATGACTGATTGTATATTTTGTAAAATGGTGAGTGGAGAATTGACGCCCGATATTGTTTATCAAAATGAGTCGGTGCTAGCGTTTCAGGATATCAATCCAAAGGCTCCTGTTCATGCTTTGGTTATACCCAAACAGCATATAGAAACATTGAATGAGCTCAGCGATTCAGCGCTGGCGGGAAATTTATTTACTTGTGCGCAGCAAGTGGCCAGGTTACAGGGGTTGTCGGAAACGGGCTACAGAGTCGTTATCAATTGTGGTGCAGATGGAGGGCAGGAAGTATATCATTTGCATTTGCATGTGCTTGGTGGCCGTCAGCTGACATGGCCGCCGGGTTAGGATTTTGTGAACCAATTTGGTGTCTGACTCTCGAAAACTTATCGATAGTCTCGCTCCTTATGGGATTCTTCAGTACGATACGGTAGGTAGTTTATTACGGAGTTTAAGGTATCGTTGATAGCGATCGACGAATATTTCTTTGTTTTTTACCGCAGAAACGATAGCGCATCCCAAGTCGTCAACATGTCGACAATCATTGAATTTGCATTGATGTAACAGAGATTGAAACTCTTTATATCCGTATGCGAGGTCTTTTTCAGAGATATCGGCAAGGCCGAATACCGCGACTCCCGGGCTGTCGATCAATTGTCCGCTATCAGAAAGGTGAAAAAGACGAGTTGTGGTTGTCGTGTGCTTGCCATGGCCACTGGTTTCGGAGAGTGGGCCTGTGCGTAGTTTTATACCAGGTAACAATGCGTTGGTTAGCGATGACTTTCCCACTCCTGATTGACCGGCCAGCATGCTGGAGTGTTTGTTTAAATGCAATTTAAGTTGATTAATCCCTTCACCGGTTTTAGTGCTGGTATATACAATTGGGTAGTCCAGTTGCTGGTAGGGTTTGAGTTTTTCGCTGAACCATTTCTTGGAATTGGGCAGATCGGTTTTATTACATATCAACAGAGGATTTATGGATCGGTTTTCGCATATAACAAGGTATTGATCGAGTAAAAGGAAATCACAACGGGGTTGTGTGGAGAAAACAATGAGAATTTGATCCAGATTCGCGACTACTGGTCGGGTTTTTCGGTTTCGACCGGGGCGTGTAAGCAGGGAACTTCGTTCAAGAATATTGGTAATTTGGCCGCTTGTTTCATCGATTCTTTGCCAGAGAACTTTGTCTCCAACCGCAATGGGTGCCACTTGGCGTTGGGCACGACAATGCACGGTACTGCCCAACAAAGTTTCCACTGTTAGGCTGCTGCCTAAATGAGCAATGACTAAGCCTTCTTCGGTAACCGTCTTATTGGCCATCCAATCGCCGAGTGATTATTAGAAAACAACATCGCCTGGCTTTTATTTATACACTGCAGATTGAGATTGTCGTTTAATTGGTTTCGTTGATGGGCTTCGATTTGTCGACTAAGTTTGCTATGCGAATTGTGGCTGGAGGGTGGCTGTAATGGAATGCAGAATAGAGTGGGTCGGGGGTTAAAGTACTTGCATTATCCCGATAAAGTTTAACCAGCGCACTTATCAATGCAGACGGTTTAGCAAACAACGATGCAAAATCATCGGCCTCAAATTCGTGCTTTCGTTGCACATAGGCGGTAATGGGTTGCATGAACAGGGTAAATACAGGAGATACCAGGAAGAATAACAGCAGGGCAGCAGCATTGGATGTCTGGTCTACGCCAAGGCCGGAATAAAACCAATTCTGAGTGGCCAGCCATCCCAGTAATGCAAATCCAATTAGGCTTGAAACGGCGCTTGCGACTAACATTTTTATTACGTGTTTACGTTTGAAGTGACCGAGTTCGTGTGCAAGTACCGCCTCAATTTCGTCATGATCCAATGAATCGATTAAAGTATCGAAGAATACAATGCGTTTATTGCTTCCAAAACCTGTGAAATAGGCATTTCCATGCCCTGATCGGCGAGAACCATCCATGACAAAAATGCCCTGGCTGCTGAAACCACACTTACTTAATAGAGACTCTATGCGTGCGGTAAGCTCGGGATTGTCCAGTAAGGAAAATTTATTGAATAGTGGTGCGATAAAAGTTGGGTAAGCCCAGGTAAGCAACAGAGAACAGGTCAATAGTAAAAGCCATGCCCATAACCACCAGTACTGACCAATTTCAGCCATGATCCATAGGGTCGCCACCAGGAGTGGGGCACCCAACAGCAGAGTTAAGGACAGTTGTAAAATTTGATCCGCTATATAGCGTTTCGGTGTATTGCGATTAAAACCATATTTTTCTTCGACTTTAAATGTTTGATATATATCCAGCGGTAACTCTACAACAGTTAAAATAAGGAAAATGGATAAGATCAGACAGGTTCCTGAGGTAACAGGAGAAAAATCGTATGTGGACAAAATATTGGATACAATCTCGATGCCTCCGCCCAGGGTTAAACACAGAAGCACAATAACATCTAAAGCGCCGCTGATTTTTGATAAAAAATTCTTATCGATGGTGTAATTTGCTGCTTTCTTGTGGACATCCAGAGAGATCGTTTCCTTAAATGCCGAGGGTACCGCATTCTGGTGGCTTCGGATATGTGTAATTTGGCGCTGTGCCAGCCATAGTTGTACTGCGTAGGAAATAACGAGTGCTGCAAGGAAAATATAGGTGAAAGTATTCATAGGGTATGGATTTGATTTACTATGCCACTTTACAGATTATCGTCTGATACAATGGGCGGATTATGCAAATGAACTGGAGCGGATATGCAAAATGATCCTCTTAATCTTATATGGATAGATTTGGAGATGACCGGACTTGATCCTCAAAATGATTTTATCATCGAAATTGCGACTATTGTAACCGATTTGAATCTGAATGTTCTTGCCGAAGGTCCTGTTTTGGCAATTAAACAGCCCGATACAGTTCTCGATAGGATGGATAGTTGGAATTTGCAGCATCACGGTGATTCGGGATTAATTGAGCGAGTAAAGAATAGCAGCGAAAGTGAGGATTCGGCTGAGCAGCAGACTCTAAAATTCTTGCAGCAATGGGTTCCTGGAAATTGTTCGCCAATGTGTGGCAATAGTATTTGTCAGGATCGGCGTTTTCTGTATCGTTGCATGCCTCAGCTGGAAAATTATTTTCATTATAGAAATATTGACGTATCGACCGTTAAGGAACTTGCTGTACGCTGGATGCCGAAGATAATCAAGGGCTTCAAAAAAAAAGCTGCACACAGGGCTTTGGACGATATTAGAGAGTCTATTGACGAACTGAAATACTATAGGCAAAGTTTTTTTTTAAACTAACTGGTTTTTGGAATGATTTAAGGAGCGAGGTTTTAATAATATGCGAAAGAATGACGCAGGATTATTGTTT
>CAZGQY010000287.1:0-3554 GCA_964528035.1 uncultured Methylococcaceae bacterium | reverse complement strand
ATTGTATTATATTGTATTATATTGCCTTTTTATTGGGAACCGTTTAGCCGTGGCAAATAGAGCAGGAACGTATTAAAAACAGCAAGGCAAAGAACTCGCGAAAAAAGGTGGTACAGAAAAAAAATATTCAATTGGCCAAACTAAAGGAATCTCTCGCTCAATTTGACAAGCATATTCAGCAAAAAGAATATACAAAAGCCCAAAATTTAATGGCGCGCTTAGAAAAAACAAACAGGAACAAAGCACACATTCAGGAGCGGCAAAATTTATTGACCGTGAAGATCGATCAAGCCGTAGAAAAATCTTACCAGAGTGGGCTCAACCAATACAGCGCGGAAAACTATCAGCGGGCATTGAACTACTGGAAACGGACATTGACACTCGAGCCTGAGCACGAAAAAGCGCTTGAATATTCGCAGCGGGCTGAACGGATTCTTAAAAGATTGCAACAATTAAGGGTCAAGCAAAAAGTGAGTCCACCCTCTCAATAACAACCCGGGAAAACGCATTCCTCTCTAATCCATGCCGATTCTGCCAATTCCTGGAAATTTTATGGCAGGCCGTAGAAAGTCGAAACCAAAACTTAAGCCAAACAGGTTTATTTCCAGACCTTCGGTTTTCGCGAGCAAGACGCCCACTACACCAAAAATAGAAAATTGATACCCGGTACCACTGGGAGCCAGAGCAAAAAGATGCCCACCGCCCAAAAAGTCTTTACCGACCGCCGTATTCGGAAGTTTCAAGTTTAAGTCCGGTACATTGCGTCCAATCCAGGCAATAAATGTATTACTATTGGGTCCTGGCCACACTTTGTAGTTGTTTGGATAAGGATATGATTTAACGGCTGATTCAACTTGCGGGATCAGTTTCTCTGCCTTTCCTCCACGTATGTCTACCAAAACCTGTGGCGCACTGCCGTACCATAAGCGATCAGGAAGGTCATTCTGTGACACAACCACAGGTAAACCACGATACTGTTGCCATCCCAACACCTGATGCACCCTGTATTGGTCAGCAGAAACTGATTTTATTGCTACCCAGACATGCACAGCAAACAAACCTCGCCAATTGAAAGCCCGTGCCGCGTATACCTGAATTACAGCTTCTGATACATCAACTGGATTTGGTGCAATTCCGGCACTGTGTCGAGGTGCAGTGCGCCAATCCTGACCAAGACGCACTGGAATGAGCCAGGCTGCACTCAAAGGACCTAAACCCAGAACCAAAGCCAAAGCCAGTAACTTTTTTGTCATCAATACGAACCCTTGTTTCAATCAATATATACCGAAGAAAATTTCATCACCAGCTTTCTGATTGCCTGCTGAGAATTCTCGATACTTTCGGTTAATCTGAATTGGTTTAATGCTCGAAATAAATTTTCTTCGGCATAGCTGATTTTAAAATAGTGATTCCCCTCAAGATAATCAGTCAAAAAACGCAGCCCTAGTTCATAGGGTATTAAGTGAATTGCATCATAAATAAAATCAAAGTCATGCAGCCCTAAAAATTCACTGCATTCATTCAAATATTGACCAAGAATCGCTTCGCATATATCAATATCGAATACCACAGAATCAGACGACTTATTCGTAGAATTGCAGGCAGAACGCAAACAATCGCCGATATCGTAGTGGATCAGACCCGGCTTTACGGTATCCAGATCAATGATACTTTTTGCCCGTCTTGTCGTAACGTCAAATAATATATTATTCAACTTAGGGTCACCGTGAATCGGTCTCAGGTGTAATTTTCCCAGTCGCTTCGCATTTTCAAGAACATCCACTCGATGTTTCCAGCGTTGGATATATTCCAAACAGGCAATGAACTCAGGCGACTCAGTGGAACATTTTGATTGTTCGAATACCGCAAAGAATTCTTGCAGTATCCTCGGTGTTATATGAAAACCCGGCAAGGTATCATGCAAGGATTGTATATCGAGATCATGGATCAGACGGTGAAAATGACCCAGTGCAAATCCGACTTCCTCGGCGTCCTGCATAGAACAAACGGCATTCAGCGTCATGCTACCCTCTATACAATCCATCGCCCGCCAAAAACCCATATTGTCGTCAAAAACACAATATTTTCCGCATCGAGTTTTCTTCAGTTCCGGTAAATAGAATTGCCGATTTCCCAATGTTCCTGATTTTTCGTATTTTCTGACATGCTCTGTCAACGCAATAAAGTTATCCAGCATCTTATGGGGTTGTGAAAAAACCTGCTGGTTGATTTTTTGAAGAACGAATCGATCTCCGCCGGAACTACTCGTTGTGACCAAAAAAGTATTATTTATTAAACCATGGCCAAGCTCAGAAATTTCGCAAATAGCGTCTGCCGCAACGAAAGACTCGCAAACCCGACGTAAATCGCTGTCTTCCATAGAAATCCTATACTCTTCTCATTACTGCATCATTCGATGCAATAAAATTTCAGCATCGGTCTCCGCAATCAACACCTGACGATGTTCTTTTCGAGTAAAGCCCTCATCCACAGAATGATCAATCATATGTAAAAACGGGTCGAAATACCCACTGGCATTCAGTAGACCGATCGGCTTGTTGTGACGACCCAATTGAGCCCACGAATAGACCTCCATTAATTCATCAATTGTACCCAGTCCTCCAGGCAAAGCGATAAACCCATCCGCAAGCGCCATCATTAAAAACTTACGCTCCAACAAACTGTCCACGATATGCGTCTTACTGAGGTTGGCATGCATCACTTCCCTGGTCGCTAAAAAACCGGGAATAACTCCCACAACCCGTCCACCTCGATTAAGTACATGGTCCGCAACAATTCCCATAAGACCAATACTACCAGCCCCATATACCAACTGGATATTGCGCGCAACGAGTATATTGGCTAAATCTACTGCTGCCTGGGAGTATGCCTCGTTTTGACCTTGATTCGACCCACAAAATACACAAATTGTCCGCATCACTTCGTTTCCTGCTCGATCAATAAATTAATCGTTCCCGCAATTTGTTCAAGGATGAGTTCATCGCGCGAAAAAGTAGCTATAAGCGCCTTGTTTCAAAAAGATTAGACAAAACTTCAAGAAATTCGATAACCGTGCGTAAAAATCAATCCAATATGAATACCTGATCGTAACTACTCGTCTCCCTACCGAAACAACCCTCTATGGGTGATCTGTGGAGGAAGTGTATGCGGCAGGGAAGCCGTATCCAAGCCTACATGGAGTATTTACGGCGTCTTCCGGAACAGATCACACATAGAGGGGTGAGCAGTTACCCCTAATCTAATACAATTCACCACTGTCACAATTACTTGCTCGACTCGAATCGTCGCCGATTTTTTTCCTTTTGGTTTCGGCTTTTGCGTAACAGCACGTAAACTGCTCCCACCCCACCCTGGAAATTACGGGCACTATGAAATGCCATAACCTGAGGAAACATTGGCAACCATTTCGCCAGATAACTCTTTAGCAATGCTGGCCGCGTCTTTGATCGCAATCCCTTGCCATGGCTTATCAGTGCGGTTCTGACATCATATTGTAGGCATTCTTTGAAAAACTTTTATACTTCGGTGCGTGC
>CAZGQY010000286.1:0-3565 GCA_964528035.1 uncultured Methylococcaceae bacterium | reverse complement strand
CCTTGAAGACAAACAATAATCCTGCGTCAATCTTTCGCATATTATTAAAACCTCGTTCCTGAGTGAATCCAAAGACAAAAAATTTAGATAAAAAAGGGAAGTTTATAATTTGTATTTAACTGGAGACTGTCTTGATAATTGGATCCACTTTAAGTCAACGACACCCATTTAAAATGGGAGATTGACCGAATGCGCTTTAAAACTAGACTGACTGGTTACATTTGGTGTTTTTTGCGATCGAAGCCGGTTTGTTTAATGCTTGAGCTAATCGCATTAAATAATTGCGAAATCATACACAAGCGGGTCTGCCCTCTTAATGAACGTCATTCGTTTTCAATTGGGTTGCGGTGATAAGGCAATACGTCCAGAACCCGCCCCATGCGGTGTTGCGTTTGCAGATCACGCCAGTATCTGGCTGTCAGGATATCGCTGTGCCACTTTAAAAAGAATTTCTTCAGATCGGCACCAAATCCTAAAAAAGAAATAAATTGTTCGGGAAATACGTCATTGTCTGCAACGTAAAACCAGCTTTCAGATCGCATTTCGTCTTCCAGGGTTTGCGGCGGTGGCATCTCACGAAAATTACAGTCGGTAACCATGCATAATTCGTCATAGTCATAAAAAATGACCCGTCCGTAACGAGTGACGCCAAAGTTTTTAATCAGAAGGTCTCCCGGGAAAATGTTGCTCAATGCGAGGTCACGGATTGCCTGTCCATAGTCGTAAACAATTTTGTGTGTGTCTGAGGAGTTTGCTTCCTGCAGGTAAATGTTCAACGGTGTGAGTCGTCGTTCGATATAGCAGTGATTAAAGATGATTTTATCACCATCAAGCTTGGTTGTATCAGCAGTGTCAGTCAGGAGCTCTTCCAGTAAGGGTTCAGAAAATCGGCTTTTATCGAAACTAAGGTATCGGAATTCCTGCGCATCGATAAGGCGCCCGGCGCGATCATGCTCGAATACCAGTTTATATTTGTTGAGTACATCCTGGCGCGAGGTTGTTTTCGGATAAGCAAATCGGTCACGAATTATTTTGATCACAATATCGTAGGAAGGTAGTGCGAAAACCACCATGACCAGGCCTTTATCCCCAGGGGCGTGAACAAAACAGTCTGTTGAATTATCCAAATGCTTTAGCAAATTTCGATAGCGTATTGTTTTGCCTTGTTTAGCGCGGCCAAGAACCGTGTAGAGTTCGCCTGACGGTTTGTCAGGCATAATTGATTTTAGAAATACAACCGCGTCTGAAACGTTTTCTATATCGGCGTGGAAATACGAGCGGGTAAAGCTAAATAGAATATGGGCAGCATTCTGCGACATAATGACTGCGTCGACAGCAATACCATCTTCAGTGTTTTTTAGTGAGAGGATAAAAGGTGAAGTGGTTTTTCCTCCCAAAAGCCTTCCAACCAGATACGCGCGGGTGAGTTGATGGAAAACAGGGCGGATAATCTCAATACGTTCAAAGCGGGTATCTATATTCTCTCTAGCTCGGAGTGCATTAACCTCTTTGTATATGAAAGCGATGTCATTTTCTATGTTTTTATAGCCGACCGAAAATGAAAAATCGCTAAGAATCTCTCTGAAAAGATCCTGATGAGAATTCCGGTAAATATAAGTTTCTAAATGTATTGGCTTGGGTTGTTCCGGGATGGGTTCAACATCACTGGCCAAAAATTCGACACCTGGATCAACGCCTACCGTATCAAAGATGTTCCGGCTAATGGAACTGAAAAAAGTTTTGTAGAATTCAGAGTCCGCATAGGCGGTGATGAGATCACTGAAACTGGATTTGATGATGCTCCACAATTGTTTGTCTTTGCAAAGGTGTCCCAGGCGGTGTTTCAGTTCCACCGCAGTGCGGTTTACAGTGAGATCGTAAAGTTCGATTCGCTCAACAATGTCGCGTTGACTGCCTTTCCAGTCACGGGATTCAAAACGGGATCGTGCGCGCCTTGTGATCAGTCGGAATTCGGAATTGTATTCCGAAAAATCGTCACAAATTGTTGAGGCAATCTCGTGTACCAGGGCAATCGTGTTTTCGTCTTGCTGCATTAGAGGTGACTACATGGCTTTGATTAGTTCGTCAGCAAATTCACTGCACTTAACTTCAGTCGCTCCGTCCATTAATCGGGCGAAGTCATATGTGACAATGTTTTTGGTAATCGCGGTATCCATAGCCTGAAGTATCGTATCGGCAGCTTCATTCCACCCCATGTACCTCAGCATCATTTCACCCGATAATATTAACGATCCCGGGTTAACTTTATCGAGGTCTGCGTATTTAGGTGCGGTTCCGTGAGTGGCTTCAAAAACTGCAGTACCGGATGTGTAGTTAATGTTGCCACCGGGTGCAATACCAATACCCCCAACCTGGGCGGCCAGTGCGTCAGACAAATAATCACCGTTAAGATTGAGAGTTGCAATGACGTCAAATTCATCTGGACGGGTAAGTACCTGTTGTAAGGTGATGTCGGCGATTGTGTCTTTAACTAACACAGCACCCTTTTGCAATGCGTCGGCTTGTTCCTGGTTTGCTGCTTCGGTACTTTTTTCTGCGCGGGTTGTTTCCCACCGGCTCCAACTGTAGGTTTGATCGGGGAACTGGTTGTCGGCGATGTCGTAACCCCAGTTTCTGAAGCTACCCTCGGTATATTTCATAATATTACCCTTGTGAACCAGGGTAACGCTTTTTCGATTATTAGCGATTGCGTATTCAATGGCTGCTTTAACAAGTCGTCCTGTTCCTTCCTGGGAAACGGGTTTAATACCGATGCCACAGGTATTAGGAAAGCGTATTTTATGGTATTGCTCGGGAAAATATTCTTTTAAAAGAGTAATGAATTTGTTGCAGGTATCGGTGCCAGCTTCAAATTCGATTCCGGAATAAATGTCTTCAGTATTTTCTCGAAAGATGACCATATCGACTTTTTCCGGGTAGCGCACCGGCGATGGAACACCACGAAACCATCGAACCGGGCGTAAGCAGACATATAAATCCAACAGTTGGCGTAGTGCCACGTTCAGTGAGCGAATTCCTCCACCAATTGGAGTTGTCAATGGACCCTTGATTGCTATCAGGTATTCCCGACAGGCCTGGACAGTTTCCTCTGGTAGCCAGGTGTTGAACAATTCATTTGCTTTTTGCCCTGCATATATTTCGGCCCAGTGGATCTTTCTTTTGCCGTGGTAACTGGACTCTATCGCCGCATCCAGCACCCGTACAGTTGCCCGCCAGATATCGGGTCCGGTTCCGTCGCCTTCAATGTAGGGGATGATTGGATTGTCCGGGACGCAGAGGATCCCATTTTCCATTGTGATCTTACTGCCTTCTGGTGGTGGGGTCGGTTTAGGGTCTGGCATAGTGTGAAAACTCCGTTTTGATTTTGGTGATGAAATAAGACTGAATGATTTTACCCTTTAGTGTCGGCTTATCAAATGGTGCGTGTGTTGAAAAAGGAAGAAGATTGGACAAAGTCGATTTTGTTTTAATAGTCGGTACCTGTCGTCGGGGCACGGCGAAACGGTTCTAAACTTCTTGACACGAGGATTTCATTCGTGGTGGT
>CAZGQY010000285.1:0-3577 GCA_964528035.1 uncultured Methylococcaceae bacterium | reverse complement strand
AGTACTCTTTAATCTCGAACACGGGTGGACAGATGGTTTTTATCATAGAACATCCAATAAGGTCTGCGGGTGATTATACGCCGCAAAGGATTTCCAACCAAATCAAAAGTTTTGCAAGAATGCCTCGGCGCAAAAATGGTTAAAGCGACGAAGTCTAGGCTTCCAGAATTCGTCACATCAATACACCAAAGGGCAAGAACGATAATATTGAGAGTTCATGTCGTCCGTACAAGCTGGGTGGTTTAATCTACAAAATTTTTATCTTGATTTCAGTAGGCTGACAAAGTCAATGTATGACTAATGAGCTGAGCATGGTTGGGTGAACGGCTAGAACTAAATCCAAATATAATTTTTTTAGAATAGTAATTGGCAGTGCTAGAAAGATGCAGGACTCTGGAGTTATTTGGATTCGATGAGTGTAACATCCGGGTGATGAGCAAACCGACGATCAAAAGTATGAACGGGGAGGGCTTCTGCAATACGAGCCAATTCCAAAATCATATAATCTGAGAAATCTGCATTGCCCTTGGAATAGGCTTCCAGTGTCGCGAGTACACTGGATTTGTCTTCAGCATTCAGTCCATCGGTGCGAAGCAGGGCGTCTACGACGCCATATATTGCTTGGTGATCAAAGCCGTATGAAACGTTTAATACCCAAATCACTTCAGCTAATACTAATTTCGGTAAAAATTCACCGCTGGCTTCCAGCGCAAGTTGCCAAGTATTTAACGCAACTTTTGATTGTACAGGATCATCTTCGACTAAAATTCGTACAATGAAATTGGTGTCAAACGTTACCATCTAATGCGCCTTTTATTATCGCAGTTTCCATGTCCTCCAGCGTTACAGGTGCGATACTTTCGGGTCGCTTCAAACGATGCTTCAAAAATTCTTCAAAACTAATTTTCTTTTCTTTTTGATCAATTTCTGTGGATTCAAGATCGAGTGCGATCATTTCCACCCGATGTCTCAGTAACGGTTGCAGGTCAGGAAACTCTTTTACCATAGCTTCATTGATAATCGTCTGTACTTGTACAGCTTGTTGCATCACTTTCTCCTATCGCTCTGGTGTTTTAACACATTTGCCGTTGTGTTTACGCTGGCTTTATTCATATACTACTAAGTGCCAAAAGGTTGGTACAGTACAACAATAGCAAAATTATTATCTACTATAAATCTTAGTATGGGGCGTAGTCTTGGATTGCGGTATTGGCCGAGTGGCGTTACATGGCCAGGAATATAGTAAGAGAAGGTGATTTGAACGTGCCAGCATGTCTGACTTTGTTTTAGATCAAAAATATGTCTCCGTTGGTTTTAGGTGAAATTAATCGTTGTAGTGGAGCCAGGTGCTTGTTGTTCCAACTTGGTTGAACAATTATTACTCGAATTAGATTGAAAATCTTTTACACTGACCCCTTCGATGGAAAGCTAAGGCAGCGCACACGATGCCCCTGGAATGTCCCCTCAATATCGACCACTTTCGAAGACAGGTGATTATATAACAAGGTTGATTTCTGGACTTTTCCTAGTAAATTGAGAGTGCCATCAGTCGCCACGAAGCGATATGATGCCCAGCGATTGCCTTCCGAACGCCACAAAGTCATATTGTTTTCATCGAAAGTTATAATTGAAATCGCGGCTAAGGGGCTATCAGTTCCTTCAAATTCTTGCACTTTATACACGCCGTATAGTTCTGGAACTGTTGGTGTCTGGGAAAATTAATCTCGAACATACCAAGCCTGTTGCCAAACCATCGGAGAAATCAATAATACTATAATTCCCCCTTTAAGCACTGAACGAACTCGTCCAAGATGAGGCAGAATCGCAGGAGAGTCAAGCTTGACGAGTTTCGTGCTTCGGTTGAAAATTAGTAATTCCGACAAACGCTTTCGATCAGGCCAGAGTAAAAATATTGATGTAAGAAAGAGGTGTATGGCAAAGAGCTTGGCTGGAACGTCGTAGGACAAGTTAAGCACAACGATGTTGCTCAATGCGGCCAGAAGAATAAGAGCACCTAACGTGGTTGTTTGTCGAAACACAAGGAGTGCAGCGCCTGTGATCTTGATGATTCCTGTGAACCAACCGTAAGCTGGTGATGCACCCATAAATGTCCAAAG
The DNA here is from genome assembly GCA_964528035.1 of uncultured Methylococcaceae bacterium. Taxonomy (GTDB): domain Bacteria; phylum Pseudomonadota; class Gammaproteobacteria; order Methylococcales; family UBA1147; genus CAZGQY01. The sequence continues at coordinate 1,460 of CAZGQY010000285.1, read as the reverse complement.
CAAAGCCATCGGAGTGGAATCACCATATCGTAAAACCAATTGCTCTGGTCCAAGAGGTGGAAACTCGATTCAGGGAAATGTTTTAAACTTCCTGTAAATGAAAATATCGTCAGTGAAGTAAAGGAGTCACATGGCAATTAAGCATCGTGCTAAATACTGTAGGTGTGGTTCCTGGCGATTAAAGTCGTTTGCAACGTTTAATACCCAAATTACTTCTGACCTTTTTGTAAGCTGCCTGTTGAGTGCTTGTACGTTTATTTTAGCGGCCAGGCCAACCCACTGGATAGCTGGCTTTTATGTGGCAGCACAACGAGTACAAAAGCTGTTACTACACCAATCAAATATAGTGACCGCATGAGCACGATCGTGGTAAATGCGCCTGATGTCATGTACATCGGCAGCGCGATAGCGCCCCAGACTAGAAAAAACAAGGGTATGCTGCAACGCTTCATATGCCACAATGCGTAATAGCAGTACAAGCCAACAATGCTGACTATTAGCATGGAGATTGTATAAATTCCCGGGGCTAGGATGACTTGCCCGATGGATCGGATTGTTAGCGAGACTCCGATTACAAATAGTAATATGCAAAGAATAGTGATCGATTGCGGCCTCATAGTTCAGCTCCTTTATGATCGACGTAGCGCAGTATTTTAACAACTATTCAACGTCACCGCTTCCAATTTTTGAGATTAGCTTTTAGCCTATGGGCGGACACTGTCTACTATAAATCCTAAGGTGGGGTGTAAACTAGAATCGCAGTACTCGCACAGCGAATTTAGTGGTTTGGATGCAAACCATTTATTGTACGGGGTGCGTGAAAAATTCCGTTTAAGCTCTGCTTTAACATCGATGTTGAAGAAGCAACAACGTATGGCTTTGACTTTCGAATAATATACGCTGAATTGTTACTATTATTGTTACTGCTCGCCCCTCTATGGGTGATCTGTTCCGGAAGACGCCGTAAATACATCCTTGTAGGCTTGGATGCGGCTTCCCTGCCGCATACACTTCCTCCACAGATCTCCCATAGAGGGCTGTTTCGATTAGGGGGCAAGTAGTTACCTATTATTTTAAGATAAACTTCTTAACCGGTATCGTGTCCATATCGAATGTATGGTCACGATACCCGTCTTTTATAGTCTGCAGAGAAATCCAGTCAGTCTGTGGACATCAGCAGAAGAGGCTAACATTTGCCTTGTTTGGCTTTTCCCGGGCTGCAGGAGCGGGGGCCGCCAGAGTCACCGGTATCATCGCTGCTACCGTCACCAACGACAGAATCAATCCACGCGGCATATTTCGAGACACGAGTGTCGCCTGAGAATTCCCCGAAACTACTGTCTATTTCACCCGGGCTAATATCTGAAGTGCTACCATCACTTAACTGTAATGTAATACCATAGGACACGGCTAAACGGTTCCCAATAAAAAGGCAATATAATACAATATAATACAATTAG
>CAZGQY010000284.1:0-3583 GCA_964528035.1 uncultured Methylococcaceae bacterium | reverse complement strand
GGATTGCTTTGAAATTAGCACAGGATTTTTCAGGAGAAAATTTAACAACCATTGCTAGGAATTTTAATGTTAAGCATTACAGTACAGTGTCACGCCCGATAGGGCGACTCAACAAGTTTATGAAAAAGGATGAAGAAGTTGTGAAGCTTTTAAAAGGTATAAGTCAAGATTTGACCCCTAAATGTAACATATAACTATGTTCCTGCGACCAATAAGCTGGACACAATCAGTGGCACTACCTCCCGCGTGTATCAATACGATGCCGTGGGCAATACCCAGGCGAACGGAATCTACACCTTTGACTATGGCGATCATAATCGCCTCACGACAGTTCAGACAGCGGCCGGGGTGCCCGTCGCCAGTTACACTTATAACGGCCGTGGCGAACGCATCAAAAAAATCGCCGCCAACACAAGCTATTACCACTACGGCCTGAACGGCCGCCTGATTGCTGAAAGCGATGCACAAAGTGGAGTGCTGACAGAATACATCTACCTGGGCGGTGAAATGATCGCACTGGTCACCGGCGCAACACCGGTCACCTACACGGTTCACAACGATCACCTGTCGACCCCGAAGTTGATAACGGATCAGAATCAGGCCATAGTATGGACGGTCGATGTCCAGGCATTTGGTACGGCAGTGACGAGTGGAGCATTGACGTTTAATGTGAGGTTTCCGGGGCAGTATTTTGATCAGGAAACGGGGTTGCATTATAACTACCTTAGATATTATGACCCTACTACTGGCAGATACATTACCAGTGATCCGATTGGGCTTGCTGGTGGACTAAATACATACTCTTACGTTGGTGGTAACCCATTGGTGTACGTTGATCCACTAGGTTTACTTCCTGAAGATTTTTATGTGGCTGAAGAAATTATGGCCGAAGTGTTTAAAGGACGAAACATCCCTACGATTACTAGTTGTGACCATTGTAGAGAACTCCGACCTTTCAGTGAAGGCATATACGATCCTGATAAAAATCGAATCACAATTAATGAATATGATTTTGATGATGGTAACTTGTGGAATGATGTTTTGTCTGACGCTCAAGCAAAAGCATTATTACAAACTCATTTTCATGAGATGATTCACTCGAATCAAAATTATCTTTCGCGAGCAATAATACAATATTTTGAAAATTATGACGGAACTGGTATAGGCAACAAATTACATAATCGCGTCGATTATTGGGCAGAAATATTAGCTAATAAATATGCTGATGAATTTAACAAGCGTCGAAAGGAGGCAGTAGAATGCGATTGATTTTAAGATTATTCTGTTTAAGCATATTTCTAGTCGGATGTGCTGAAGAAAATAACTTGCCAACTTGTGAATTTACATATTTGAAAAGTAAAAATATAGAACTCCCCGAATACTTTTATAAAAAAAATATAGAAATCAGCTCTGATGTTCTCAGAATTGTTGATGGAAATGGTAATGTGGCGAAATGTTTAAAAAAGCATGATAAACCGGGAATTATGGATAGTGTGTGGTATGAAACTATCACCATTTATTATCCAGAAATTAATGAAATACTTAAATTTGGAGGCAATGAGAATAATTTATTAATCTACTCAGCAGTAGGTGGAACCAAGGCCAAAAAAAATTATTGTTATGGGTATGCTAAACAAGGAGAAATGCGTTTAACAGATAATAGAATAACTTCTATTGATATAGAGCTTGATTTTGTAGGAAAAGAGAATCGAAGGAGTTTTTGCAAAAAGCAGTTTGGAGAGACGTTGTTGCATAAAACCAATAAATAACAATATAACTACTTTCGGTACTATGATCCTGCCATTGGAAGGTACATTACCAGTGATCCGATCGGGTTACAGGGTGGGTTGAATACTTACGCATACGTGGGTGGAAATCCGCTATCTAGGATTGATCCTTTTGGTCTAGACACCGTAGTCATAATTAGCGACGGTGGTATTTTGCCAATATTTGATCATTCCGCCACGTTTGTCGATAACGGTGGCGATCCAGTGTTGTTTGATCCAGGTGGTAGTTTTAATAGCGGCATTCGCGGTTCTGGAGATTTCTTTTCGGGCGAGGAGGCTAATCTTAATAAGTTTGTAGAATTTCAGAAGTCTGATGGGAGTAAAGTAACCCAGTTTCGGTTTTCCACTACAGCCGGCGAAGAGGCAAGTATAGTTGATAGAATAATCAGCGGTGGCGGTGTATCCCCCGGCTTGTGCGCAGTTGCTACAAGCAGCGTCCTTTCTGGTGTAGGTCCATTTATGTCTTTTAACGGAAGCAGAACGCCAGGCGGTATAGAAAATGAGCTCAGAAGTTTATGCGAATCCAGAAAAGAGATATGCGAAATCAAATAAAAGAGACACGATGAATACAAAAGCGAAATCAAGGTCTGGATTGTCTCGTGATTCGGCTACGTTATTGATTGTGATTTCTGCCTACTTAACAGCGTTATTGCTTGGGCCGTTTTGGAAAATTACTCTTTGGGGGCACGATTCATGCGGTTTGTGGGGAGTTCTTATTTATTGTTTTTGTCTCTTCTGCGGTTTTAAATTGTTTGTAATATCTAGGATATCAGAATCTTGGAAGTCGGGGATTGTGTGTATTGTCCTAGGAGCAGGAACGGGCTATTTCTCGGGGTTGGTAGCCCATATTGGGTGCAGTCTATTGGCGGAAGATGGAATGGTTAGAATATTGAATAGCCATCAATTGCCTAACGGATGGCTAGTTTTCTGGGTATTGGTCCCTCTACAAGTTGGTTGTCCAACAGGCATAATTGCCGGTCTTTACTCATATGCGCTGAAGCGTAAATCAAAAGTGTATAAAAGTACCCGCAATAATTCTCAATCAAGTACGAATTGAATGCCAATCGAAAGAGTACTGCTATTCAGTCGCCAGATTAGTTTATAACTACTTCAGGTACTATGATCCTGCCATCGGAAGGTACATTACCAGTGATCCAATTGGACTTGGTGGAGGGATTAATACTTACCTTTATGCTAATGCAAATCCACTGACGTTTATTGACCCCGATGGTCTTATCGGGCTATTTGGCAATTCTGTTTTACTCAACGAATTTAAAAGAGGACCACATCGGTTAGGGAGAGAAGATGCTATTGCGTTAAGTCAATTTTCCAATCGTGTTGGTGCTGCTGGAGTTGTTGTGGCTAGTGCTGCCCCTGTAGTGATAGGAGTTCTTCCTGCAGCGATAGGGGCTGCTGAGGTTGGTAACGCAGCAATATGTGGAATAGCAGAGGGGGCGAATATACTAATCAATTCACAAAGAGCGATTCAAGCGGCAGTTAGAATTCAAAGTGCAGTTAATAGCACAATGACAGCAGCTAGTATTAAAGCTACCAGTGTTGCTCAAGCAACAGTTGCAGCATCAGCGCCGATAATTAATCTGAAGTTCCTTTAAGAATCATTCCTATTTGCCTTTTAAGATCATGAAAACAATGTATAAATTATAAAAAGTACCGGATTTGTGTCGTATATGTGCCCATGTAATATAAAGTTATATACATTCATATATATACTTAAAGCGTGAAAGAAAAAGGGGTCAAATCTTGACCTTAGCTATTAAAGGAGAGGAAAAAGGGGT
>CAZGQY010000283.1:0-3615 GCA_964528035.1 uncultured Methylococcaceae bacterium | reverse complement strand
ATGGACAGGTGGAACGAACCGAAAAGTGATCCATTAACACGCCCACGATCACTTTAGACTTGATAGATAGGCAGACACAGAATAGATTTCATCTTTGGTCATTTTCTTTGCCAAAGTCTGCATCATCGCTGCATCATCGTTATTACGATAGGATTCCTTAAAATCGTTAAGAGATTTAATGACATAGACTAAAAACTGACCTTTTAAATTAGGAAACCCTGCAGATGGGTTGCCTTCAGCAGTTGGACCGTGGCAGGCACTACATGCCGCCAAACCCGTTTCTTCATTACCCGCTTCGTAAATTTCTTTACCCCTGGCAATCAATTCCGCAGTTACGGGAATCTCTTCATCTTCATCGACGAATTGCTCGCCTTCGTCCTTAGTATATTTGGCAACCTGACTCGCGTAGTAAGCGCCTATATCTTGCATATCCTGCTCACTTAGGGCCGCAACCATAGCCTGCATAGTTGGATCTGCTCGCTTCAGGTTCTTAAAGTCCGCGAGCTGGCGTCGAATATAAGAAGAATTCTGCCCGGCCAGTCGTGGGTAATTCGGCACCATGCTGTTACCATCTCCCCCATGACATCCTGAACAGGTGGCCGTCTTGGATTTCCCTGCACCAGCATTACCGGCAGCATAAGATACACCCGCCATGGCCAACGCCATAACACAGCAAACAATTGCTGAAATAAGCTTTTTCATCTCCAGATTTCCCCTAGGAATTGTATCGTATTCAGATCAGAATTGTACTCCATAATGCCTGAGCTTGCGACTCGGAAAATGTCCGAAAATAGAGCTACTACAGAAATTCAGAACACCTGATCTCATCGAAAATAACTTGTTACCCATTTAAATTGAAGTAGGCTGGCGGTGAGGAACGAAACCCAGCATTAACGTAACCATCCAGTTGAGTTTCGCAAGCTCAACGACAACCTACAAAAAATCGGTCTCATATTAGTTTCCTTAAGAAATTTGTAAGTTATTGATTCGCTGTCATGGGATCAGGTGGTCTGAAATAGGGATTTTGGCCCGTTATACCCATTAAGCTGATAAAATACGTCGCGTGTTTTACCTAAGTGGTCGCTAGCGCGGCCCAAACCCGTTACTACGGATTTGTCTTTCAATATACCCAACTATGAACTCACTGTACCGACAATCGACCTTCATGCTCGGCGTACCACGCATGAGCCTGGCCCCGGCAGACGAAGGATTCGAAATCGCATTTTCAGGCCGTTCCAATGCGGGGAAATCCAGTGCTATTAATGCCATAACCTCACAAAAATCACTGGCTCGAACCAGTAAAACGCCCGGGCGCACCCAGCAGTTAATGTTTTTCCAAATTGACCCACAGCGACGATTCGTTGATTTACCGGGATATGGATATGCCAAAGTTCCCAGAACTGTTCAAAAACAGTGGCAAAACGCAATGGAACAATATTTTCAAAAGCGCCAGTCTTTATGTGGCATATTCCTGGTCATGGATATTCGCCACCCGCTCACGGAATTTGACCAAAAAATGATGCACTGGTGTAAGCATTGCGACATTCCTTTGCATATCGCATTAACCAAAGCAGATAAACTCAAATACGGGGCCGGTAAATCCGCTTTAATTCAAGTCAGTCAGACCCTTAAGCAAACCCACCCTGAAGCTACTGTGCAACTTTTTTCAGCGTTAAAAAAAACCGGTATCGACGAAGCACACGCGATACTCGACAATTGGCTGGGTATTGAATAGGTTATTTTCAGAAAACTTTAGTCCTTAACTTTTCAACGTATATTTTTCTGCAAAGAGGTTTAGCAGCCCATTGCCAATGGCGCTCTACCAAGGCGTTCAACCCCATTACCTATACATCCTTCAATTGTACCTGCAAGCGCTAGCAAATAATCCTCTTTACCGCGCCCGGTGATCAATTGCATTCCAACCGGCATCCCCGCCGCGTCTAAACCCACAGGTAAGGTTATTGCGATCAGATCCAGATAGTTCACGATACTGGTATTCCTAAGTGATAACAGATTGGTTTCACTATAACGCGAAATATCTTGCACCTCTGCCATCGTTGGCGACGTGACCGGCACTGTCGGGCACAGCAGCACATCCACTTCTGCAAGCCGTTCATTTGCCTGTTGTGAAAGACGTTGGAATAATTGCACGCGCTGCAAATATTCGCAGGCCGGTAGTGTCGCCGCATCTTCCATTCGCTGGGCAATTTTTTCATCTAAAAGAGGTAACCAGTCTGGAAGACTGTTTTTTAAAAACACATACAGTTCCACGGCAACGAGTCCTCCTTTCTTAAAGATCGGATAAACCATTTCCGCCTCCGGAAAGAAAAACGATTGTAATTTTGCGCCCCGTAAAACCAGTTCATCGGTTGCGCACTGAACCGACTCCGCTATTCCCGCTGATAAATCACTCCATAACAGCCCATCGCTCATACCAATCTTTATCTGGGATAACTCGATATTCTGGCAGATTCGCCGATGTTCAGAGTAACAATGACTGCTCTCCAGCGCGCAATAGCCATAGGCAACATCATCAACATTGCGCGCCAGTAATCCCACCGTATCAAGACTTGGACTCAGCGGTACAATACCATCCAGACTCCATCGACCGAAACTTGTTTTCAATCCCACATTGCCGGTCATACTCGCTGGTATCCTCACCGAACCCGCCGTATCCGTACCCAGTGCCAACACTGCTGAGCCAACACTAAGGCTAACTCCGGCACCACTGGATGAACCTCCTGAAACTCGATATTGGTGTAAGTCCCACGGATTTCGCGGCGACTCCCAGTGAGGATTAACGCCAAGTCCTCCAAATGCAAATTCAACCATATGAGTCTTCCCGGTAATCACTGCTTGTTGCTGTTTCAAAGCATTTATAACCGGCCCTTCTCGTTGCCAATCGAAAGGCAACCGCCGACTGGATCCCGCATAAGTGGGGTAGTGTTCGACTCCAAACAGATCTTTTACCGAAACAGGTAAACCAGCCAAAGGCCCAGCATCAAATCCTGTCGCTATCGCAGCGTCCACCGCTTTCGCCTGCCGCAAGATATCAACACTGTCCCAGGCGATATACGCATCCAGAGAATCCGTAAATCGACTATGATTATCCATAGTACTTTCCAGTAGATCCTGGGCTCTAAGCTGGTTAGTACGCAGCATATTTGCCAATTCGGACAAAGAGCAGTCAAAATAATTGGACATTCAATTGAAGACTTCTACTAAGAATTGACAAATAGAACTACGAGATCTACAAGGCAAACCCTCGGGCAATAGCGTATTAATAAATGAGACTTTTTGATCACTCAAGAAGTAGAGAGGGCTGAGGAATCCTGTAAGTATTTCAAGGGACCACCACGAAAAGGCGCGAATCCGGTACCAAAAATTATTCCGGCATCCAATAGGTCGGAGTTTTCCACAATATTTTCTGCAAGACAGGCCTGCGCTTCATCAGTCAGACGCTTAATCAATCTGGCCTGTAATTCATCAAAATTACCCTCATATGCCTGTTGCTCTTCTTTAACCGGCTTACCCTTCGCATATTGGTAAAACCCCTGGCCGCTTTTCATACCCAAATTGCCATCATCCACCTGCTTTCGTAAACGTTCAGGAACG
>CAZGQY010000282.1:0-3616 GCA_964528035.1 uncultured Methylococcaceae bacterium | reverse complement strand
ACAGTCGGGCTTTTTGGGCATTTAACCAGCGTTCTGTCGGTAGGGCTGAGCATTTTGGGCAAGATCGATTTTTACAGGAGTTGTACCAGATGCGGTCGATATGTCCCTGGGGGCAGCTTTGCATGTGGCCACCCAGTACCTGGGTTCGACAATCCATCAGGGCTTGCGCGGTTTTGTGTTTGTGCAGGGATTGTGGGTGTTGCCGGGCGTAGGTTTTAAAACGTTGTTGCAGAATATTTTGCAGGGTGGCTTCCATACCGGGAAAGATACCCATTTCTTCCCGTTTGTTCTGTGATTCTTATCTCAATTTCAACGATCATTCTGGACTTCGAGGTACTGCTTGCGGCCCTCCGCGAAGCGGTGTTTGTTCAACAGTGAGTAGACGGAAACTCGCTAAGTTTTAACAAAGCCACTTTCCAAATATCGTGATTCTTATCGTTCATGATTTCCATTCACCATTATCATAACCTCAATGCGATCGAAAGCCTATAAGTTCAAATGCGATTTTTCCACATTTATGGGCTCGAACAAACACTGCCATTTTCCAGATATTACTCATCGTTTGCTTGTTAACATCAAAAGGTGTATAAAAGAACATGTATATTAAGTCACTATAGATCCAGGTTATGGAAAAGAAACCTTCACTACTCTTGCAAAAAGTACGCTCTGCGATCCGAGTGCGTCATTACAGTATACGTACCGAACAGGCGTATGTGGGCTGGATAAAGCGTTTTATTTATTTTCATCACAAACGACATCCAGCAGAAATGGCAGAAACTGAAGTGGTTGAGTTTTTGACGGATTTAGCGGTAACCGGGCAGGTTGCTGCTAGTACGCAGAATCAGGCATTGAATGCCCTGGTCTTTCTCTACAAGGCTGTTTTGGATCAACCCTTGGGTGAATTGAATGGCGCGGTTCGCGCCAAACGGCCACAGAAACTTCCAGTGGTTTTAACGGGCGCCGAAATCAAATCTTTATTGTCGCATTTGGATGGGAGTATCTGGCTGGTTGCCTGTTTACTTTATGGTTCTGGCTTGCGCTTGCTTGAAAGTATTCGTTTGAGAGTGAAAGATCTCGACTTTGGTCACCGAGCGATCATTGTTCGGGATGGTAAAGGAAACAAGGATCGCGTTGTCACTTTAGCGGAAGAATTGATGGTTCCCTTGAAACGTCATCTCGAAGGGGTTAAAAATATTCATGAAAAAGATTTGCGGGATGGATTTGGCTCGGTTTATCTTCCTTATGCGTTGGCAAAAAAATATCCGAGCGCAGCTCAAGAATGGGGCTGGCAATATGTGTTTCCATCCAGAAAACGGAGTCTGGATCCACGTACCCGTCTGCAACGTCGACATCACCTTCACGAAAGCGCTGTTCAGAAAGCAGTTAAAATGGCGATCAGAAGATCTTCGATTATAAAACCTGCCAGTTGCCACACTCTACGCCATTCTTTCGCCACCCATCTTCTAGAACGCGGCATGGATATCCGTACTGTTCAGGAACAGCTCGGCCATAAAGACGTCCGAACCACCCAGATTTATACTCATGTGCTAAATCGCGGTGGTAACGCTGTGGTTAGTCCGCTTGGGTCAGTATTGACTGATTCGGGTAAACCCTATTGAAAAACTATGGGTAATTGCGAAGCGATAAGGACCCTAAAAAGATAGCCCTTTAATAATTACTATTCAAATTTTCAATACCCTCAAACGGATAAATTCAAATATCCCCACTAACCTGAGGATGTTTGCGTTCTTCTGCCAACATTATTTTGTTCACAGCATTCACATAAGCTTTTGCCGATGCAATAACAATATCTGTATCCGCCCCCTGGCCATTGACCATTCTGCCGTTTTTCGCCAGTCGAACGGTGACTTCTCCCTGAGCATCTGTGCCACTGGTAATATTATTAACCGAATAAAGTTCCAGGGATGCATCGGTATGCACAATTGATTCGATCGCACGTAAACTTGCATCTACCGCACCACCGCCCTCACCCTGTCCAGTAATCTCAGTACCACTGACTCGTACGGTAACCTTTGCCCTGGGCATTTCGCCAGTTTCTGAACTCACTTTCAAGGCCACCAATTGCACCCATTCATCTTCGGACTCAAGCCCGGCTTCGGTGATCAGCGCCTGTAAGTCTTCGTCAAATATTTCATGCTTTTTGTCCGCCAGTTGCTTGAACCGAAAAAAAGCATTATTGACAGCTTCTTCGGTTTCAAATTCCACCCCCAAAACAGACATGCGCGATTTAAACGCGTTACGACCTGAATGCTTGCCAAGCACCATTCGATTGGCTGACCAGCCAACATCCTCGGCCAGCATAATTTCGTAGGTTTCCCGACTCTTGAGAACGCCATCCTGATGTATACCGGCCTCATGTGCAAATGCATTCGCACCCACAATGGCTTTATTGGGTTGAATAGGGAACCCTGTAATACTGGATACCAACTTTGAACAGGTCACAATCTCTTGAGTTTCTATATCGGTACGACAGGAAAACACATCCTTTCTGGTTCTGACTGCCATCACAACTTCTTCAAGAGACGCATTGCCCGCCCGCTCTCCCAATCCGTTAATGGTACATTCCACCTGACGCGCACCATTCAACACCGCCGATAAAGAATTCGCGACAGCCAAACCCAAATCATTATGACAATGAACAGAAAAAACAGCTTTGTCGGCGTTCGGTATCCGTTCGATCAAATTAGCGATTGTTTTACCAAACTGGCCAGGCAGACTATAACCCACTGTATCGGGAATATTTAATGTAGTCGCACCCGCATCGATTACTTCTTCCAGAATTCGGCACAAAAAATCCTCATCGGACCGGCCTGCATCTTCCGGGGAAAATTCTACATCATCGGTATATTGTCTGGCTCTTTTAACAGCACGGACCGCATAATCGATGACTTGCTCAGGTTCCATCTGAAGCTTCATTTTCATGTGAATCGGTGACGTCGCGATAAAGGTATGTATGCGACGCCTTTCGGCATCTTTTACTGCCTCACCCGCCCGATCAACATCCGAATTCAATGCACGGGCAAGACCGCAGACTGTGCACTCTTTGATGGTACGTGCAATTGCCTGAACGCTTTCAAAATCACCCTGACTGGCAGATGGAAAGCCCGCCTCAATGACATCAACCCGCAAACGCTCCAGAGCCTTTGCGATCCTGATTTTTTCGTCACGCGTCATGGATGCGCCAGGGCTTTGCTCACCGTCACGCAAAGTGGTATCAAATATTATTAACTTATCTTTCATGGGAATACTCCGACTTTCCGCTGATTGGTCAAACCAACGACAGCGAAATCCTAAAGGGAACTCTTATTTTCTAGTTTTGTTGCGTTAAATGCCCCTTAGGGCAGGAGAGCATCCAGAATTCGACGCAAAAGAAGGAGATTTTTAGTACAGAGGGGAGCCTCGCCGTTTAACCGCGACCAATTCATTCTATTGGTAACTCCAGGTTGAAATTTCATAAATGCTACTGGTTTGCTAAGTATCAGACTATACAGGCCTTACTATCATTTGCCAAGCGCTGTATTAATTGTTCGAACACTAAAACCTAGTACTCCATCACAGTTGTGTTGGGGGGTAGGTTATGTCGAGAAGTGGTCAG
>CAZGQY010000281.1:0-3690 GCA_964528035.1 uncultured Methylococcaceae bacterium | reverse complement strand
CCATCCCTAGTTTGTTCTGCAAATCCTTTGACCCAGCCAATGTTTCAAGTTTTTCTATAAAATCGTCTTCCTTATCAACTGAAAATAGCAAACAATCCTCTTCGTCCGTGAGAATTTCTTTTATATTATTTCGATCGGGCGCTAATATGGCCTTGCCAAAACCCATGTACTCAAAAAGTTTCAATGGAGATGCATAAGGAACAACATCTGGCTGCAAAGCAATATCAAAGGCGGCCACATAATCCGGCATTTCCTGCCGATTCACCAGTCCGGAAAACGTCACCCGATTTTCAATTCCCAGAGTTTTAGCCTGTTTTTCTAATTCCGCCCTGACAGGCCCATCACCCACCAATAAAAAATGCCAATTGTCATCTTTATGGCGACCAATTACATCCAGCACTTTATCGAGTCGATGCCATGTCCTTACAAAGCCCGTAAATCCTAATACCAATTTATCGTGCAATTGATATTTATCTTTAATCGTATCACTCTGCGTTTTTTTGTTAAATCGTCCGTCTCTATTTATACCATTCGGGATCACAACGATTTTATTCTCATCAACATTCCTGGTCTTGATTATTTCTGCTAATGCCTGGGTGACTGGCAGAACCAGATCTGCTGATCGCCAAACATAACCTTCTGTCCAGACAGCGAAATTTTTTAAACTGATTCCATCATTACTATCTCTTTCCTGATACAGGGGCGCGTTCACTTCAAGAATCAACGGCAACTTAAACAGTTGTTTTGCCCAAATGCCAGAGGGGAAAAAAAGATTATATCTTTCGTAAATAAAATCAGGTCTGGCCTGAATTATCACTCGACATAGTTTTAGAAAATCGTATATAGAATACAAAAATTCTAAGCATTCATGAACCATTCCCGGTAAAAAGCACCGCAACCTTGCCACAGTTCCCGAACTTTTGCCAAATTGCTTATCTGTAATTGAACTGGGCTCCACAATAATTATTTCATGACCCAATTCTTTTAAAGCATTTACAATTTCTTCAATATGAACATACTGCCCATCTTTCGAAGCAATTCGATGGTGATATAGAATTTTCACGTTTTAATTTTCTGCTAAAACTATTATTAAAATGGATTATTAATTACCCTGGATTTCATTAAGCTACTTCACTCCATGAATAACCACTCAAGCATTTTGCCTGTTTTCAAATTTGATCGTTACTCTAATCGAAAACCAGTACTCCAGAAAACTTACAGAATTTCAGTTTAATTATTAGTAACTGTTCAGCGTATATTATTCGAGGGTGCAAGCCTAACCACGAAATTCGCTGAGTAATTACAATTATTATAAGTATTCTATACCTTAACAGCTGAACCCTCTCGGCGATAATACCCAATTCACCATCAACGCAAAACTCAATACAAAACTGACGAAGATCAATACCGATTTTATAGCTATCTAAAACCATCCATCCTCGTAATCACTTCTATTCTAAGTCTACCTTCTATGAGGCTGTCCTACCAATGCAATAATACTGAATTGAATATTTTTTCATCAAATCCGGCGAGTATAAATTTCTTCCATCAAAAATAACATCGTCTTTTAAATTTTGCTTAATAAGATCAAAATCCGGACTCCAAAAATGCTTCCATTCTGTAACAACAACTAACGCGTTTGCCCCTTTTAGCGCATCTTCAGCGGTATCGACTAATTGCAGGCCAGCTTCATTTGGATACAATCTTCTCGCTTCATCCATAGCTTCCGGATCAAAAGCCCTGACTACAGCACCGGCATCAATTAATGCTTCCAAAACCACTCGGCTGGGTGCTTCTCGCATATCATCCGTCTTGGGTTTAAATGACAAGCCCCAAAGGGCAAAAACCTTGCCCTGAATATTATCGTTATAGTGATTTTTTATTTTATCAACCAACACTTGTTTTTGCCTGGAATTTACATTTTCCACGGCAGTCAGTAACTCCGCCTTATAACCGACCTGTTGAGCGGTTCTCTCTAATGCCTTAACGTCTTTTGGAAAACAGGATCCTCCGTAGCCACAACCCGGATAAATAAAGGAATAGCCAATTCTGGAATCTGAACCGATACCATTGCGTACCTGCTCTATATCCGCACCCAGATGATCAGCCAGATTCGATAACTCATTCATAAAGCTGATTTTGGTTGCTAACATGGCATTAGCCGCGTACTTGGTCAATTCCGCCGACCTGATATCCATCGTAATCACTCGCTCATGGCTTCGATTAAAGGGAGCATACAAAACTTTCAATAACTCAGCCGTTCTCGGGTTATCCGTGCCAATGACAATTCGATCCGGTTTCATAAAATCATCAATCGCCGCACCTTCTTTTAGAAATTCAGGATTCGACACCACATCGAAATCAATATCGACACCCCTGTCTTCCAAAGTCTCGAGCATGACATTCTTAACTGTGTCTGCTGTCCCTACAGGCACCGTTGACTTGTCTATAACGATTCGGTACTCATTCATATGCGCCGCAATAGATTTGGCAACCGCCACAACATACTGCAAATCTGCCGACCCATCTTCATCGGGTGGCGTGCCCACTGCTATAAACTGAAAAACGCCATGATTGACAGCCTCTTCAATATCGGTTGTAAACTTTATCCGCCCCACTGCCATGTTCTCTTTGATCATGGTATCCAGGCCCGGTTCATAAATGGGTACAACCCCATTATTCAGATTGTCTATTTTATTTTGATCAATATCGACACAAACAACATCATTACCCACCTCTGCCAGACAAATACCGGTGACTAATCCAACATATCCTGAGCCGAATACCGTTACTTTCATGTGATTCCTAATAAATTGTGATTTTTGACACTATCGAACAACTTCTGCCATCAACTTTATATAAATGAACAAATATAAAAACAGAGTTCAAAAGACCGCAAAGTATTCTGCGCCCAACCTGTGCTCTATTCTTGATCACTCTAGGTTGCTTCGATACTTTTCATGCTTCACAGTCTCTGATCAATCATAGCTTAAACTTGCCGCAGAAAAGACTCAAACATTAATAAAGACCATATCGGTGCAGTATAGTCGCGTTGACCCGACTGATGTTGCTTGACCATCTGTTGCAGATACTTGCGATTAAAAAACCCCGTATCAGGAAGCCCTTTCTCTAACAGCGCCTCTTGTACCCTCTGTTTTAGTGGCCCCCGAAACCAATCTTTTATCGGAACACCAAAACCCATTTTCTCTCTGTATAAAATGTCTTGCGGTAAGTGAGGCTCGAGCGCTTTTTTAAATATGTATTTACCCTCACGGCCTTTTAATTTCAAATCCGGAGAAATACTCGACATCCACTCGACCAATTCATGATCAAGCAAAGGCACTCGAACTTCCAATGCATGAGCCATACTTGCCCGATCAACTTTTGTAAGAATATCCCCGGGAAGATAGGTCTTCATATCCAAATACTGGATTAATGAAAGTGGATGGTCGGTGGGTGAATTATTCGAATGTGCGCGAAACACTTCACGGGCATTATAGCCCTGTAACCTGGATTTCAGTTCGGGACTGAATAACTCATTACGGGTATTATCGGCCATAACTGAAACGCTATGCAGATAAGCATCTGCTGTATCTCGAGCCAGGGACTGAAAAGTTGTTTTTGCACGAAATATTTTCGGAGCCCAGTCGAGTTTGGGATAACAGTGACCCAGCAAGCCGAACACAGGAC
>CAZGQY010000280.1:0-3739 GCA_964528035.1 uncultured Methylococcaceae bacterium | reverse complement strand
GTTCGGGATAATGACCATCTGTTTGGTCATCGTTTGTTGATGGACTGCATTATCCCGGGTGGCGTCAATCAGGATTTATCGATGGAGTCCATCGCATATACCGATCGATCTATCAGGATTCTGAAAAAAGAATTGGGCGAGATCGTCGCCTTGATTGATTTTTCCGAATCACTGGAAGACCGCTTGATTACCACCGGTGTATTAAGCGTCGAAACCGCATCTAAACTGGGGGCGCTGGGTTATGTTGGACGGGCCTCGGGCCTGTCTTTCGACGTGCGTCGAAATGCACCCTATCCGCCCTACGATCAACTTGAAGTGCAAGTACCGGTGGAAGATCAGGGCGATGTGGCCTCGCGTTTCTGGATTCGCTATAAAGAAATCCAGGCTGCGTTTCATCTCATCAGGCAGTCTATGGAAAAAATTCCCTCAGGCGACTTATGCACACAATGGCAGTCCCCTGTCGCCGGTGCTGAAGGAATCGGTCTGGTCGAAGGTTGGCGTGGCGAGATTCTATGTTATGTGCGCTTCGATCAGGACAATCGTATCGCCCGGTATTACCCGAGAGACCCGAGTATCATCAACTGGCCAGCATTGGAAAAGATCGTGCTTGAAAATATTGTCCCCGATTTTCCTGTTTGCAATAAATCCGTTAACGGTTCTTACTCGGGCCATGATTTATAAAATGAGGTTATCATGCTAAGACTCTACGGCAAGGTGTTGCGCACCGGCATCTGTACCGAGCGTGTTGCACCGTTTGAAAAAGACGATGCGATCGAAATTGTCGGCACACGGCTTAAGGATATAATCACGCAACGATTTGCGGGCAGCCTGGCGGTACGCGCGGTTGACGCGGGTTCTTGCAACGGCTGCGAACTGGAAATCCATGCACTGAACAATGTGTATTACAATATCGAAAGATTCGGTATCCACTTTGTTGCATCACCACGCCATGCCGATGTATTGTTGGTAACCGGACCGGTTTCCCGGCACATGCAGGAGGCCTTGCTAAGGACTTACGATGCTACACCCAATCCAAAATGGGTTGTTGCTGTCGGGGATTGCGGTGCTTGCGGCGGTGAATTCGGTGTTTCCTATGCGAGTTGCGGTGCAGTCAGCAATGTGGTTCCGGTGGATTTGGCAATTCGCGGTTGTCCACCTGCACCGCTGGCACTAATGAACGGGTTTTTGTCGCTGATTGGAAAGGGTTGAATTCGCGCTTGAATTTGTTCGAGATAAATGCAATAGCCAAGCTCAAGACTGTTTACCGATACGACGAAAGGAGATCGACAGGAGTCTATCCTGAAAGCGATCGCGTCATTCAAACTGGTACGGATTTATGAAGTCACCCAAACCCGGTTTTAAATTGTTCTTTGAACGCTCGGTTCAACTTCGCGGCCTTGCATTGCTGGCCCTTCTACTGTTGGCGTTTACGGTGCTGGCAATCATGATCTGGAGAAACCTGGCGCGACTCGATCGAGTGCATGAATATATCGGTTATTCGCATCGCATTCAGGAAACCAGTCTCGGCGTGCATAAAATTCTGGTAAATTTTCTTAGTGGTGAAGCGTCGATCGATCCGGAGCGCCTGCAAATTTTTCATAGTCAGCTTCGTCGCTTGCGCGAGATCGATAACCATCTGTCTGAGCAAACACCTGCAGTGCTGGAATCAGTCGCCGAAAGATTTAGTCGTCTCGGCAAGCTCGCCGATAACCGATCAGTTGTTGGTAATGAATTGTTGACCGCGTTTAACGCAATGAATCAAATGTTGGATGATGAAACCATTGCGCGCGATCAATTACTGGAGACGATCAGCTATGAAACACGCATTGAATTGTGGATGGCTGGAATGATGCTAGCAGCTCTGTTTATCGTATCCAGCTGGTATCTACGTAAACGGGTTCTTGCACCACTCAGTGATTTAAAAGAACTGCTTTTGCGGTTGACTTACGAAGATTATACGTTGATCCCGATCGAACAAGTCGATCCCTTGCTTGTGCCCGTTTATACGAACTACAATCTGATGATTGAGTATCTAAGCGCCTTGAAAGAGACCGATCAACGGAATGCGAAAGTGTTGCATAAGAAAGTTCGTTCAGCCACCAAAGCAGTGATTGACCAACAAATCAGTCTTTCCAAGGCCGAGAGATTAGCCGCGGTAGGTGAATTTGCGGCAAGTTTAGCCCACGAACTGCGTAATCCACTGGCAGGCGTCATCATGAGTTGTTCGAATCTTAGATCAGAGGTCTCAGATCCTAGTCAGGCGGAGCGGCTTGATTTGGTTGCCAAGGAACTTAAACGTATGGCGGAATTGTTAAAAGGTCTACTGGATCGGTCTAAGCAAAGACCCAACAATTTAACCAGTTTCAAACTGGCCGAATTGGCCAATGAGTTGATTTCGCTAACCCGTTACCAGATTCCATCCAACATCACATTGAAATCGAATATTTCTGAGAATATCATCTGTGAACTTCCGGAACCAAATCTCCGTCAGGCCCTTTTGAATTTGATTCTGAATGCCGCTCAGGCTATCGGTAATACGACCGGTGTGATTCAGCTCAATGCATACCGGCAGACCAATGCACTAAATATTGAAATCACTGACGATGGACCTGGTTTTTCGGCACAACTGCTTGCCGAAGGTATCCGCCCGTTCTACACCACACGCGTCGACGGGACAGGACTCGGATTGGCCATTGTCCAGCGATTTGTCCGAGATGAGGGAGGCAAAATAAAACTTCGCAATCTGCAGCCACGCGGGGGTTGTGTCACTCTGGAACTGCCTGAAACCGTTTTGTAAAATGCCCGGTCGCCTCCTGATTATCGAAGACGAATCTCTGCTCGGTAAAGAGTTGACCCGTCGCTATCAAAAAATGGCTTATGAAGTCGAGTGGGTTACCAGTCTGGGCGAAGCCAATCAAGCACTCACAAAACTGCATTTCGATCCGATTTTAGTGCTATCGGACATGAACTTACCGGATGGAAATGCACTTGATTTTATGGAACAATTGGACAATAGAGCCGCCTCTACTGAATGGCTCTTTTTGACCGGTTTCGGCAGCGTACCTGATTCTGTACGTGCATTGCAACTGGGTGCCTATGACTTCCTGGAAAAACCCTGTGATATGGAACGCCTGGATCTGGTCGTTGCCAGTGCGGCGAGGTCCGCCAAGGCACAAAGGCAATTATCAGATCAGGCGGAAAACCAGCACCGACGGTATTCGGTAGATGCATTCGTCGGTCAAAGTGAAGCCGCGCAAAAAGTCCGTCAGTTGCTTCTAAAGTTGGTGCAAGTGCCACTTAGTGCGCTCATCGTCGGCGGTGAAACGGGCACCGGAAAGGGCTTAGCAACAAAAATCCTGCATTACAATGGTCTTCGCGCCAAAGGTCCACTGATCGAAATCAACTGCGCGGCCTTGCCACGGGAGATCATGGAGTCTGAATTATTCGGGCATGAAGCCGGGGCCTTTACCGGTGCCGGTAGCCTTCATCGAGGGTTGATCGAGCAAGCAGATGGTGGGACCTTGTTCCTTGACGAGATTGGCGATATGCCAATGGAATTACAGGTCAAGTTACTGAAAGCCATCGAGGACCGCAAGATTCGGCGACTGGGTGGCGAGCGGGAGGTATCGGTTGACCTTCAGATCATCGCAGCGAGCAATCTGGATTTGGAGGAAATGGCACAGGAAGGAGAATTTCGCGCTGACCTCTATCATCGTCTTAGTGTGTTCAAGTTAACCCT
>CAZGQY010000279.1:0-3767 GCA_964528035.1 uncultured Methylococcaceae bacterium | reverse complement strand
TTTAAAAAATAGGAAAGCTTCTAAAAATTTCCTTAAATTATTTCCAAAATTGTAAAAGCAATGGTGTTCTGCTGCTGCGTTTTCCTGGTCTGCGCAGATAAGGATTTCACCAAACAAGAAATTAAACTCTGTGACGTAGTTTCTTAGGTATGGTGGCATCAGTTCAAGTTTCCCGACTCCATTTTTCTCAACAACAAGGAAGTGTTCGAAGTCATGTGAAGGTCTTGAAAGTTTCTTTAGATACTTTAAAAATTCCAAATTATGTGTGGAAATAAATAGTTGATCATAGTGATAAGATTTCTGTCCGTTTTCATCGATGTCCGGTCTTGCAATGAGGTTTTCGATTAAGCTAAATACAAAAAATATGTGATTACTATCCAAGCTCGATATTGGGTCATCAATATAGATAGTTAAATTCTTCCCTTTAGTTTCCACATCCTCAAGCTTTGCGATGAAGTAGCAAAAAGCTACAAGGCTGCATTCACCTTCGCTCAAGTTATAAGCTAGATCTTCACCTCTTTTTATTTTAAATTTGAAATTTGACGTTTCTGAGTCCTCTACTGCTTCAAGCCTTAGATAGGCATGACCAAAATAATGACTTAAGTACTCGTTGACTTTATCGGCGCCTTTCTTCTCGTCTTTCAGCTTTATTCGCAAATTTTCAATTTCGGTTTCTATAATGCGAATTTGGTCTCTTATCTCCAGTAACTCGCTATTCGCTGTATCTGATGCTTGACGCAATACCGCAATCTTGGCTTTTTCACCCTCAAGGTCTATTTCACTTATAAATTGAGCGACTTCTTGCAAGCGAAGTGCACTTCTCGCATTATTCTGATCATTAGAGAGGCTTGATGATTTCCCGTTATTTGATGATATAAGCTCGTTTATGACCCCCAGTATCCGGTCAATTTCTGATGTGTTATCGAAATACTCAATGCTCAGTTTGGGTCTAAATATGTCAGTTTTCCTTGCTCCTAGAGCTCTTACTAAGTTCGACAAGTTCTCCTTATACTTTGAAAGTTCGTCATTGAGATTTTTTTCTAGCTCGATAAAAGTCGATTTATAAACCGAATAAAACACGGTTGAATTCAATGTTAGTATCGAGTCTATTTTCTTCAGATCCGTTTCGATTGTTTTAATATACTCATCCAGCTCAACCTCAAGACCTTGTGATTCCTCATTAAAATGTTGATCTAGTCTCAACCATAGATCTGTCGGCAATGATTGCCCACAGAAACCACAATTTTTCATTTCTTCCTTATGCAATGGAATGCCCTCTTTCACCCACTGCTGCAGGACAGCATTATTCAGTAACTCTTGAATTGAAACGGTAGGTTCAATTTTTCTTGTTAGGAGCGTGTTCCCTTTTTCGAACAGCGTTTCAATCGTTGGAGAAAACTCCAGCTCAACCTCAATTTTGGGAAGTGGGGATTCCGATAAAAGATCCGCGTGTGCCTTTATTTCGCTCTTATTAAATGATTGGAATGATCCTGTTTGTATTGTCCTAATATCGGCTTGAATTTTAGGTGTGTTGTAATTTGGGTCCTTATATATCGGATTATGCTTTATCCCATATGGAGGTTTTGTGGCTTTATTAGTTAGTTTTGATTGTAGATCTGACGATGCTTTACTTTTAGTCCTGTGTTTTCTATTGAACTCTATTCGCTTAATTATTTCGCTTCTTTTTAAGCCCGTTTTATCTTCTTCATTTCCAAGTATTTTTTCCTTTTCTGCTATCTCTGCTTCGATTGATCTATTCTCACTCCCCACTATTGCAAAAGGAGTAATATCGTCGTTGCTATCTCTTAAGAAAGCTAGATGATTGTTAACAAAGCTCTTGTTATATACACGTATATTTTGGTCCGGAAGGGGGATGTTTGTTTGGTCACATGTTTCATTATCGGTAGTGACAATGAATGATGGGGAATCATATTTCGTGGGTAAGTCTCCGTCCTGGAGGCTTTGAATTATTCGCGATAACGTTGTTTTTCCGGAATAGTTTCTGCCATACAAAATATTTAGTTTCTTAAATTCGCCTTGGGTGCCATCACTATCTACAACAGTGTTACTCCAATTAAAATTTTTGAAACATCCAAAGTTTGCTATGTCTATTTTCTTTATCATCATCCCTGTCGGAAAAATTAACTATACCTGAATCTAATGCAGTCTATCCGGTAATTATCTGAAAAATCTGGCAAATGCATAACACCGGAGCTCAGCGGAGCTTGAGGCGGACGGTATTTTTGCGGAAGCAAAAGGGCCGGACGGGTCAAACTTCCACTGCAGCGACCTGTTAGGGGGCAACTGATTCATGTTCTCACTCATTAGCGAAGTCTCTAAGACCATAGTACTACGTGCTGAGATCAGTACGCTCTATTTCAGCTTGCGCCACAAGAAGCGCACAAACATCAAAAGTGGTATCAAGACAACGAGCCATGGTAGTAGATATGCAAAGCCAGAGATTGCTTGCGCAATACCTTCTGAAAGATCATCGGAGAATTCGCTTAGCGCATGACCTATAGGGGCAAAGAATGAAGATCGCCGATCTACTGAGAAGTTAATATTAAGAATTTGTAACTCAACCCGCTCTAAGAGGTGAGCTTCTTGCCCAAGGGCCGTCTCAAGTTGCGATGTTACTTTCGCTATCTCAGCCGTAACGGCGATAAGTGCGCGAATATCACTCTTAGATTGAGTACGGAGATTTTCTAAATCTGTTAGATGTGATCGAAGTTTCTTGATATTGCCCTTTGTGTCCCGAATTGGCTCGGCAAGATCTTCGACAGTGGTCGAATTGCGGCGAACCACGCCAACTTCTCCTGCTAGTGTAATGAGCGGTTCAACTGCGGACGGTATTACTCTCAATCTCAAACTGGCAGATGGGTAATCAGATCGAGAAACATCGGAGTATAAAATGGTGCAACCTAACGTCTCATCAGAATTGCATTTTTCAACTAGAGTGGAGTGCGCTCTATCGAGGGTGTCCTTAGCTGTGGCTATGTCAATGTTGTGCGCGTACGCCAAATACTCACTATGCTTGTTCCCATCACTTGCTCCGAACAAGGCAATACCTTGGTTTGAAGAATTTTCAGAGCACGAAGCAAAAGGCAACATTAGAACTAGAAGCAACGCGTAGTTTCTATTCATATTTATAACCTTGGAATTTGCGCTGCATGCCGCCTAACGTTTGAAATAACGCGACGCGTTTTTTGCGGTCGCCGTTAATTGACTTGTTAGCTTTATTATCACTAGCGACCTTTTAACTCTGGATGACGTTGATAGAACCCTTCTAGTTTTTCTAGTTGATGCTTACAACTCGGGCATTGGTCACTACATAATTTGCTTTTATCATACGGTGTTTGACATTTATAACAAATAAGATATTTTGCATCTCCTTTTAGGCTATTTGATAATAGATAACCGAAAACAAATGTAATTGCTGACAATATCAATATATTATCTAATCGTTCAGAAAATAGCTCATTCCATGAAATTGTATCTGGGACTTTGTTTCTTGCAATACCCCATTTTTCTGAAATGACGCCACAAAGCAAGCCAACGAAGCCAAATAATGTTGCAATGACAATTTTGTCTTTAGTACGATCATCCATAATTTTTAAAAGCAGCTAACGTCGCCCATCAGCGGCAGCAAAAAGTGGCGCGGCTTTTGCGCAAGCAAAAGGCGTGACGCTTTTTGCTGTCCGCTGGATGGGCCTTGTTGGACGAAGCCGCTGCGCGGCAGAAAAAACAAATCGCCCGATCAAAAACTA
>CAZGQY010000278.1:0-3802 GCA_964528035.1 uncultured Methylococcaceae bacterium | reverse complement strand
TTCGGGGCTCAATACTGACCCTCTGTTCTTGATCCACCTGGCTTCGGACTCCCGTCGCCGGGCTTGCCCTCAGGTTTCACTACTGCCCTGTCGGCTAGACTTTAGGCAGATGGGACTTGTATCTCACGATACTCACCCACTGGGTAACACTAGCCAATTTCATCCCGTCAATGGGAATCCCAAGGCTCCGAGTTTAGCTCGGCACAAGGAGCGACTGGTTATGCGTTACTAAGCTTTGAGGTGGGAATCTCTCTAGCTTTTTGTTGGGACAATAAGCGTTCTGTACGTTCCTGCCAAAATTCTAATTGTTCTTGCTGTGTTTTTCCTGATAGCAATTGGGTAACATATTTTGCTCCGCGACGCTTTAACGCCACACATTCAGGTTCACGAATTGCCATAGTGAATTACCTCTAATGGTGAATATATGCCGATGTGATCATAGCCATTCAGCACGTTAACGGCATTGTATTTAGGGATTTTATCGAAATGCACAATATGCTTAAAGTTCCAACTCACTATAAGATCGCATTTTGCCACTGTGGCGACTGCCACATGGAATGCATCTTCAAGTGAATTTTCGGTAACAACACCAGAATTAATATAGCTCGATTGCAGCTCTAACGCCTCTTGATTCGCAACCGCGATATTTGCTATTCCGGCATATTTGGTAAAAAAAGCCCGAACTTTCTCAGGAGCTGGCTCAATCTCTGCTTCAACTATGGCAGAAGTTACCAACATGAATCGCCCAGCATCCACTTCAACAAAAAATTGTTTGCTCGCTTCGGAGAACTCGTTGTCAAATACGCCACCAAAAACAGATGTATCAGCATATATTTTCATAGCTTCATTATACTACTCGGCATGCCATGACGCGTCGAGTAGCCAGGGGCTGTCACCAGCCCCAAGCCCTCTAAGAACTGCCCGTGCCAGTTTCCAAGCAAGCAGCTCAAGCCCTTCAAAGGCCGTATTAAAGACCCGGCAGTGTCGCCAATAAATGTGTAATAAAAACTCAAACCATACGCTCGATTGCCGGGATTGCCAAGAACCTACTGTCCTTCTTTCGACGTGACCATTGACGGTATCGCCGTTGCTCGAAATATTCGGCATAGAGCGGATCATAAGGATGTGCTTTGCCCTGTACCTTAATGTGGCGTATGATCGGCAAATCCGCAAGCATAAACAATCGAATCGGCTGGACTTTGCCTGCCTTGACTGTCGATACCGTAAAGTGCCACCGTGTACCCCAGCGTTTGATGTATTTGCGCTTACACCAGGCAAGAGTTTTATTGCGATGGCGCCTCAGCATCCAGTTGCGGAGTAGTTGATAAACTCGCTGGTCTAATTCACTGAAGGTCCTTTTCGAGACCACATGGCGATAAAAATGCGCAAAACCACGCAAGCGACTGTTCAGGCCACGAAGAAAACGATCCGCTTGTATCGAAACATTGCTTTTTATATAGTCTCGGATTCGTTCCATAAAACCGGCCACTTTGTCCCGCGAGGGTTTTATGAGCAGTTTATGGTGGTACTTGCGTACATTGAAGCCTAGAAAATCAAAGCCTTCTTCGATGGAGCGCAGATGGGTTTTTTCTTCGGAAAGGCGAAGCCCTCTACAACCTAAAAAGGTTTCCACCAAGGGTTTGACTTCCTTTATCAAGATGGCCGGGGTTGCCCCGGTGATGATAAAGTCATCGGCATAGCGGATCACATTAATACAGGCGCCACGTCGAGCGACGACGGTTTGAATCGTCGTTTCCAGACGGTCGAGCGCCTGATTGGCAATCACTGGGCTGATGATACCCCCCTGAGGTGTTCCTTTGTCGGTTTGCCTGAACGTTCCTTGTTCGAGATAGCCCGATTTTAACCACTGTCTGAGTATACGTTTATCCATATGGATATGTTGAATCAGCCAGTCGTGGTCAATTTCGTCAAAGCAGGCTTTAATATCCGCTTCCAGTATCCAATGCGGTGAGGCTTTCTTTGCCAGGCAAATAAAGCATTGCGCAATGGCGTCGGCCACTGAACGCTTTTCTCGGAACCCGTAAGAGTTCGCATCGGCCAGGGTTTCCGCAATGGGGATTAGAGCCAGTGCATAAAGTGCCTGCATCGCTCTGTCCTTCATCGTGGGTATCCCCAACGGGCGTTGTTTGCCGTTGGATTTGGGTATGTAGATCCGCCTGAGCGGCATCGGTTGATAGCCCCGTTGCCGCAACGCTTTGACGGCGTTTACCTTCTGCTTCGGTGTTTTCCAGATGACCCGGTCAACACCCGCCGTGTTTTTGCCTTTATTGGTCACGACTCGTCTTACCGCCCACAATTTGGCGTAATACGAGCGCGTCAGAAGTCGGCTCAAGGCGGCGACCTTGTGCCAGCGTTCCTCCGCAACTGCCTTTGCGATACGCATTTGCAGCCGATGGACAAACTTGTACACGACCGTCCAGTCTATGCTGATCCAGCTGCCAACGTTTGCAGAAGGGGCACCAGTGGCTAACGCCACCGTCATATGCGGTTCCTTCTCATTATCGGTTCTCCAAACTCTCTCACAAAGAAGCACCTGACGGACGTGGGCGTACTTTCGTACCGGATAATGTTTCAATCCGTATCCGTCTCATTACGCGACGGCCTTTGCTTTTTCCATCCTCCCAAACCCACACGCCTGTCGGCTCACCTTGCGACTCGCTTTCCTGTATCAGAACCTGATCGATCCAGGAGGTTTACGGGGTTTCCACGTTCCACATAAATACCACTCTAAGCAACTTAGGTTCTGCCCGTCCACCGAGGGTGCAACATCTACGAGGAAGGACGTTAGAACCTTCCTGCTTGACCCCTCACCTTTTGGTTAGAGCCTGTCAGCATCTTTGGCTCAGCTTGCGATTACGGCAGTGCAGCAGTTCACATGATCGTTAACCTTATTGCTCTATCCTGGCTCCTTACCGCCTTTGATGCTGGCAGAGTTGAGCGTCCCTCACGGTTCGCTCTTCAAGAACTGACGTTCTTCAGGCTTCGTTACAAGACGCTTCATACCCAACGGAGCCGTACCCCGAAACGCATGGCCTTGCTGGATACCGGTGGTAGAACACCGGGTTGTGTATTAAATTACAGTCCCTCCTTTTACATTAATCACAACAAATATTTATGCGACTTCGTGTCGCAATTAACGCCGCAAATAACCGGAATTTTGTGAAGCGCAGCGTAACAAAATGTCCGAGTTAATTTGCATTGTTATACGATTTTAAGTGCTTCATTTTCAACAGTAAGCTCACAATTTGGCTCTGTAGGAAGTATGTTGTTTTTATCAGGCCAAAACATAATATAAATACGGAATGGCTTACTGTAATAATCAGAAGCTATGCCAGCATATTCAGGAATATTGACTGCTACAATTGGCTTAAATAAAACCTCATAATCACCTGAAAGAATACCTGATATTTTTTTATTGGGTTCAATTACTAAACCTTCTTTAATATCTTCTGCTATATCACTCAAAACAGAATGCATTGTTTCTTTCGCCAAGCCGAAGATCATTATCTCTGGATGATCATATGATTCTTCAAAACCGATGCTATATGAAAAACCCTCTTTTTCGCCATCATGATCAAAAACGTATTGGCATTGCCAGCCGAATTTTTCTATATTTTCCTTAATGCTTTGACTCATTTTATTTTCGTATAACGTCTTAATTAAGTGGCACAGCGCAAGCTGTGTCCATTGTGCAGACGCTTTTTCTGCACAACTTGCTTGAATTATTTGTTGGACGAAGCCGCTGCGCGGCAGAAAAAACAAATCGCCCGATCAAAAACTA
>CAZGQY010000277.1:0-3815 GCA_964528035.1 uncultured Methylococcaceae bacterium | reverse complement strand
TCAACCGTACCCATCTCACGCATATACATGCGAACCGGATCTGTTGTCCGCCCGAATTCACTATCAACAGAAGCTAAGGCTGCAGCTGCAACTTCAGCCGCATCTTCGTCATCGGCAACAATAGCAGAATCGTTAATCAATGCATCGGCATCTGGAGCTGTCTCATGCACCTTGATACCCATATCATTGATCATACCAATAATATCTTCAACCTGATCGGGATCAACAATGTCGCTGGGTAAATGATCGTTGACTTCTGAATACGTCAAAAACCCCTGTTCTTTGCCTTTAGCAATGAGGTGTTTAAGTTGGGAATGTTGATTTTCTTGGTTCATCAATGACCCACGGGGTTACATTCAAGGAGTACAAAAAGGAACAGATCATAATACCTCCTTTCTATAAATATTTCAAATTATTTAAACTTTTATTAGGCTCGAATAAACACCTACAGTAAAGCTCGCAACGCTATCAATTCATCTTTAGAAAGTTCAGGTTTATTGAGTAATTCGGCTATACGCCTCTCTCGAATTTGCTCCACAATTCGTGACAACGCATCCGAAAATTCTGCCAACACGCCCTGCGCAGGCAGCAATAAATCCAAATGGGCAAGCTTTTTTAGGTGCTGCTCATGAACCGTCCCTCGAAATCGCTCAATCAAGCCACTCATCTGAACTGCTTGATTGCTCCTCAATATCTCAAAAACCTCAATCAGTAACTTCACTCCCTGCATATCAGTTTCTTTAAAATCATCAGGCAATACATCGACACTCCTCGAAATATCAGGATACTGCAACAGGAGTGCTATAGCCGTCCTAACCGGTGAGGGCTTAGTTCTTTGTTTCACTCCAACATTGGAAAACCGCGGCCCAGATTTATTTTCTGGCTCTGCCGGTAGTGCATTTATTTTTACTAGTTGATTAAGCCTGGCAACCATCATATCTCGAAATGCACTCGCTGGAAGCTTGGCAATGAGCGGCTTAACCTTATTCACCAAGGCCGAACAACCTTCTATTTCAGTTAAATCAAGATCCGAAGTCAGTTCCTCAAAAAGATAATCAGACAGTAGTTTTGATTGCGCTACCGATTCTGAAAACCGGACAACCCCTTGTTCTCTAACAAACGAATCGGGATCATGCTCTGAAGGTAGCACCATAATTCTGACTCGCCTGCCATCGCGAAGAGACGGTAGCGATAATTCCAAAGCACGCCAGGCCGCTTGCCGACCCGCGTTATCGCCATCGAAACAAAACACCAACTCAGAAGTATAGCGAAACAAGGTTTCGAGGTGATTCCTGGAAACCGCTGTACCCAGAGTTGCGACTGAATAATGTATCTTCGCCTGAGCCAGTGCGATTACATCCATATAACCTTCAACCACAATGATTCGGTCTGGTTTAGGTAGTATTTTAAGCAATTCATATAACCCGTATAACTCATTGCCTTTTTTAAAGACACTGGTTTCCGGTGAATTAAGGTATTTCGGCAAAGAATCATCGATTACCCGACCACCAAAACCGACGGTTCGACCGCGACGATCCCGTATCGGGAACATGAGACGGCCACGAAACCGATCATAACTTTTGCCATTGTCTTTAGTGACAAGCAACCCGGCCCTTTCAAGCAAATCCTGGGGAAATAAATTGGACAAGTTATGCCAGCCAGAAGACGCATGACCGAGATGATAACTGCGTGCGATATCGCCATCTACGCCTCTGGACTCTAAATAGTGAGTAAAATCGCGACCCTCCAGACTATTAAAAAGTTGCTGGTGGAAGGAATTAGCGACCTTCTCTTGAAGGTCAAATATTTTAGAATTATTCGCACCCTGGTCACTTTTGACAGAACTTCCTTTTTCATATGGGACGTCAACACCCGCAAACGCTGCCAGAACTTCTATTGCCTCTACAAAGCTCAGGCGTTCAAAATCCATAAGAAAGCCGATGGCCGTGCCACTGACACCACAGCCAAAACAGTGAAAAAACTGTTTTTCCTGATTTACAGTAAAGCTGGGAGTTTTTTCGTCGTGAAAAGGACACCGGGCAACATGATTTTGCCCTGATTTTCTGAGAGGAACGCGACTTGTAACCAAATCAATAATATCAACCCGAGCAAGCAGATTATCAATAAAGTCTTGTGGAATTCTACCCGCCATACTTAATCCGATAGCCTAATAAACTGGAAGACCACCCAAGAATAAAAAGCCTAGTTACAAGGAAACGGATTTATTTATACACTCCGGACATCAATGGACTAGAACCCTGAAATAAAACACGTAGAGCAATTTCAAGGTCACCCCGAAATAAGCCTTTCCTTTACTCGTGCACTCACTTTTCCCATATCCACTCGCCCCTGCATCGAGGGCCTGAGATTAGCGATCACCTTACCCATATCTCGGACAGATTTCGCTTCAACCTTCAAAATAGCCTTTCCAATCATCTCTGCGATTTCTTCTCCGCTGAGTGGAACCGGCAGGAATTCCTGGATAACCACAATTTCATATTCTTCAATTTGAGCTAGATCTTCACGTTCAGCGGAACGGTACTGACTAACAGATTCCCGTCGCTGTTTTATCATTTTGTCCAGCACCGGGATGATAGTCGACTCATCCATCTCAATACGACCATCAACTTCTCTCTGCTTTATCTCCGCCAGAATCAATCGCACAATCCCAAGGCGCTGCTTATCGCGAGCTTTCATTGCGGACTTCATCTCATCCTGAATACGACGTTTCAATGGTGCAGATTGATCCATTTATACCACCGTTTCTTATATCTGAGGCCGACCACGCCTTAAATTTCTCAGCGCATAACGCTCCCGAGACAATTTTTTTAAATGGCGCTTCACTGCAGCTGCGGCTTTACGCTTGCGTTCCTCGGTAGGTTTTTCGTAGAATTCCCTGCGACGCGTCTCCGAGAGAACACCTGCTTTTTCACAGATCCGTTTAAACCGGCGGATCGCTATATCAAACGGTTCGTTTTCTCTGATTCTGATAGATGGCATAAATTTTCCTAAAATCTTTTTTTAAGGTTAAGTTGTAGTACTTCAGTCAATAACCGCTTCTACTTTGTTAAGATGCTACTCGAGAAAAAAGCAGTCAACAGCGAACTTTTCATTATAACAAAGATACAATAACTATGAAATCTAAATACCAACATCATGAATGTTCTTGGCATTGAAACGTCCTGCGACGAAACAGGCGTCGCTCTTTATAATTCGAAGCGTGGCCTGCTGGCCGAAGAATTATACAGCCAGGCTGCTATTCATAGTGAATACGGTGGAGTTGTACCGGAATTAGCCTCGCGCGATCACATCAGGAAGCTTACCCCGTTGATTAAGTCATGCATTCAAAAGGCTGATATCGATCGGACGAACATTCATGGAATCGCTTACACAGCAGGCCCGGGGCTTGTTGGCCCTCTATTGATCGGCGCCTCCGTTGCACGCAGCCTGGCATGGTCTTGGAAAATCCCAGCTCTGGCTGTGCATCATCTGGAAGGACATTTATTAGCGCCCCTTCTTGATATTAACCCACCCGAATTCCCCTTTGTTGCACTGCTTATATCCGGAGGCCATACGCTATTGATTCAAGCTGATGCTATAGGCCATTACAAAATAATCGGTGAAACATTAGATGATGCTGCCGGTGAAGCCTTCGATAAAACCGCGTCTTTGCTGGGCCTGGGTTATCCCGGCGGACCACAATTATCAGCGCTTGCTAAAACGGGAGATCCCAATCGTTTTCATTTTCCACGCCCAATGACCGATAGACCCGGACTGCACTTTAGCTTTAGCGGACTAAAAACCTTTGCCAGAAA
>CAZGQY010000276.1:0-3859 GCA_964528035.1 uncultured Methylococcaceae bacterium | reverse complement strand
GACAAACAATAATCCTGCGTCAATCTTTCGCATATTATTAAAACCTCGCTCCTAAGTCTTTTCTGTAGTGATATTTCAGCAATGCTTATCCTGCGGGTTTTCTCCCGACCTTAATCTTTTGACCTGGTCTAAGGTATTTACCAATTTTTGGTTTATTCCAGCGGCGCAGGTCGGCAACTTTAACGTTGAATCGGCGTGCAATTGTAGACAATGAGTCGCCTTTTCGTACCGTGTATCGGGCGCTTCTGTATCGTTTTCTGCGGTGTCTGGATTTAGACCTACTGTGTTTTTTTGTCCAGATCGCCAGTTTTTTTCCGGGTCTAATAATTGACCTGGTCGTTATATGATTCCATTTGGCCAGTTTTTTTGTGCTGACTCCGTGCCGTCGTGCTATTTTCGATAATGTATCTCCATTCCGAATCCTGTAATAGATTTTTTTCTTGCCACCTCGACGTCCTTTTCTTCGCCGATCAGATGCTTTAATCGGGTTATCAGGGTTGGCTCTCAGCTTGTAGTGCGAGAGTGTCTGGGCGGCTACCGGAATGACCACATAATTACCAGGGCGTACACTGTTTCCCGTAACTCTATTGACTTTTGCGAGGATTGTTGGTGTTGTCCTGTAGCGTTTGGCAAGACTAAGCGTTGTATCGATCTTGCTAACTTTGTGCCTGATCCACTGGGTGTGTTGCTGCGCAGGTAAATTTTTAAATTTCTCCTTAAACGGCTCCACTTGTTCCACGGGAAGTAACAGTCGATGCGGACCCGCTGGATCGCTTACCCATTGATTATACGCAGGGTTTAAATGGTAGAGTTTAGCCAGAGATATGCCGGCCATAGTGGCGGCATTATTTAAATCGAATTGAGACTGGAGGTGTACGATTCCGACTTGAGGGCGATCAGGAATCGGTCTCAATTTGAGTCGGTAATTGTTGGACTCGGCGAATATTCGGCTAACGGCGATCAATCGAGGCACGTAGGCGCTGGTTTCTTTTGGTAGTTTAAGTGACCAAAAGTCTATCGGCTTATGGCGCCGTAAGTTGCGTTCAACGGCTTTTTGTACCCTTCCTTCGCCACAATTATAGGCAGCCAGCGCCAATAGCCAGTCGCCATTAAAATCGTTTTTAAGTTTTTGTAGATATCGGATTGCCGCTTGAGTGGAGGCGTATATATCACGTCGACCATCGTACCACCAATTTTGCTTGAGTCCGTAGAGTCGCCCGGTTGAAGGTATGAATTGCCAAATTCCATGCGCGCGTGCTCGAGAATATGCGTAGGGTTGAAATGCACTTTCGATGACCGGGAGTAACGCAAATTCTCCAGGAATACCCTGTTGTTCGATTTGCCTGAGGACTTCATACAGGTAGGGCTCAGCGCGGATTTGTACACGATCAAGATAGTCACGATTTTTCAGAAACCAACTCAGTTCGTGGCTGATGCGGGGATTGTACTGGCGAGGCAAGGCATACAGAGAAAAAAGATGGGGCCAGATGTTGGAGAATCGAGGTTTTTCTGGCCGACTGCCTGCTTGTTTTGTTTGTGCAGACTCTGCCGCGTCGCTATTGGTTTGGGATATCGAATCAGCAGAAGTGCTTGCAGAGTCCTTAACTCCCGCTGTATTCTGAGCGCATGAGGATAACAGTAGCGCAGGAATCAGTAAAATTGTTAGAAATTCGCCTACGCGCCGAAAAGGTGACATTAATTTTGCACTATTGATTATTGAATATATCGAATTATAGCTCGATATCTGAATTATTGACATGATGAATACGCCATTTAGGAAACGATTAACGAATGATTGTCGGCAAAAATTTTGTGACTGGTATTTATCGCCCCTGGGATCTTTGCTTAGCGACTTAGAATCTGAATATTTACGCAGAAAAATTTCTGTCAGTTACAAGCATCGAGTATTACAAATTGGTAGTCTGGGTTGGGAAGACAGGTTTGTAGATAGCGGATTCCTGGAAAATTATTGTATTGTTGATCAGCAATCCCGTGATAACGTGAAAACTGCGTTGATC
The DNA here is from genome assembly GCA_964528035.1 of uncultured Methylococcaceae bacterium. Lineage (GTDB taxonomy): Bacteria > Pseudomonadota > Gammaproteobacteria > Methylococcales > UBA1147 > CAZGQY01. The sequence goes on along the minus strand of CAZGQY010000276.1, from coordinate 1,841 downwards.
AAAGCTGAGAGTGACCAATTACCGGTTGCGTCCGAATCGATTGATACGGTTATACTTCCGCATACAATAGAATTTGAAGCCAATCAACACGGTGTGTTGCGAGAAGCAGAGCGTGTCTTAAAACCGGAAGGACGATTAATAATCCTTTGGTTTAATCCCTGGAGTGTACACAGGCTGTATCATTATTTTCATGGTAAGTTCGGATTGCCACCCTGGTCTGGTCGCTTTTTAAGCCGACGAAGAATGGAGGATTGGTTGACACTGCTTAATTTCGAAATGGCTTTGACTACAGAATTTCAATTGAAATCCTCTAATTCGGTGTTGGCAAAGATTGAAGATCCAATCTCTGGAATTATGCCAATTGGCTACGGAATTAAAGCGATAAAACGTCGGTATACTTTAATCCCATTGGAACCTGTCTCTATTATGAGGCCCAAGTTGGCTGTGTTCGATGCGGTGGAAGGTCGTTGGCGTACCTATGGATAATCGAGTAAATATTTATACTGATGGTGCTTGCCGTGGTAATCCTGGCCCCGGAGGTTGGGGAGTACTTATCGAATATCAGGGAACCGAAAAAGAGCTTCATGGTGGAGTAGCTGACGCCACTACCAATAACCGTATGGAATTGCTTGCCGCTATAATGGGTTTGGAATCATTGAAACGGCCTTGTGAAATTAACTTATACACAGATTCTCAATATGTGTTGAAAGGTATTACCGAATGGATGCCGAATTGGAAAAAGCGCAATTGGAAGACCGCATCAAAGCAAGCCGTGAAAAATGATGATTTGTGGAAGCGACTGGATGAAACGATTAAACCCCACAAGATTGAATGGAAATGGGTGCGAGGGCATTCAGGACATCCTGGCAATGAACGCGCAGATCAATTGGCTAATAAGGGAATCGATACATTATAGTCGTTGTTCAATCCAGGACTGGCAATTTCACTGAGACGAGTTATGAGACAAATTGTTCTTGATACTGAAACGACTGGGTTAACCCCTGTAGACGGACATCGAATTATTGAAATTGGTTGCGTGGAACTAGTCGACCGAAAATTGACGGAAAATCGTTTCCACGTTTATCTGAATCCGGATCGCGAAATTGATAGTGGTGCTATAGAGGTTCATGGTATCAGCAATGAATTCCTGCAGGATAAACCACGGTTTAAGAATATTAGGAAGGATTTTCTCGCTTTCATTAAAGATGCGGAACTGATAATCCACAATGCACCTTTTGATGTTGGTTTTATTGACAGTGAGTTAGCCAGATTGGGAGAAGAGCTTCGTGTGAATCAGTATTGCACCGTAGTTGACACCCTGGTTATGGCGCGCAAAAAACATCCTGGGCAAAGAAACAGTCTGGATGCACTGTGTAAACGTTATGCCATAGATAACAGTCATCGAGAATTGCATGGCGCGTTGCTTGACGCGGAAATTCTTGCTGAAGTATATAAAATGATGACGGGAGGTCAGACTTCGTTATTCGTTGATGAAGACCCACTCGGCGCAACAGTGACTGGTCAATTGTCGTTGAATGTGAAAAAGAAACGTCCACCCTTGAAACTGGTATGTTGCAATGATGAAGAAACCAGGGCGCATGAAAAAGTTTTGAATATAATCGATCAGCAAACGGGTGGTCATTGTTTGTGGAAATCGAATGTTGGTAGCGAGCCAGTTAAAAATTAGAATACTGTCATATTTTTTTAAATTCGAAGAGACAAACAGTAGCCTAACGTTTCAGTTTATTGTATTCTTTTCGGCTTGATGGAGAGGTGGCTGAGCGGTTGAAAGCGGCGGTCTTGAAAACCGTTGAGGGTTTGTAGCCCTCCCAGGGTTCGAA
>CAZGQY010000275.1:0-3911 GCA_964528035.1 uncultured Methylococcaceae bacterium | reverse complement strand
GAAAATCGTCAAATATCTGCGTAACTTTGTGTCCGGATAAGTGTTGACACATCAATATTTGGATTGTTAGCACTGGCAAGTTGGTTTTGGGTACACCCGCGCCCATTTAACAGGCTAAGAAATTAAGCTATCACCCTAAAAGTGGCTTCAGAAAGGCGCGAACTTTGGGTTGATTGAGAGTTAAGTTATTATCTTATTTAGTATCCCTTCTTAATTTTATTGAATAGATGTTATTAATACAAAACGCTACAAAACTCATCGCCTGGCTTTCTGGTTCGTTGGCCGGTATTACTGCGATTTTGTACGCATGCGGTTATCTTGCTGGACAAAGCTTTCTTCACCTTCTGGGTATCAGTGGTATCGTCCAATACAGTAACCAGGACTACCTCCGACGGGGAGCCAGCTTCTGTTTCGATTTATTGGGAATCTTTGGAAATATGCTGTTGCCGCTGGTTACTGTCGCTGTAATTCTCGCCGCCACAGGTGCATTCGGATTTAAACTTTGCAAATCCCTTAGTAAATCGCGGTTTTACGTAAAACGAATGACCCATTGGCTAACCCGCATCCAACATCGTATGCCTTGGCTTGGCAGGGGTGCCGCCTACGGGATTCTTTTAGCTCTGTTTTTCACATTGTTGTTTAACAACCTTGAACTGTTTACCGCACCGTTAAGCATTTCCGAGTTACTCTATTACGATACGACCGTTGCGCAGGATAAGTTTTGTCAACAAATCATCGTTAACAAAAATGTCGACGAGGTGAACCGCTGCATCCGGGATTGGATTTTTAAAGGGCGTAGGGATAGACTCGAAGGATACTTTCAGTATCTCATCATCGTGGAATTGGCCGCAGGTTTCTTGCTTGTGAGCGCATGGAGAGTAACCATGAAATGGCGTTTGCAAGGCCTATTTGTTTCACCCTTTGTGATCATATTCATTATGTATATCACACTATTACCTGCTGTCTACGGCGTACTTATGATCAGGGTCACGTTTCCTACGGTTCACATCGAATCAAAGATAAGAGCACTAGGGGATAAACCCGGGGAAATTTTTCTCGTCTCGAAGACTGAAAAAACCTTTATTTTATGGGATTCGGACGCTAAGCAGTTATTATGGGTCCCTTTCAGAAATATAGAAATTATACGATTCATGAAAAAGGTGAGTCCGTTTAGATAGTCTGGCGATAGGGAGCGACTTTGAGACCAAATTGGATTATTTTCTTTATACCTCTAGTGTTGACAGCCGGCTGTCTTCCACCACTCTACAACCAGGAAGGCCAGATTCGAATCGGAACGCTCCAAACCATTGGGCCAGATGTCCGGCTAGAAGGTAAACCAGAAACCGGGCATCTGCCTGTTTACAGTAGCGACCGAATCGAAACGGGTAAGAACAGTAGTGGCTACCTGTATTTTAAGAACGGTGGCTTTATACAGCTTGGTGAAAATACCGACCCCGAATTCTATGAAATTTGGGAAGGAACAAAGTGCTTTATAATAATGATTAAGCAACTGATCGGCGTTTCTTATTATGAGTCAGAAGACGGCCAGTGCGCTTTACAGTTCCAGAATCAGACAGCGGAAGCGGTTCGTCAGGGTACCAAAGTTATTTTTAAAGTAACACAGAGTCATACCATTATTACTGTCCATGAAGGCAGTATGTTACTTACCTACCCACACGAGATGGAAATCCAAAAGGGTTATCAGGCAAAAATTTCTCAAAAGGGGTTGGTAGAGATGCACAAACTTTCGGACTCTGCCCTTAAAGATACTGTAAAGTGGAGAAAAAAATTCCCATCAAGAATTCCTCCAACGGGCCGGCCATTGGTTCCTACAATGATTCGCCCTATGATTCCTCCAAAAATCCCTCATCGACATCCAACAACGATTTCACCAGGATCATTAGATGGCATTATGCCAGTTGGCCCCATTCGTTAAGACAAAAAACGACGACGATCTATTTACACGATATTGCACTGTGGACAGGCAAGATGATGCACAATCATGCTTTCTTGAGCTTTAAGTGATTATTTTTTTACTGAAACAAAGAAAAAGCAAAAAAAGCAAAAAAAGGGTCAAAAAAGCAAAAAAAGGGTCAAATATCATATTAAAAAAAAGGGTCAAATATCATATTGACTGTTTATTTCCATCACCTTACTCAACAAACCCTTATCCTCCTCCATCATCACTTGCAACTTGTTTATCGTAGTTGGGATGCTGCCTGTCCTTTTCAAACCGAAATGTCGCGCAATTTCCTTTAATGTCACCCCTGTATATTCACGTGAAATATACAGTGCTACCCAACGAGCGACATTGTTGTCCACTCTACCACGCTGACTTAACCTGATTGACGACTCACTCACATTAAATACACCGGCAACATGATTGATAATTTCATCAATTTTCGGTCTAAAGCATTGCAAATCCTGTTTTGTTACTTCTGATTCATCGGTATCCCGTCGGCTATAAGCCCACTCTCGAAAAGTATCACTGCCCAAAAAAGGCATCAAGTTACCTTTGCCATAGAAATGGGTTAATTCTTCATCAATGCCCTGCTGAACAAATTCTCGATACTTTGCTCGAAAAAGTGATTTCACGCCTAATTGGTTAATAACGTCCTGCATGTACAGCCATTCTGGTGGTTTCTTGTTTGTTACAAAATAGCCGTAACTGCTCCATCGGTAATCAATTAGTTCAGAAACCATTTTGGATTCTAGTGGGTTTCGATGGATATATCTTGAACACTGCAACTGATAGCTGTCTTCTTCAATACAGATTGCTTTATACCGACCTCGAAACAATGAGCCATCTGTTTTTTTTAAACGATTGTGACGTTGTGTATAGACACCGTTGATATGGCGCATTGCCCTGCCTAAATTGGCTTCAGGTGTTTTGACTAATAAATGATAATGATTGTCCATTAAACAGTAACTTAATATCTGAATACCAAACCGTCGATGTGCTTCGGATAAAGTTGTTAAAAATGTTTCATAGTAGGACGCATCATGAAATATTTGCTGGTGGGAACGCCCACGGTTCATAACATGGTAATAAGCATCTTCGTATTCAATTCGCAAGGGACGGGGCATGTAGAGAATATAGAACTAATTGAATAAAGTGTCAATATGATATTTGACCCCCTGTGGACCCCCTGTGCTTTTTTTCATTAATTTTGGCAAAGTGAGACAATCATTTACGTCACTTTACTTATATCGCCAAATTCGATTTTTCTGATCAGTTATCCAAACGGAAGCAGCATTACCCACGGCGATGGTTTTAGCCTGGGATGATTGTTCTTCCCAGCCCCAGCGAGTCCATTTGTAAATATTACTGTTTTTACTCGTCTTTGGCTTAATCATCCAGGCGCTCCCATCGGCCCCAACGCTGATTTTTTCTGCACTCCCTGGCATCTTTTGCCATTTTTCGCCAGTCCAGTGAAAAATATTATGTTTGGAATCCAGCATCCAGACATGCTGGTCGGAACCAATACCCATACGCACTCCCGCTCCAGGCTGTTTGCTCCAAGTCGCGCCATCCCATTTGTAAATCGATGCGCTATTCCTCATCCCGTCAGCGTCGGCTACCCAAACTGAGCCATCTGCACCGACGTCAATATCGCGGGCTGTGCCTTCAATATTCTGCCAGTCATTACCATTCCAGCGATAAATTTTGCCCTTACCATCAATCGCCCAGACATGTTCTGACGAACCGACACCTAACTTGACGGCTTCACCCGGCATTCGGTGCCAATATCCACCAATCCAGCGAAATATGGCGTAGCCATTACCAACTTTTGTTGTACCCAGAGTCCACACTGTACCGTCGGATCCAGCTGCCACCTGCTTAGCGCTACCTGGAATTTGTTGCCATTGTTCGGCGTAGGTATTCTGCCCACAAACAATCAATAGTATAC
>CAZGQY010000274.1:0-3984 GCA_964528035.1 uncultured Methylococcaceae bacterium | reverse complement strand
AGTGGTTGTCGGTACCGCCTGAGACAACATCGTAGCCACGGGAAACAAAAACTTCTGCCATGGCCTGGGCATTTAAAATAACTTGTTGCTGATATTCTTTGAATTCAGGCTCAGAGGCTTCTTTGAATGCGACTGCCTTTGCAGCAATCACATGCATCAATGGTCCACCCTGGATACCTGGGAATACCATTGAACTCAATTTCTTTTCGATCTCTGGATTGCTTTTGCACATGATGACACCGCCACGTGGGCCACGAAGGCTTTTATGGGTGGTGCTGGTCACTACATCGGCGATAGGAACCGGATTGGGGTAAAGCCCTGCGGCAACCAATCCTGCGACATGAGCCATATCGACAAACAATATCGCGCCGACTTCATCGGCAATATCTCTGAAACGTTGCCAGTCCATAATGCGGGAATATGCGGAAAAACCGGCAATGATCATTTTTGGCTTGTGCTCTCTGGCCAGCGCATCGACCTGATCATAATCTATTAATCCGGTATCCGGGTTCAGGCCATACTGGACAGAATTGTAGATTTTTCCAGAAAAATTAGGTTTGGCACCGTGAGTCAGGTGGCCACCATCCGCCAGACTGAGGCCTAAAATAGTATCACCCGGTTTGATCAGTGCCATAAATACCGCGCCATTTGCCTGAGAGCCAGAATGTGGTTGCACATTCGCGTAATCTGCACCGAACAGTGATTTTAAACGATCAATTGCCAGCTGTTCGGCAACATCTACATATTCACATCCACCATAATACCGCTTTGAAGGGTAGCCCTCAGCATATTTATTGGTGAGTTCTGAGCCTTGTGCCTCCATTACCCGGGGGCTGGTATAGTTTTCTGATGCGATCAGCTCAATGTGCTGTTCCTGTCGTTGACGTTCGTCATCTATCGCTTTTAAGAGCTCGTCGTCATAACCAGCAATCGTTTGAGATCTATTGAACATACTGTTTTCTCCTGCTTATACGAATCCCACTATATATGAATGGGTTAAAGTTAATGAAAAAAATGTAAAAACTAAGGGGTTAAGATCAAAACCTGTAAGTCGGCAACATTGGTTCCTGTAGCCCCGGTATCGAGTAGATCACCGGATTGTTTTAACGCTGCGTAAGAATCGTTGTTTTCGAGAAAGTCGCTGGGTTGCAGACCGCCTGCACGCATACGCTCCAGCGTTAAAGGATCAACTAAGCCACCCGCTGCGTCGGTTGGGCCGTCACGTCCATCTGTGCCGCCACTGAGAAATACCCAGTTAGGTGACAGTTGTCGGGTTTCTGCAGCCAGTGCAAATGCCAACGCCATTTCCTGATTACGTCCCCCCCGGCCATTGCCTTTGAGGGTTACAGTGGTTTCGCCACCCGCCAATACAGCCAGTGGTCTGGATAGACCCTGGGATAAAATCGTTTGCGCGAATTGTACCAATTTATCGGCTTCATCGCGTGCTTCACCACACAATGCGTCGCTGTAAAGCGTTGTATCAAAATCCAGGGCTTTAGCTGCACTGATAATGGCGTCAACGCTGATGCGATTGCTGCCAATCAGGGTGTGGCCAACTTGATCAAATATTTTATCTCCCGGTTTTGGGGTTTCTGCAGTACCGCCCGCGAACCCGTTTTCAAGGAGACAACGCACCTTTGCAGGAAGCTGGTACCAAACACACTTTGATTGGAATACCTGAATTGCATCACTATAGGTGGTGGGATCCGGGACGGTTGGGCCACTTGCTATTGAGCTTAAATCGTCACCGAGTACGTCGGAAAGTATCAGTGCGTGCACGTCAGCTGGCGCGGCCAGTCGAGCCAGTCCTCCACCTTTTAATAAGGATAAATGTTTACGTACACAATTGATCTGGTTGATATCTGCGCCGCAGGATAACAGCAGTTGCGTTGTGGCTATTTTTTCATCCAGGGTGATCGAATCGGGCGGGAAAGGAACCAGTGCAGAGCCGCCACCGCTTACCAGGACAAGTACCAGATCACCTTGTTGTGCCTGCTGCGCATGTTCTGCGATTATTTTGGCAGCTTCATGCCCTGATTGATCCGGTAACGGGTGTCCTGCACCTATAACTTTGAATTTATTGACATTGCCTGCATTCTCGTAATTAGTTACAGCAATACCTTCATTGGCCAATAGCGAGTCTGGAACTATTTCCTGTGCAGCTGAAGCCATGGCGCAGGCTGCCTTTCCGAAGGCGATTAAATGTACGCGGTTCCAATTATCGCTGCGAATTGAATCGGTGTCAGACGAATCCAGGACAATTTTTAATTGTTTGTCTTCATATCTAAGCGTATTTTTGACGGCATTAAAAGGGTCTGCGGCATCCACACCCGATTGGAAAATCTCTATCGCATTTTGGCGCAGTTGCGCCTGCCAGGAATCGGAACTCCGGTTATGATGATCGTTCATTTGGTTATAGATTTTTAGAATCAGAGTATTTTGGGGGATATGGTAACCCTGTTCCGTGATTTAGCAAAGCGATTAAGGCGGAATCAGGCGTAATAATAATGAGCGGCTCAGTAATAATAGGGATCATTTCTAAAAAACCGCCGTTCCATGGTTTTGTGTGCAGCGCAATATCATCTTGAATAGTAACTGCTCACCCCTCTATGTGTGATCTGTTCCGGAAGACGCCGTAAATACATCCATGTAGGCTCATTTAAAAAAAAAGCTATCATGATTTACAATAAACATTACTATAATGTGCATAGAAATAAGAGTAACTATTTAATGCCTGATTATCCGAGGATACCATCCATTAATTGCTCGAGCTTCCGTAATAAAGAGTGCTACATGAGAAGTTAGCTGGAGGCGTTAACGTGTCGTGAACAATTAATGGTTGGCATCCTTAATACCAAACTTGCAGTGTCGAAACGATTTTTTTGAAAGATATAAGGAAAGTTAATATGAAAACACCTGTACGTATTGCCGTTACCGGAGCAGCCGGGCAAATTGGATATTCGCTTCTTTTTCGTTTGGCGGCGGGCGATCTGCTTGGCAAAGATCAACCTGTTGTGCTCCACCTTCTTGAAATCACCCCCGCTTTGGGTGCTCTGGAAGGTGTGATAATGGAATTAAATGATTGTGCTTTTCCTTTGCTGCATGGTGTCGTTGCGTCTGATGATGCCAAAGTAGCGTTTAAGGATATAGATTACGCATTTCTGGTGGGAGCCAGACCACGTGGTCCAGGTATGGAGAGAAAGGATTTATTGGAAGCAAACGGAGCAATATTCACCGGTCAGGGGCAAGCGCTAAATGAGGTGGCCAAGCGATCCGTCAAGGTGTTAGTGACCGGTAATCCAGCAAATACAAACTCTCTGATTGCATTAAACAATGCACCGGATCTGGATCCGAGAAATTTCAGTGCATTGACCCGGTTGGATCATAATCGGGCCATCAGTCAGTTGAGCGAGAAATGTGGCGTAATGGCGACTGAAATCACACAGATGACGATATGGGGAAATCATTCAGCGACCCAATATCCGGATCTGCATCACGCCTTGGTGAACGGTCAGAATGCAATGAATTTAGTGGATGTTGCCTGGTTCGGCGATAATTTTATTCCTACAGTACAGCAACGTGGAGCCGCGATTATCAAGGCACGTGGTCTCTCAAGCGCTGCCTCAGCGGCCAGCGCATCGATAGATCATATGCGCGATTGGGTTTGTGGAACTGCTGAAGGCGATTGGACAAGTATGGCGGTGCCAAGTGATGGCAGTTACGGTATCGGGGAAGGGGTAATTTATTCTTATCCGGTGACGATAAATAATGGCGAATATAGCATTGTCCAAGGGCTCGAAATCAACGAGTTTAGTCGTGAAAGAATGAATCTGACAGAAACAGAATTGCGTGAAGAACGAGAAGCTGTCAAGCATCTGCTTTGATATTGATGGTTTGAGCAAATCCGCCTACCTGTGTGGTAGGCGGTTTGCATTAAGGAGCGAGGTTTTAATAAAATGCGAAAGATTGACGCAGGATTATTGT
>CAZGQY010000273.1:0-4016 GCA_964528035.1 uncultured Methylococcaceae bacterium | reverse complement strand
ACAAACAATAATCCTGCGTCAATCTTTCGCATATTATTAAAACCTCGCTCCTTATAAATTGATCACACAATCAGGAGTGTGCAAGGACAGTGCTATGCAGCATTTTTACGAGTTTTAATACGTTTTATAATCCAATAAATGAGTAGCCCGCTTATCACCATTCCAAAAAGGATTATGTTGCCTTCTTTCACATAATTGATCACTGTGCTGCCATAGTGATAGTAGAGTGTGAAAAATGTAATGGTTGAAATGGTGCAGGCGAACAGATCGGCAAGAGCAAATTTCATGAAGTTCATTTGACCCAGGCCAGCGGTAAGAAACAGACCGTTTCTTACTCCGAAGGGAATGAATCGACCAAAAATCAGGGTGATGATTCCGTATTTTGCATAAAACGCGTTGATTTTTTCTATTCGTTCTGGTGGAACCATTTTCGAGAAGAATGCTATTTCGAATAGTTTGGGTCCCAGGATGCGGCCAAGGCTGTAGCAGATCAGGTCAGATAGATAAGCACCCATGTAGACACCAATAAACAGATGCGGCAGATATTCAGGGTGATTGCTGGCCAATACCGCGGAAATAAACAGCATGGCGTCTTCGGAAACCGGGATATTCAAACCAGCCAGCAATAAAGCGCCAAAGATTATAAAATGGGCGATATGAATATTTGATTCGATGAATAGAGTGAGTGCATCCATAATGATTACAGTTTTTTTATTATAAATTCTGGATGGTTTGTTAGTGGATAGCGCCTAACGGTTCACAAGTATAGCCTAAGCATGTTGATATCGCGTAGCGATTCTTAGGTTTCATTGCAGGAAAGAAAATTCCACGATACATTATGTCAAGGCAATAATATCGATTGTTTGATTTTGATTCTTGCATTTAGCTATAGTGCAAACACTGATTTTGCTCCGAATTTTTCTATTGCTTCATGACTTTTGTGCATCAGCGTGCTAACAAATATAGGAAGGGTAGTGTGACTATGAGGTTTTTTCAAAAAGATTTTCTGTTGACTTTTGGTCCGGCAGTTCTTTTGGTCGTTGCCGGGTTTTATATTGCGTATAAATTTGTTGGACCAGCGCCTCCTGATACCGTAACTATCAGTACTGGACGTAAAGACGGGATGTATTATGAGTATGCCAGCCGCTATCGGGAAATTTTGGCACGCAACGATATTTCATTGGAGATTATCGAGTCTGCAGGCTCAGGTGAAAATATCGAAATGTTGGTGTCGAAAAAGGCAGATATAGCCTTTGTTCAGGGCGGGGCGAAAAAAAGCGAGGACACCGAAGGCTTGCTTTGTTTGGGGTCATTGTTCTTTGAACCACTTTGGGTGTTTTATACCGGTAACAAAGTTATAAATCGTTTAACCGGATTTACGGGACAGAGGATAGCTGTTGGCGGTGCGGGTAGTGGAACACAAGTTGTTGCGAACCACTTACTCGTTGAAAATGGGCTGGAGGAGTCGGCGACTTTTTTACCCTTGGGTGGTATGGAAGCAGCGGATGCGCTGTTGAGCCAGAAAGTCGATGTGGCGATGATGATCGCCTCCGCGGATTCGCCTGTGATCCAGAAGTTATTGGGTCAAAAGTATGTGTATTTAATGGATTTTTCACGGGCTGCGGCTTATGCGCGGCGTCACTCTTTTTTATCTACAGTTAAATTACCGGAAGGCGTAATCGATCTGGAAAAAAATCTGCCTGTTGAAAATATCCGCCTTACTGCAGCAACGGCTAACCTGGTGATACATGAAGATTTACACCCGGCATTGATTTATCTGTTAATGCAGGCTGCGGAAGAAATTCACGGCGGGCCGGGAATTATGCAAATTCGAGGTCAGTTTCCGGCGGCGGATTATCTGGACTATCCACTCAGCGATGTCGCCAGACGTTTTTATAAATCCGGATTACCTTTTTTGCAGCGATATTTACCTTTTTCAACGGCAGTGTTAATCGATCAGATGATCGTCATGATCGTTCCCCTGATTGCGGTGTTGCTGCCGTTGATCAAATTGACGCCACCGATATATCAATGGCGAATTCGCTCAAGAATATTCCGTTGGTACAAGGAGCTACGGGAAGTTGATCGGAAATTGGTGGAAGTTAAAGCGGGGAAGTTCAGCATTGATGAATTACGTGCGGATTTACAGAGAATTGAGGGTGAAGTGGAAAAGCTGGAAATACCAATATCATATGAAGACCGTCATTATAATTTGAGGATGCATATCAATTTGGTTAATAGTGAATTAGCGGAATTGGAAAGCAAGTAGTCGTTTTTATTTAAACTGATTTGGAAGCGAAGTCTATGCGAGTACTCCTTCACACTTATATTGGCGGGTAGAACTCACCGCAGGTGCTGCGTTGCAAGCTTTACTGAATAATTCCGAGCAATCGTTGACTTGGTCGTTGAGAAAATTTGTCGCCGAATAGTGACAAAGTAGTGTATTTATTTGACGGTGATTGTTCAATGAGTACAATGGAGCTCCGTTGAGGCTCTGATTTTTGCTGACTTCAGCTGTTTTTCTGAGTCTTGGGGGAGGATGCAGATGGAAAGAATGGGGATTATAAAATTAGGTTTGTTATCAGGAATTGCATTTCTGTGGCTGTTATCAAGCTCTACTGGAGCGAATGCCGGAGGATTTGACGGCAGGTTTTTTGAAGCAAATGTTGTTGCTTTTGATGCCAAGGCGACTGCTGATTAAGTTATTGTCGTAGAAGCTTTTATTCTCAATTTAGTGTTCAACTTCTGACGAGCCTGTTGACATGATGTTTTGAATTTGAAGCACGGTGGGTCTGGCTGAAGTTTTTTTCCTAGTAAGTATTACCAATCAATTCAATTTATCGAAGTGACAGGGTTTTTATTCCGGCTGCGTTAAATTATTGTTGTTAACTAAATGCGCAAGATTCTTATCACTGGAGCTGCAGGATTTACTGGAGTAAATCTTGTCCCTGCTCTATTGCAACGTGGCTATTCAGTCCGCGTATTAATTCGACAAACTACGAATTTACAAAACTTGAATGGTTTGGATTGCGAACCTGTTTTCGGCGATATTCGTGATCCTGATGTAGTTCGTCGTGCACTACAGGGTTGCGATCTGGTATTTCATCTGGCTGCATTGGTTGCCTATTGGAATGCGACCCGTGAGGAAGTCTATAGTGTTAATGCAGAGGGTACCCGTGTTGTTATGCAAGAGTGCCTGAAAGCAGAGATAGAAAAAGTCGTACATACTTCATCAGTATCCGCCATTGGTATTCCCAGTTTGGGCGAGGTTGCTACAGAGAAGACACCTTTCGATGCACGCAGCAGGAAAATTGCCTACTCTGACAGTAAGCGCCTGGCGGAACTTCATGTGCAAAACGCTGTGCAGCAAGGTCTTAACGGGGTTATCGTTAATCCAGCGCAAATTATGGGTCCTGGTGATCATGGGATGTATATGGGTAATGTACTGCGGACTGTAAAAAGAGGCTATATTCCCGTAGTGCCGTCGGGTGGGCTGTGTGTGGTGGATGTTAATGCCGTGGTTGCCGGGTTGATGGCTGCCGCAGATCACGGTCAGATCGGTCAGCGTTATATTTTGGGTGGCGAAAATCTGAGTTACCTGGAGATCTGTACCAACATTGCCGATGTTGTTGGGCGACGTGCACCCCGGCATATTGTTCCCCGGTGGTTTTTGCCACCGATAGCGCGAGCAGTTGATGCATACAATTCAGTTGTTGGTAAAGCAGATACTATTACTGGTGAGCATGTTCTGTTGGGTGCGGACCAACTTTACTACGATTCAAGCAAAGCCATTTCAGAACTGGGCTTTGCCATTTTACCGTTTCGGGATGCGTTGTCGAATGCCTACCAGTGGTATAAAGTAAACGGATATCTTGAATAACGATTTAGAAGTCCTTCCGAAATCCTGCGGACAGCTATCCTTCATAATGTACGGTTTCCTGCTTGATTATCATTGAATGGTAACGACTTGCCCCCTAATCGAAACAGCCCTCTATGGGGGATCTGTGGAGGAAGTG
>CAZGQY010000272.1:0-4039 GCA_964528035.1 uncultured Methylococcaceae bacterium | reverse complement strand
TTCCATTCTGGCACATTTGATGCCAGTTGGGGGAGCGAGGCGAACCATTCCATTTGCTCGCCCCTCTATGGGTGATCTGTTCCGGAAGACGCCGTAAATACATCCTTGTAGGCTTGGATGCGGCTTCCCTGCCGCATACACTTCCTCCACAGATCCCCCATAGAGGGCTGTTTCGATTAGGGGGCAAGTAGTAACAGACTGTTTATAAAACGTGGGGTACAAAACAATGGCACACCAATACACAGCCATCACATTTACGGATGAAGTAAAAAAAGTCCAGATGGAACAAGGCAGTCGTCTCGGATATACCCGTATGGAGGAGGGTGAAGACTACAATTTTCTTCTCAGTCAACAGGAATGCAATTATATAGAAACACGCGACAGTTTTTATATGGCAAGTGTCAGCGAAACGGGTTGGCCATATGTTCAGCATCGAGGTGGACCGGCAGGGTTTGTGCGCGTGCTGGATGCGAAGACAATAGGTTTCGCCGATTTTAAGGGTAACCGTCAATATATTAGTACAGGCAATTTTCGCAAGAATGATCGTGTCTCAATAATCTTTATGGATTACCCAAGTCGTACACGATTAAAGTTAATAGGGCATGTCAGAATTATCGTTGATGATGACTGGGAAACACTCGCACGACTTGAGGTCGATGATTATCGGGCACGAGTAGAGCGAGGTTTTATCATTCAAATTGAAGGTTTTGACTGGAATTGCCCTCAGCACATTACGCCACGATATACGGAAGAATATATCCAGCAGCTCATTGAGCCACTTGAGGAAGAAAACCGAGCGCTTAAAGCAGCACTTGGCGAAGCGAAAAAGCAAAATATTGATTCAAAAAAGAATCGATACGAACGCTTTAATGCCGAAGTTGCAGATAATGCGAAACCCGTTACTATTAAACTGCAGCGTTCGGAATTGCAGGTTGAGGTTGGTTCTGATCAGAGTCTATTAGATGCCATGCTTGATGCAGGTATTGCAGTACCATTTAGTTGTAAAACCGGTAAATGTAAATCCTGTGCAGTTAAAGTGCTGGAAGGTGAAGCAGAACACAAAGATTCGGTGCTATCAGAAACAGAAAAAACGCAACACAAATTAATGTGTCCCTGTGTTTCAAGGGCAAAGTCTGAGCATCTTACACTTGATATTTAAACGGTGATCATAATGAGTAATGAAGAAATTAGAATGCCTGTGCCTCCTTTTACTCGGGAAGCCGCGATTGTGAAAATACGTTTGGCTGAGGATGCCTGGAATACTCGTAATCCAGAAAACATAGCGAGGGCCTATACGAAAGATAGTCAATGGCGCAATCGAAATCAGTTTCCCAAAGGCAGAAATGAAATTATTGCTTTTCTTAAAAGCAAATGGCAAAAAGAAAATGAGTATCGTTTGATCAAGGAGTTATGGACGTTTAATGAAAACCGAATCGCTGTTCGCTTTGCTTATGAATGGCGAGATGAAAATGAGCGCTGGTTTCGCTCGTACGGTAATGAAAACTGGCAATTCTCTGCAGCCGGGCTTATGGAATATCGCTACGCGAGTATTAATGATTTAGCGATCAAAGAAGCGGATCGAAAATTTACCTGGCCGCAGGGTCGTCGTCCTGATGCCTATCCCGGTTTGAGTGAATTGGGATTATAAATTAATTGAGGCGGTATTCTACAACGAGTAAAAAGCAATAATTGTGACAGAGATCAAAGTTTCAATACGGAAACTGTGATGACCATCACAGTTTGACAAAATT
Source organism: uncultured Methylococcaceae bacterium (assembly GCA_964528035.1). Lineage (GTDB taxonomy): Bacteria > Pseudomonadota > Gammaproteobacteria > Methylococcales > UBA1147 > CAZGQY01. The sequence continues at coordinate 2,288 of CAZGQY010000272.1, read as the reverse complement.
GTTCTAATTCATTTTAGTTATTGACTAACACCTGATTCGCTGTGGCCTTCCTGAATTCGCAATAGCCTCTATACTCTGGAATAGATTAGAAGTCTCAACGCTATTTGGATCGCTGTCCTCGCCTCGAATAAGCTGGCTTCTTAACGACAAACTCAGTTTTATCGGAGCCTCTTTATGGATTTTAAATCGCTACTTTCGTTGATGGTCGAGAAAAAAGCGTCTGACTTATTTATAACAGTTGACCGCCCACCCTGTATCAAAGTTCATGGCAAACTTCAGGAGGTATCCAAATCGAGTTTGAACGCTGATCAGGTCAGGCAGGTCGTTACCGGTATTATGACTCAGCAGCAGCGTGATGAGTTTGATAACACCAAAGAATGTAATTTCGCAATCAGCGCGCCCGGCCTGGCTCGTTTTCGCGTCAGCGCTTTTGTGCAACGCGACATACCAGGTATGGTATTAAGGCGTATTGAAAGCGAGATACCCTCGGCGAAAGATCTGTTTTTGCCGCCCATTGTCAACGATTTAGCCATGACCAAACGGGGCTTAATTATATTTGTCGGGGCCACTGGAACCGGTAAATCGACATCCTTGGCATCAATGATCAAATATCGTAATGAAAATACCAGTGGTCATATTATTACCATAGAAGATCCATTGGAATATGTACACAATCATGCCAGTTGTATTGTGACCCAGAGGGAAGTCGGTATCGATACCGAATCATACGAAGTCGCTTTAAAAAATACTTTACGACAAGCGCCCGATGTTATTCTGATTGGGGAAGTACGAACCCGGGAAACCATGCAGAATGCGATTACATTTGCAGAAACCGGTCATCTTTGTCTGACGACATTGCATGCTAATAATGCCAACCAGGCCTTGGATCGGATTTTACATTTTTTTCCAGACGATATGCATGACCAGTTGTTTATGGATTTATCTCTGAATCTGAGAGGAATTGTTGCCCAGCAGCTGATACGGCGCGCCGATGGTAAGGGACGCTATCCGGCGGTTGAGATTTTACTGAATACCCCCCTGGCCTCCGATTTGATCAGGAAAGGGGAGATTCACAAGCTCAAGGAGCTAATGAAGAAATCACGCGAACAGGGCATGCAAACCTTTGATCAGGCGCTGTACGATCTATACTGGGAAGGAAAAATAAGCTACGAAGATGCGCTTAATTCTGCAGATTCCATGAATGAAGTACGCCTGATGATTAAATTGGGTGGTGAAGGCGGTATTGAAAAATATGCCAGGGATCAGGATGGCATTATGCTTGTTGATCAGGAGAATTAGAAAAAAAGGGGCGCGGTAAGTAAGATCCAATCGAGGTGGAACTACAGTTAAGAATCAGCTTTTAAAAATACCAGTAACGGGGCGGGTTTTATCTGTTTTTTAACTGATTGGCCAGAAATTCAATGGGGTGTAATACACAGCTTTTTAAATTACGCTGTTGCAGGCCAGCTTTTAAGTGCAAAGCACAACCGATATTTGAGGTCAATATATAATCGGGGGCGATTTCTTCAATTTTTTTAAGTACATCATCTCTTAAAGCGTTGGCCATGTTAGGGTGTTCGATCATGTAACTACCTGCTGCGCCACAGCAGTGTGTTGATTCGGGAAGCATGTAGAGATCAATATTAGCGATTGCATTAACTAAAACGGCGACAGATTTTTCCTGTCTGAGTACATTTTTTAAGGAGCAGGGGGAATGAATACAAACTTTTGCATTTAAAGGACGCAGCTTAAGTCCCGCTAAATTTTCATGTTGTGCAAGAAAATGATTGATATCGATTATTTTTTCTGAGAAGCGATGGCTATTTGGGAAATATTCCGGATATTCCATTAAGTAAGCTCCGCAGCCGCTTGCAAGTGTCACGATGTAATCCAGATCATTGTTGTCAAACGCTTCGATATTAGTATTCGCAAGCTCAGTAGCATTTTTTCGGTTTCCAGCATGGAGATCCATTGCCCCGCAACAATTCTGATTTTTGGGCAGCATTACTGAATATCCAAGTCGATTCAGGATATCAATAGCAGCATTCACGGTTTCGCTTTGTAATAAATCACCAGTACAGCCCATGAACAAGCCAATATTTCCAAGTAATTGTGCTTTAGCAGGGTAGAAAACCTCTCGGGTGGCAATGGGCTTCATCAGCGAAAGCCAGTAAGCAGTCCTATATTTGAGTAAAGCAGACTCGAGTCGTTGGCTACGTGACAAAAATTTACATACATTAGAAACTAATGAACTCACTCTGTTCGTCAGTTTTTTACTTTGCAACAGG
>CAZGQY010000271.1:0-4054 GCA_964528035.1 uncultured Methylococcaceae bacterium | reverse complement strand
ATTATTCTCAGACAGTCAAACAACAGCACATCCCTGTGCTGTATTTTAACCAATACTTATTATTAACCCTGCAGTTTTTTCAGAACTGCTTCCAGGGTTTCTTTAGCATCACCAAACAACATACTGGTGTTTTCTTTGACGAACAAAGGATTGCCTACGCCTGCATAGCCTGATGCCATACTGCGCTTGAGAACGATTGTGGTACCACCCTTCCAGCATTCCAGAACCGGCATACCAGCAATAGGACTGTTCGGATCTTCCAGCGCTGAAGGATTGACAATGTCATTCGCTCCAACCACCACTGTCACATCTACATCCGGAAAGTCATCGTTGATCTCGTCCATTTCGAATACCAGATCATACGAAACTTTGGCTTCAGCAAGAAGAACGTTCATATGGCCTGGCATACGACCGGCAACCGGATGAATACCAAAACGAACATTGACCTTTTTAGCACGTAAAGCTTTGGTGATTTCATTCACGGTATGCTGAGCCTGAGCCACAGCCATTCCATATCCTGGAATAAACATGACTTCTTTAGCGTTGGCAAGCAATTCTGCGGTTTCATCTGCCTCGATAGAAGTCACTTCACCGGTGATTTCCATCGCCTCACCACCTCCGGATGAGGCCGAATCGGTACCAAATCCGCCCGCAATAACCGCAACAAACTTACGATTCATCGCTCGGCACATAATAAAGCTCAGAATTGCACCACTACTACCCACAAGGGCACCGGTCACGATCAACAGGTCATTTGATAACATGAAACCCGTCGCCGATGCTGCCCAGCCGGAATAACTGTTGAGCATGGAAACGACAACCGGCATATCTGCGCCGCCAATGGCCATAACCATGTGCACACCAAAAGCCAAAGCGATTACTGTCATCAAAAGAAGCGGAAATGTGCCACCACCGGTTTCTGCACTTGAGATAAACCAGGTACATACCCAAATTGTGATAATTAAAAGACCCAAATTCATCCAATGGCGTCCAGGTAGCAATACCGGTGTACCACCAATCTTGCCGCTCAACTTACCAAACGCGACGACCGACCCGGAAAATGTAATCGCGCCAATCAAAATGCCGATATATATCTCCACTTCATGAATGGTTTTTTCGGCCCCTGAAAATTCAGCAGTCGGATCCATAAAGTTGGCATAACCCACCAATACAGCGGCCATACCGACCAGACTGTGAAGAATAGCGACCAATTCCGGCATCTGGGTCATTTCAACCTTTTGTGCCAAAATATAACCAATCGCACCACCCGCACCCATCGCAATCAATATGATCACGTATGAGGTCACAATACCGCTCATGATTGTCGCAATCACAGCAATCGACATGCCGATCATGCCGTAGAGATTACCTCTACGTGATGATTCCTGATTGCTCAGGCCCCCTAGCGCAAGAATAAAAAGTATGGTCGCGCCTATATATGAAACTGTTACTAATCCATCTGACATGGCTTAACCCCCCTTAATCTTTTCTGAACATCTGCAGCATTCGCCATGTAACAGCGAAGCCACCGGTTATATTGATTGCAGTAATCAAAATCGCCAGCCCGGCGAGCAATGTAATAAAAAAGCCAGGGGCTGATATCTGAATCAAGGCACCGATCACAATGATGCTACTAATCGCGTTGGTGACGCTCATGAGAGGTGTATGCAAGGATGCGCTCACATTCCAGATCACCATATAGCCGATAAAGCAGGCCAAGACGAAAACTGTGAAATGAGACAGGAACGATGCAGGTGCACTGGAACCAATAAGCCAAAACAGTGCAGCGCCACAAACCAAAGGCAGGTTCTTCGTCACACACTCTGGAAGCAAGGGTTTTTTGGGTTCCGCTACTACCGGCGTTGGTTCTGCAGGTTTTGCAGGCGCGGCAGATAACTTAGGCGCCGGTGGCGGCCAGGTAATCTCTCCTCCCTTGATAACAGTGGTACCGCGAACAACTTCGTCTTCAAAATCAACCACCAACTGGCCGTCTTTTTCCGGCGTCATATCGGTCAACAAATGACGAATATTGGTACCATACAACTGACTGGACTGGTTTGGTAAACGACTGGGTAGGTCGGTATAACCGATAATCGTAACGCCATAGCGCGTGGTCACTTTACCCGGTTTGGTCAATTCACAGTTACCGCCCTGTTCCGCAGCCAAATCGACAACCACGCTACCGTCTTTCATGGATTCCACCATGGCTTTGGTAATTAATTTTGGTGCCGGTTTTCCTGGAATCAAAGCAGTCGTCACGATAATATCGACTTCTTTGGCCTGTTCAGCGAACAACGCCATTTCCGCTTCGATAAATTCCTTACTCATGACTTTCGCGTAGCCGCCTTCACCGCTGCCGTCTTCTTCGAATTCCAGTTCGAGGAATTCCGCATCCATACTTTCAATTTGTTCTTTCACTTCGGGTCGGGTATCGAAGGCTCTTACGATCGCACCCATTGCTTTTGCACTACCAATAGCGGAAAGCCCTGCAACTCCGGCTCCGATGACCATTACTTTCGCAGGTGGAACTTTTCCAGCCGCAGTAATCTGCCCGGTAAAAAATCGCCCGAAATATTGTGATGCCTCTACAATCGCCCGATATCCGGCAATGTTCGCCATAGAACTGAGTGCATCCAGCTTTTGAGCTCTGGAGATTCTCGGAACACTGTCCATCGCCAATACGGTGACATTTTTCGCAGCCATACGAGACATCAAGTCCTCGTTTTGGGCTGGCCAGATAAAACTGATCAAATGCCCGCCGTCTTTTAAAAGCGCGACTTCGTCCGTGCCTGAATCCTTCTTGGTCGCTGGTGGTCTCACCTTTGCGACTATATCTGATGTACTCCACAATGTTTTGGCGTCATCGACTATTTCCACGCCCGCTTCTTTGTAAGCTTCATCGGAAAAATTTGCGGCTTCGCCAGCACCTTTTTCAACTGCGACATCGTAGCCCAGCTTACTCAGCCTTGCCGCAACTTCGGGCGTCGTCGCTACCCGTTTCTCGCCACTATATACTTCTTTGGGTATTCCAATTTTCATTGTAAACTTCCCCTCCCCCTCAATAGACCCAGACTTAATAACTAAAACCCCACAGGATTTTATGACTAAGCCCGAATAGATTAGTTAACTAAAACCCAGGTAAAGACTGATTAAATCTTTACCACAGATCGATGATAAAATTACGTTGAGCGCTGCTATCATTTCCTGGATAAATGCGAACCGTTTAGCCCTGTACTGAAAGGCTATAATTCAAACGATTACACACAATCTTCGAAACGATGGCTGAGATAATTCACGGGGACTGCATGGACGTTTTCAGCGCTATCAAAAATTTACAGACCCGTCCGTGGATTATCCGCGATGTTCAACCACAACCGTGCAGCATAGGAGATCAAACAGAAATTTTCAATAGCTTAAGAAAAAAACTCGATAGTTTGACCATTTTATAAGCAAGCATTAGCGCCTAGAGTACTGATAACATAGCATTAATAAAAATCACATTGTTTTTAATCCATGTAGCGCCACATACCGCTAAACCAATTCTCTAGCTTTACTAAAAGCATCCCGAAAATCCATAAACAACGGTGTTTCATTTTCTTCAACCAAAGCATCAAGCAACACATGTTGTAGTTTATACTTGACGTCACCAATGGCTAACGCACCTATTCCAACGGCACCATTCGAAGCACTCGCATATTCCAGCTCCCGACCAAAATCGTGGCGCTTCAAACCTTCCAACCCCAACGGCGGAACGGCGTTCACATCACCGGCGACCTTTAATTCTTTGGCATCACCCAGAACTGATGCATTCAACACCTGAATACCCGCCTTTGCACAGCAAAACACAATATCCGCATTGGATACCAGACGTGCCTTATCCGCATCAGAACTCGCATAAGTTCCACGCATATTTGCTCCACACAGGTTGTTATAGTCAGTTGCCGCTTCCAATGCGGTATCGATGGTCAGATGATCTACCAAAGACACTTCGGCACCCTCAAGAGAAGCAATGACGCCTGTGGCAATTCCCACAGGTCCGGTACCACCGAATACG
>CAZGQY010000270.1:0-4095 GCA_964528035.1 uncultured Methylococcaceae bacterium | reverse complement strand
TTGTATTATATTGTATTATATTGCCTTTTTATTGGGAACCGTTTAGCCGTGCGAACCATCCCTGATCTGTTGCGAAAACCTCTTTCATGCGTTCCGCTGCAAGGCGAGAGGCCCAATCAATAGAACGCTTGCTATTTCGACCTGATTAGCAGATTTTCGAAACAACATCATGTTTTGCAGCCACACTGATCCTTTCTTTCTCAAAAAAGCGCAGTGCGACCGCTTTCTCCGCAATTTGACGAAGAATTATTTTTGCATCATTGGTTCGAATGAACGCCTAATTTTATTTTGGCTGCCGATAGGTTTCTTCAGCTTTATTTTCCTTCGCTCGTGCAGCCTGTTCAACCCTCATCCGTTTGCGCCACTTACGGACACTATCATGACGCTCGGTGTCATTGCTCATTCCCACAAATAACAGTGCGCAGCAAATAACTCCACCCACAATGAACAGTACTTTAATCGAAAACATGGACATTTTAAATCCTCCATTGCTATTGGAAAGAGTGCTCAAAAATAAACAAATTCAACCTGTTTATTCTTGATTCTAATACTAGCTTCCGTACTTCACTACGGAGTCAAGTAAAATTTTGAGTGAATGCTCATTTCGCTGCATGCGGGAGGCAATTCTCCAAAATCATTCAGCGATGGTTCTGTATCTGACGAGGAAGATCGGGCACATTTGTTCATTTCATTAAATATTTCCTGTTGGGCCGTATTCCTTTGGGTTGCCCTTCTATATTCGTGCTTTTAGTGCCGATTCAATAGGCTCTTCATTTTCATTTTAAATTTTTCCCTATCCTTTAGATAAAAAATCAACAAAACGATAACCGGCCAAAACAAAAAAAATAAAATCTTACTGGCAATTGAATATTCCATCATAGTCTCCGTAAAGTATTCTCTATAAAAAATTTTCTTTATATCGAATGCACTCAAATATCTGAGTACTGCATTGCATTGATTTTATGTCCCAGACGATGGGCTTCATTGATCGTTAGCAGAAAAGTACCGGGATGCTGTTCAGTCCACTCTAAGCCTGCTTTTTCCGACTCAAAAAAGTGGACAAAATGACAAAAGTGAGTCACCACATTTTCTTTAGCACGAGTGGCCTCCGGAGTCATAAAGGAGATTAATGCGTTCTTGGGTTGAAACTCTTCCACACGGCTCGGACTTAAATTCAGGCGTATAGGAGCGCGGGTGGTCGCACACAGAGATTCGACTCGCGCTGGGATTTGCAGAATTTCCGGGAGAAACAAAGTATCCCAGGCGCACCAGGTGTATAGGATTCGTCCATCGATCTCAAAGCAATTCCGGGTTGGCTGAATGGTGAGTCCCCAGTACGCAATGATCCGATCCTGATCATCAAAATGGATGCCCCACCACCGGTTCAACATTTCATGAATGGTTGCTATGGGTATTCGCAGGCTTTCGGCAAGCATTTGCTGTGTGACAGGACTCCCCTTGCACAGTAATCTGTATATTTGCAAAGAAACCTTCTGCTCACTCTTATTGAGTGTTGGGAAGGCCGGTCGGAGAATTTCGACCAGATCATCGAGCGTCGGTTTTTTAATGCTCTTTGGTTGCATTCTATTGAAGGTCAGGCGGCAGCAATCATGGCGCCGAACACACTGCAAAACTGCCCGATTTTATCTTTCATACTATTTTGCCTCTGCTGGAGTGGATGAATGACATCTCGGAATACCCAGACTCAATGTTCGAGCCAGGTGATGTTCCAAATTGCTGAGTTGGTTCCGTTTTTCCAGAATGTATTGTTCAAGGTCCGCAAGGCATTGAGCGGTTTCTAATGGGTCATCTCTGTCCCCTGCGGAAAAAAGCCTGACCAGTTCGCTGACCGGTACATCGGCTTCCCGGGCGATCCGAATAAATTGCAGCCGTGGGATTGCGCTATCGGGGTACAAGAGATAACCCCCACGGGTTCGGTCACAGACCGATACCAGACCCCGGTCGGTGTATGTCCGAATACAATGAACACTCAATCCGGTTTGTTCGGCCAATATCGAAAGCCTTAGCGGTTTACCGTTGATCGATCTAGGTTTCATCACGTGATTCGATTCCATTTTCAGTCATCATTAGCCCGCACAGCAGGAAAGCTGTTTAACATCTTTATTGAAAGTCTGGGCACAAAGCTTGAGACCTTCGACCAGGGTCAGATAAGGAAACAGTTGCCCGGCCAGTTCCTCGACGGTCATTTGATTGCGGATTGCCAATACGGCGGTCTGGATCATTTCACCCGCCTCCGCGGCGACAATCTGGACGCCGAGGATGCGGCCAGTCTGCTTTTCCGCGACCAGTTTTATAAACCCGTGTGTTTCGAAGTTTGCCAGTGCGCGCGGTACGTTATCCAGGGTCAGAGTACGGCTCTCGGTTTCGATATTCTGCGCATGGGCCTGGGCCTCGCTAAGGCCTACCGTCGCCATTTGTGGATCGGTAAACATCACTGCGGGCATCGCCGAAAGGTCCAGCGAGGCCTCACCGCCGGTCATGTTTATTGCTGCCCGGATACCCGCAGCGGCCGCGACATACACAAACTGCGGCTGGCTGGTACAGTCACCGGCGGCATAAATGTGTTCCACACTGCTTTGCATTCGTCCGCCCACCTGGATTGCACCCGATTGATCAGTTTTGACGCCGACTTTGTCCAGAGCCAGCGATTCAGTATTCGGCGGACGGCCGGTGGCCATCAGCAAATGATCGCCCTTGAGGGCACCATGTTTAGTGTTTACGATAAATTTCCCCGAAGACAACAGGCCTTTCTTGTATTGGATGGCTTCGGCCTGAGTGTGCGTCAGGATACGCATGCCTTCCGCTTCCATCACTTTTTGCAATTCGGCACCGATGGCCGGGTCTTCGCTGTACATCAGTGTGTGCCGAGCCAACAACGTGACTTTAGAACCCAGACGCAGAAAGGCTTGTGCCAATTCCAGGGCAATAATGCCCGCACCGATGACAATCAAATGTTTTGGCAGCTTTTTGGCGACCAAGGCTTCAGTGGATGTCCAGTAGGGTGTTCCCGCGAGTCCTGGAATCGGCGGTATCGCCGGTGACGAACCGCTGGCAATCAGGAAGCGATCGGCTTTAATCTCGACGTAGTCGCCGTGTTCCTGATCAACGATCAGGGTATGGGTATCGGCGAAGCGGGCATCCCCCTGAACCAGTGTCATTTCTGACTTCGCTTCCAAAATATCTTCGTATTTAGCGGCTCGCAGTTCTTCCACACGCGCCTGTTGTTGCGCTACCAACTCTGCTCGATTGACCACCGGTGCCTGTTTCTTGAGACCGTTAAACGCATGGGATTTCTGATGCTGGGCAAGATGCGCCGAACGGATCATGATTTTTGAAGGGACACAACCTACGTTCACACAGGTTCCGCCAATCACCGGCCCTCGTTCAATAACGGTGACCCGGGCGCCTTCTTCAATGGCCCTAAGACCGCAGGCAAAAGCCGCGGAACCGCTGCCGATAATCGCAACGTGCAGCTGATCACTGCCGTCTTTTTTAATGGGCACAACCTCCGAAATGACGGGTTTATGGTCGTTGAGTGCACTGACCTTGTAGCCTTTTCCTTCGATTTTACCGATTAATGATTCCAGACTGGCATGGCCTCTGACCTTAAGCTCTCCTTTTGCATCCGGATAAGAGACTTTGATTTGAACGCCTTTGAGTTGGTTCAGCGTTTTTTCGATTCCGGCCGCACAGCTTGGGCAGGTCATGCCTTCTATTTTAAGTGCTTTGGTCCACATGGATGACTCCGATTGATTGGAATTATGGGTTGGTTTTGATGTTCAGCTATGGTTCTTTTTCTTCTTTTTCACAATCACTTTGATTCGTCTTAAAATAAACCAGACCGGTCAGAATCAAACCGACGATTACCCAAAAGGGCCAATCGCTTAGCCAACCCACCATCCTGGCGGTTCCAATCAGGCTGAAATATACGAAAACTCCCGGTAGACAACAAATCGCGATGGGCCATAAAAAAAAATTATCCCCTGAGGGTTTCATGGTCTTATTCCGCTTTCAATGCAGACGGATAACCTGCATCCGTTGTTGCCTGCGTTAATGCATCGAGGTTGGTTGTCC
>CAZGQY010000269.1:0-4200 GCA_964528035.1 uncultured Methylococcaceae bacterium | reverse complement strand
CAGGGAAGCCGCATCCAAGCCTACAAGGATGTATTTACGGCGTCTTCCGGAACAGGTTACCCATAGAGGGGCGAGCAGTTACACATTGGTTACAAATGCATATAGATCAGTTATTCTCTCAACCTCTGACCCATCGCCCCGATTTCCCACCGTCTTTTTCCAATAACCGGACAGATTCTATCGTCATACCCCGGTCGACGGCTTTGCACATGTCATAGATTGTTAGAAGGGTGATCTGAGTCGCGGTTAAAGCTTCCATTTCGACACCGGTTTGAGCGCTTGTATGGACGCTAACCTGGCAGCGGATTCTGTGGTGCTTTTTGTCGCTATTCAATTCTATTTCGACATGGCTGATGGGTATTGGGTGACACAGTGGAATTAAGTCTGCAGTACGTTTACTGGCCATGATACCAGCGATTCTGGCAATCCCCAGAACATCGCCTTTTTTGTGTACACCATCCGTAATCATTGCCAGCGTTTCCGGAGCCATTTCTATATAGCCCTCGGTGACCGCCTTTCTGGGTGTGATCGTTTTGTCTCCGACGTCCACCATATGGGCTTCCCCGGATTTATTGAAGTGCGTCAATTGATTCATAGTGTGTGGGTATAGAGGTGTTTGGTAATCCAGTTTTAGGTTTAGGCATAAGTTATAGATTATAAAGGAGTCTGATTCATATTTGCTAAGCTATGCTGTCACAACCCGGTTGTACAAGGCCAAACATCAACAATTTGTAGCTTATCGTTTCTTAAGTTTATCGAGACTTGAAAAGTCGGATAACACCGCTATGGTGAATATTCACCTCGGGCATGTGAAATTATACAGAGAAATTTAAAAGCCAGATGCTTAGTCTATAAGTCAATATTAAATTTTCTGTTCAGGCAGGCAAAGGAGAGCGGATATGTTGCAAGCGTTAGGCGAAACTATGGGTCGTTGGATAAAAGCGATTGTACTTTGGTGTTACGGTTGGAAAAAACGTCAAACCCGTTCTCTGGGACAACTGCTGGTTCAATGGCGAGATCCGCATTCAGGTTTATGGTATCCGGAGTCGACGGCAATGAAAATCATCCTTGCTGATGTCATGTCTCCGTATAATCGATAGGATTAATTATCTGCTGTGATGACTGTCTATTTTCGGGCAGTCGTTTGGTTTCCTGATCATCTGAGGATAGAGTATCGTTGAGTGAAACGACAAGCGATACGCGTCGGTTCATTGATCGACCTTCGACTGTATCGTTACTTGCGCGCGGTCTGGTTTCCGCAAAACCAATCGCTCTTAGTCTTTGCGGACTGATGTCTATTGTTATCAGGTATCGTGCGACCGAACTGGCCCGGCTAGCGGAAAGTTCCCAGTTTGAGGGAAATTGGTCGGTGGCGATAGGAATGTTATCGGTATGACCTTCTACATGGATATTCCCGGGTTGATTTTCGAAAACTGCAGCCAGTTCCTGCAACAACAATCTGCCCTGAGATTTCAGGTCAGTGCGTCCGGTTTCGAACAATATGCTTTCGTTGACTTCCAACCGGATTAAATTTTCGGCTGATGAAATGTCAATGAAACTACTCATATTTGTAGCGGCAATTAATTGCTTGTATTGTTCCACCGAGGTTGCTGTCAGATCCTTGGAAATATTTTCCTCAACGATAACAGTCGATTCTTTGGCGGGTGGTGATGGAGCTATCAATGAAGCGAGAAAATCAGCCGTATCAGAAACGAAAAATGCGTTGGACTCAATGCCAATTTCGGTCGGTATTGAAAAATCTATTGCTTCCAAAACCCCGGTGAGTAATGATGGCTCAGCGGTGTTCGATTGAATGACCAGAGTAGGGACGCTGTTTGTCGTTGATGCGCGGATTATTGATTCAGCGGTATTTTTGTTTAATTTATTTATTAAATTAGTTGCAACAAGCGGTTTTAGTTTAGGAGATTCTGCAAGTAGCTTAGCTTTATTTGATGAATACTGTTTATTTTGTTTAAATTTCGATTTACTGGTGGAATCGGCTTTATTTGCGGGTTTTGATGCAGTAATGACGAAATGAGGCGTTTTATTTTTCTTTGTTGACGGTTGATTTTTTTCAACCTGGTGTAGTGCCAGCAGCAGTACTACCAGGGTGAGCATTAAAGTTAATACGTCGACATAACCCAACAACCAGTTTTCTGAATCAAGTTGGGTTTCGGTATCTGCCGAAGCCCAGGGGTCTGCCGATGGTTGTGGATTGTCGAGTGACTCCAGTCGCGTGAGGTCAAGTTGGGAGTCAGTTTGATACATGGCGAATCACTTACTGGGTTCTGCCAAATGGTTATGGCGTGCGTCGATATCTGAAATTGTCTCAGGTTTGCCAAGAAAGGCTTCAATGTATTCGCGAATGATAATGGGATGACGTTTATCAAAGACCATCATAATGGCTTCATATTGTACGTTTAACCAAACCAGTTTGTGTTTTGCCCGTCGTTCCATTCGTATGATCAGCGGCTTAAATATGAGGTTTGCTGCGATCAGTCCGTAGACTGTTGTGGTCATTGCAAAGCCCATTGTCAGTCCAATTTCAGAGAGCCCTGAATCGCCAAGGCCGTAGAGCATTTTTACCAATCCAAACAAAGTGCCTAACATTCCGAATGCAGGGGCAAAAGTGGCCATTGTTCGAACAATCTGAATTTCAGCAGTATCACAGTCATGCAACGATCCTATTCGCCAGCGTAACAGACGGATGATGTCGTTTTTGTTATTGCGATCCAGAATCAATTCGGCACCATAATTTAATATCGGTTCTTCAATGGTGTCGACCATGCGATCTGCAACTCGAATATTTCCTCGACGATACCAGTCTGCGATCTGCAGGAGCGTTTCACAATCATCCCAGGCATTAACGGAAGATTCTTTTACAATATGAGGTAGCTTTCGAATAAGAGCATGGACCTTGTCGAATGACTGACTCAAAATCGTTGTGAGAATGGTTCCGCCTAAAACTATGACCAATCCGGGCAGATTAATCAAAAAACTGGGTTGATCGGATTCAAGCAGTCCAAAACCAGCCCATATGATAGTGATGCCGAGAAGTGCGAATACAGCGTAACGGGACATATTCTCTCCAGTAGATTGTTTTTATCATATCGAAATGTTTGAATTATTGAATGCAAGACGAGGGCCAAATTAGTTTATGCGTTTAAAAAAATCTAAGTAATTGAAAAATATTGATATATAAAAATATTTTTCTGTTAGTGAGACTTTTCGAATGTACAGAGGTGGCATATTATTGCCGCTGAATAAATCTTTTCTATTTTGATATGGCGATTAAAACCAGGTTAAAGATTGTGGTATTCTGATGGACTACAAAAGATATAGGTTTTTAGGTTGCTAAATATTTGGAAATTAAAGAAAAAACAAATACTATGACGATTCAGGTTCGATGTTTTGCCAGTTTAGGTGAGCAAATGGGCTTTACTCAAAAATCTATAGCTGCTGACGGAATGTTGACGGTTCGGGATGTTTGGGGGGCTGTAGGTGAAGGAAAATCTTTACCAGATTCAGTTTTGTTCGCTGTTAATATGAGTTATGTGAGTGCAGATTCGTTGGTCAATGATGGTGACGAAGTGGCTTTTTTTCCACCTGTTACGGGGGGTGGGCGATGAAAATTGAAGTTCGAGAAAATGATCTCGATCCGTGGAAGGAGTTGGATCAATATCAAAACAATTCACAGAATCTGGTGGGTAAGTATGGGGCAACTTCGGTTTTTATCGGTACAATGCGGGATTTCAATGAGAATGAAAATGTCGTTGGAATGACCCTGGAATATTATCCTGGTATGACTGAGAAATACCTGCAGCAAATTGTAATGACTGCAATGAACAAGTGGTCAATTCTTGACGCAATGGTGATTCACAGAGCTGGAAATCTGAGGCCCCACGACCCGATTGTACTGGTCGCTGTATGGTCGGCTCATCGGGGTGCTGCATATGACGCTAATCGGTTCATTATGGAAGAATTAAAATCAACCGCCCCGTTCTGGAAAAAAGAGACGCTGGATGACGGTGTGCGTTGGCTTCACAAAAATACCGTGTCCTGACAATCGAGGAATACAGAATAAACAGGTTTTAGCTGGTTTGGGTAATTATATTATGAAATTGGTGAGTGGTACGCTGAGCAAAATGAATCTAATCAGAGATGTAAAATAAATATATTTATTAAAGGCGTTGAATTAAA
>CAZGQY010000268.1:0-4281 GCA_964528035.1 uncultured Methylococcaceae bacterium | reverse complement strand
AAAGCGGGTGAAAGAAGTTACGGTTATGTGGCAAAAAATCTTGAATAAAACTGTAACTAAATATTACTGTCGATCTTCCCCGTCTCTATTTTTCCCTCGAAGCCCCTCAAGCAAATGTAGCGGCATAGGTAGTCGGTAATGTCGACAAGCAATAACAATCAGCGGCCACCATCCGAGTTTGATTGCTGACAATTCTTTGAATTGTGGCGATTTATCACATTCTCCAAAGGCTTGCGTAAGAAATTCATTCTCCTGCCTATCAACGCATACGTGAGATAAAACAGCACCGTGAGCATCCTTGTTCGTATAAAAATTTTCCTCTGAACTGTTATCTGGATACCAGAATTGAAAATTGCAGTGTTGTAAATGTTCTTGCTTAAATTCCGCTACTTTTTGGAATGTTTCTGAATCGCTCAGAAGGGCTGACCATATTGCTATTGTTGGGTAGAGAATACTTGCTTCTGTTTTGCTTTCACGATATTTGTTGTCACCAGATTTTGGGTGTGACAACAAATCACTATAGGTATTTAGAATGCTTGGATAATGACCATGTACTTGATATGCAAAGCTGGCGCGATGAATCATTTCTCCAAGCCAAGTTCGGATGTCGTCAGAATTTTTTGCATTCATGGCCAGTAGCGATAAAGCAATTGATATGTCAATTGCCTGATCGTCTTTTGCCGGCAGAAATAAAATTGGATTGTTTGTTATAAGTGTCTTTACACATGTTGCGTACATTTCGACTTCTTGCAACATCTTCTGCTTTGCTTCTGATTCCTCATCAGAACATCTGCGGGCTCCCCAATAGGCCCAGATGCCTGCCAAGCCTAGCCTTCCAAGCAAATCGAAAAGTTTCAAGTTGACATCAAGGCTGTTTGAAGAACGAATAGCACTTGAAATAGCATGCCTTTTATCGGCATGGGGCAAAATATTGGTGGAAAGAAACTCACTACATATTTGCTGATACGCTGAAAAAATAGAAAGGAATGCATTATTGACAGCTTGCGCTACTTTCCCATTCTGACCTACATGCTGTTTTACTATATTCCACCCATGAAGCTGAGCCAGCTCACTTGATAAGTAAGCAGCCTCCATATTTTCTGCCTCACGCGCCCACGCAAGTAATATCCATAGGCAGATACTCATTTGTCTGATTGCTGTAATTCGTTCTGAATCTTTTTGGTCGTTGGCAGCAGACAGAGATTTTATGAGTGCTGCAAAATGACGATATGACGCTTCAGGCTCATCAAGTAGAGCCAGTGATTTACGAAGGCGTGAGCGTGCATGCTCTGGAAGCAAATCTTCCCGAAGAAAGCTGGATTGAATATACGAAGCGAGCTTATCGCCGTTCCATTCTTCGAACGTAATATTGGCCGTTGTTTGCTGTGCAATGAAGCCTTCAAGTTGCGGACGAATTTGCTCTTGAACTTCGCCTCCAATAGCAATACAAATCACAATATTCTTTCCGCGATGTTCAGCTGGAAGGCGATTAGGAATGTATGCGTAAAGAATTTCTGTAAGGGACGGGTACAGAGACTGAGGTGATTCATTAAGCCAGTCCCTACGTGTCAAATCACCAGGCTTTATTGAGAAGAGGTAAACCTTTTCTTGGCCACCATCTAAGCTTCCTACTGCACCAACATCGACACCATCCTGGCGCGTCCCTCTACCCGGACGCGAATAGACGTTCAAGCCAAGTTGGCTCAGAAGGTCTGGAAGGACTGCATCAAGCTCATCTCGCTCGCGCAGAGACGATAGATATTGCTTGAGAATAAGCTTCATGTGCTGAGCCGTTCGTTTCTAAAAATTCGCAACATATAATTCAGTCCGAATGGATCTAGATTCTCCATTCGAGGGAATTCCATTTCAACACCATGTAAATGCAAAGGGGTTTCCGTTCGATGAGATTGTCCATCTGCCCTGTAAACATAATTGATTGAAGCTCTCCCATAAAGCAGTACGCTTTTCGAGACTAATTGTAGGATTGCCGATTGTGATTGAGCATCTTCCATGGACTCTGCCATGGATCGTGAGAAATACCGATGATATGCTTCTCGTTGAGCTTCGCTAGGATACAAGGCAGCAAGATTGCCAACCGATTGCAGGTCGACTAGATAATTATCTACAGCTTTTAGTGTCCTACACAGAGTTGCTTTTACTTTTCCGCTTTCAATCGCAGATTGCTGCTCTACGTACTCTCGAGTTTTTCCAGTGTAATTGAGGAGCAGAGGGTCAAATAGCAACGATCCGAGTGTCGTCAACGTTTCGTCATTCTTTGCATGTCGCATAAGTGAAATTAGAAGAGATGCAGCGCAAATTTGTTGCATAAAAAGGTAGCCAATAGTCTTTCTGGCTAAGAAAAATAAATGTTCTGCTTCGGTCGAGGGTAGTTCTGATGGGTCAGTTTCCAGCGGTAGGTCATCTTGATTGTGGCTGACGATCCAGTAGATGCTATCACCCAGCACCCTTTCTCCGCGTAAAAACCATCGAGTAAGAACTTTGCTAATAAGAGCCTTGTTGCCGAGAATCTCTCTGGCAGCATTGTCAAATACATTCATTGCCAATTCATCTGGGTGTGCGAGCAGATAGTCCTCAAGAAATTTTATCGCTTTGTGGGAGAAATCATTTTTCAATAAATGCGAAATACCATAATCAATATTGTCCAAACTCCCCTTGTTTGTTGCCATGACTCTCGCTAAATGAATAAGTAATACGTCAAGAAGCGCCTCAGGAAGTTCAGAGGTATGAAAGCCAAATATTTCGGATGCGGCATACAGTGTATATTCATCACCCTTTGATAAGGCAGCTGTGATAAGTGCGCTGAGGCGTTGTTCTTGATCCATATTTTGCTGTAATAGCGCAAATGCAGATTTTACAAGGTTCGCAAGAAGCAGGTCATCCGTCTCCTTGGCGGCAATTCGTTCAAGCGCAACAATGGCATCTTCAGGCATCAAAGTATCCCCAGATAAATTAAGGTTACCAAGTGATAATACCGCACCCCTGCTTAATTCAACATTCTGGCCTTCGCAAAGACGTAATGCTTGGTTTAAGAAGTGCGGCTTATCGATGCGAAATCCTGCTGAAAGTGTTGCGGTGAGCAGGCCTGCGAATTCACTAGGGTAAGCTTCAATCTCAGCCAGCGCGTCATGGGGGCGAGAAGTTTGTTTAGCGCAAAATTCAACATAACCTTCTATTATCGTTCCGGCGGCAAAATCCTGACCAGCTTGACGATATAGCCGTAGAATGCAACGCATGACGGGCAGCACTGGGGAGTTAATATCTGGTAAAGCTTTTTCAAAAACATGCCGTGTCAGAAAAAAGTTTGGCCCATTCGGCGAATTATTGCTCAGTGATTCGAAAGCACCTACGACATCTATTTCCCCGTCGTTGTGCAAAGTTACCAATTCCGTGCCAAGGTCGCTACGTTCATCCGGATCAGGCCCTAGGCAGGCATATACGGTTTCCAGGAAATTTCCTGACTCGTAACTTCTAAGCAAATCATCTCGACTACTCACGCCATGTTCCTCAAAATGAAATCTAAGGGGCTTATAAAATTCAAGTGTCCATCAGTTATTACGACAGCCTGTTAGCCACCATTACAATAGCTAGCGTCTGCTTCTGGAACTCTACAGCCATTTGAGGCTGGCTGCTATCGAAATACTAAGACTCAGACCACGGCTTCCAGCGAATAGAAATGAACGATCAAGAGGCTCAATCGAACCTTATCCCTCTGTCCCATGATATTTCTAACCGTCGTGACTATTTACCATCTCACTAAGCTTATTAACGGTATTAAGGTTTCTGCCCGTTGCAGGCACACCCAGACACGACTCAATGTTTGCCACCAGCTTGGAACGCCCGATCCCATCCGGGGCGAACAAATAGAATACCTTGCCCTTTAATTCATACTGTTCCGAGCGGCTGATATATTTGTCTAGCTTCTCAGCGTTTAATTTCGGGTTTTTGCTGCAAAAATAAAAGTGCGCCTGTTTGCCTTCTGAGGGATGGAATGGATTCTGTTTTATCGCGGCATCAAACGCTGATTTATCCAGCACCAGCACTTCCGGTATAAATTCATATTTGTCGGCAACGAGTGTTGCTATTTCAGATGATGAAGCTTTATTGCTTTGAAGCACTACATTGCCACTTTGAATATACGTTTTTACATTTTGATAGCCATGCGCTTCAAGCAGCGTCACTAGCTCCTTCATCGGCAGTATATTATTACCGCCGACGTTAATCCCTCTGAATAGGACGATGTATGTTTTCATGGTTTATTGC
>CAZGQY010000267.1:0-4393 GCA_964528035.1 uncultured Methylococcaceae bacterium | reverse complement strand
CACCGAGATCTACACTCTTTCCCTACACGACGCTCTTCCGATCTGCCAAAACCACGAATACCATTTCCAAGTCGAATCTCGATCACTATATTATTGACATGTGTCAATTGCGCCGATGCAATAGTAAACGGTGCCAATAAGGGGACATCCAGCGGATATACGGCAACGCTTTCGATTTGTAAATTCGACATAGTATGGATCGATTGTGGATAGAATCAGCGTTTACAATGAAAGATACCGATCATTCAAGACACATAAACACATCCAGATAATTATTGCTGCGAATTTATTGTTCCGTTGACTCGAATAACAAACAAATCGCCTTCCTCTTTGAAAAATTCGTAAAGTGCCGCAACTAATCCGGTTCCTTAGGAGCGAGGTTTTAATAATATGCGAAAGATTGACGCAGGATTATTGTTTGTCTTCAAGGCGTAGCAACAGGCGCATAGCAGGCCTACGCAACTGTTGCTACAACGCAGAAGACGGACAATAAGACCAGTCAAAATTCGTATATTATTGAATCCTCGTTCCTTAGCATCCCTTCGACAGAGTTTTATTGAGCATACATCGACATATTAACAAGCCCAAACAGCATCGACACTACTTTGCCAGGTGGCGACTTCTAGTCCCTAACAGCCTTCTTGGAACAACTGCAAAATTTGGATACCCTGAATAATCCGGTTTGACAGATCGATTCTCAAATCGCGCCCAGGCCTGAGACGCTCCAGGTATCCCGGTATCCTTCGCAATCGCCAGCGCTGGCTGCAGGTTCGATGGATAACCAGTGGGCTGATCGGCATAACCGTCAATATAGCCACTACTTCCGCACACAGCTTCTGCTGTAAACTCCCGGCCATTGTTATAATCAAATAACTCCTTGATCGTCGCAAATACTCCGCCAGAATCGTCGTACAGCAAATGATAGGATGCCGCCTTGGTCCAACAAAAATCATCCGGATTTTCGCTGCCAAATCCCATCCTCTGTACGGGAAACCTGACCTTCCATTCCAACACCGGCTTCACGTGGGTAAAACCAAGCTCATGGACAACACCCAGCGCTGACGTGAAAAAATCATCCATCCAGGGTGCCAGTATCGGATGATCATACGAGTCCAGTGCTCCATAATTATTGGATTGGACTGTTATATACTTATTTCTATACCGACTGATATTATTCTCAACCTTGCTAACAAAATAAGCTTTCAACGGATGTGCATCCGGCGTAATGTATGCTGCCCGTGCCAATTCTCGTATAGACCAGGCCTGACCACGCACCTGACCGCTAAAAGTACCTTTATCAAAGCCTCGATACCCCGGATTTGTATCCAACATATTGTAATTCGCCCAGAATTGTAGCTCTTCCAACAGGTAGTATTCTCCCGTGATCAAATAGGGCAAATACGCAAACGAGGGTTGATGCGCTTTGTCATGTGTAAATGGATTAGCACACCCTAAACAAGCTGCCGCCGCTTCCGATTTGGCCGTCGAAGGGTTCACCGTATCACCATTGTCGCACCAGTTCGCAGAACACACATATGGGTAATCGTCCAAAGACACCGGTAAATCTGTATTCCGGTCTCGATAATGTATCGACCAGGAACCGCCTGCACTGCCTTGGTCGATCGTGGCTTTCTTCGCCCAATAATCCTGACTCAATAACCACATCGCCGCCCAGCGCGGCAATAACCCTATATCAATGTGCGCCCCGGTATCCGACATGTTTTTCTCTGCCAATCCGATACCCATCGGCTCCACTGTAAAGCCCACATAGTCCTGTAAGCGATTAGTATCCATGTTATACACAAGATTCGGGTCATAATTCGATACCGCTGCCGTCGCCATCAGTTGATGCGGATCATGCACGATATGGACTGGGGGCTTTCCGGCACTCCAAAACTTTTTATGCCAGCGGGCGTGATGAAAATGCGACAGTTTGCTCTTGCTATACACCTGCCTGCCATTAATTGTAATCGCGACATCGTAGCTTTGATTCGTCGGTCCGGGTACATAGGTCCAATTGTTTTCAATACTAATATCAGTAAGAATGTTGATTATTTGTCCACCGCTCGCATACGCTCGAATCGCAAACCGCACCATTAAATGCGGATGCGGATTGCCGTTGCTGTCTCTGACTCCTTTATCGTCATGAACCAGCCATTCTGTCGCCTGGTTTCCACTCAACCAGACCTTGCCCGGGCCTTTTTTAAGCAAGGATCTGGCAGAAGACACGTACACCGTTCCACCCAGGTTTAAGCGCACCTCAGCATCGTATCCGGTCGCTAAAAAATCCACTAAATTAATCGCGGACGTCACACCCGACCCAGATCCAGGCGTTAACTCCAGAGTCACTTTTTGATTCGCATTCAGATTCGGTAGTACCGTCGTTAAGACCGCATGACGTAAAGAACCATCGCTGTGCGTCGCTTTTCTGTCTGTTTGTATGACAAGCATTTGGCCTGTTTCCACAATACGACCTTGGATTACACGTCCGGATTTAATCCATTTTGGAACAAAGACCTGACCGAACGACAGGGGAACACTGGTCTGTTGATGCATCGACCGATTTTTAATCGTCAAGCTCACTGGCGTTTTTTCATCTATTTTCGTCAGTAATAAAGAAGACTTTCCAGTCACACTCTGTTTCGATATTCGGATCGGAGAGACAGATGGTCGATCAGAAGCCTCCTTTTGTGAAACAGGTTGCGACAATTTTTCTGCATTAATCTGAGATTTTTGTGCACCGCCAACCGATCCATGGCAATCGGAACAATCGCTTAAACTTATCGATTTATTTTTATTCGTATGAGGATTAATTTTTGATTTATTACAGGCGTCGTTTGTCAACCTGGATGAAGAATCAACGGCCACATTTGAATCCGCATATGACACTGTTTGCTGTAGTATCAGAATCAGAATGACCAATATCGTTCTACAAAGCTGTCCGACTATCATCAAAGCCCCATAATCAAAATTCGTTGTGCTAGAATTAAATCCGTTGCCAGAACAAATAATTATTCAGCAATCAATCTTGTAACCCGAAGAATACAGTATCAACTGATTCACCGAATCCGTGGCCAGTGATTAATCTATACCAATCACATGAATAAATAGTATTGTATCGGATTCATATTAACTTTATCGCCAGCATAGATCGAATAAATGAGAGATCTTGTAATTACACTTGTCATTTTCGGATCTGCGCCGTTCATTCTAAAACGGCCCCATATCGGTATATTAATGTGGTGTTGGATTAGTTATATGAATCCTCACCGAATGGCATGGGGCTTTGCCTATTCCATGCCATTCGCCGCGTTCGTGGCGATTCTTACGATTATAAGCATCGCTATATCGTCAGAACCCAAACGACTACCCATCACACCGATTACAATTATTCTACTCCTGTTTGCTGGGTGGATGGCTGTATCCACAGTATTTGCCTTGTTCCCTCAAGACGCATATATATCGTTGAAGCGGATATATAAAATCTTATTTATGACCTTTCTAACCTTGATGTTAATCAACACAAAGGAACGGATAAATCAATTAATCTGGGTGATTGTTGTTTCATTGGGATATTTTGGTACAAAAGGCGGAGCATTTACCTTGGCAACAGGGGGCTCCTTTATCGTGTGGGGGCCTCCAGAATCATTTGTGGAAGGAAATAACGAACTGGCTCTTGCCCTGCTTATGTTGATTCCTCTAGCCAACTATCTTCGCACGGAAACAAAGAATATATGGATAAAACGAGGGCTATTGGGTTCAATGACATTAATGGCAATTTCCTCTATTGGTTCCCAGTCCAGAGGTGCCTTATTGGCTTTCCTGGCAATGCTCGCATATTTCTGGTTAAAATCCAGGCAAAAATTTATTACCGGCATTGTCGGAATTCTATTCGCATCGCTTTTATTTGTATTTATGCCAAAAAGCTGGCATGACCGCATGGGAACCATACAAACTTATGAGCAGGATGGATCGGCAATGGGGCGTATTAATGCCTGGTATGTCGCGGTCAATATAGCGAAAGATCGAATTACTGCGGGTGGTTTAGAACATTGGTCTGCTGAAACTTTCGCTGTGTATGCACCCAACCCTACAGACGTCCATGATGCCCATAGTATATATTTTGAAGTACTGGGTGAGCACGGCTTTGTGGGTTTGATTTTGTATCTGATCCTCGGCGCTCTTACATTTCGTATCGCCAATACTACGCTAAAACAAACCGCTGGCCGACCCGATTTACAATGGGCAAATACCCTGTCACGCAATATATATGTAAGTCTTATTGCCTATGCAACAGGCGGGGCATTTTTAGGCCTGGCTTATTACGATTTATACTATCACCTGATCGCAATCATACTACTCACTCAGCAAATTGTCTTAAAAGAACTGGCAA
>CAZGQY010000266.1:0-4403 GCA_964528035.1 uncultured Methylococcaceae bacterium | reverse complement strand
ACCGGTTCGCACTATATAGATACCAGGAATAACTCGCACCCCGTGGGCAGCCACGTGGTTCATGGTTAGGCAGGTCAGGCCGGGTACGTGGATAGTCAGTTTGCTGTACTTCCCAGGTCACCAAACCATTTTTGACATAGATCTTCCAACTGCACGAACCGGTACAATTTACACCGTGAGTCGAGCGAATAACTTTGTCGTGCTGCCAACGCTGGCGATAAGAATTTTCCCAGCTTCGATCCTCATTGGATAGCTCACCATGCTTATCAGAAAAAGTTTCCTGGGTTTTTTTGAAAAATTGTAATCGATCTAAAAAATGGCTCATAAAAGCTCCGAGCTATTGTTGAAAGTTAATTTTGATTATCGAAAATTTTTTAAATCTAAGCGAGGCAACGGGTTTCATAGACTTATTGAATTTTTATATTACAACTGAGTCACTCATTGGAATTGAACAACCTGTCCTTCCCTGTCAAAGGCAATATAATTTGTAATCAAGCCCTGCTGTATCGATTCAACCATG
Source organism: uncultured Methylococcaceae bacterium (assembly GCA_964528035.1). GTDB lineage: Bacteria > Pseudomonadota > Gammaproteobacteria > Methylococcales > UBA1147 > CAZGQY01. The sequence continues at coordinate 3,883 of CAZGQY010000266.1, read as the reverse complement.
CTATTTAGCGCCTGTTCAATAAGTGCTGCGGTAGGCAAAATACCTGCCGTTCCAGAGAGTGCAGCAACAAAAACAATTTTCCAATCCTGGTCTGTATTTTTGGACTCTTCCACCAAATCAGTAAAATTACTGATTTGATCCAAAGATTTATCCACACAAATGACTGGAATCAAATGACCACCAATCCCAGCATTAAAACGTTCTATTTCAGTTTCGTTGCAATCTTCCGGCAAATCAGACCGAGTAAAAACAAACAATAGACATTGCGGCTGTGACTGCGCATGCGCCATTGTCACAAGTTCCTGGAAATTCGAATTGTTTGTCACACTTCACCAATGAATATTAAATAGCCGATTAACTTAAACTTCGTCACCTGGTATATTAAATTTGTACTCGATATGATGAAGCAAATATAGTGCCATATTAAAAAACAACATCTCAACACAACCCGAATAAATATTTTCTACCTCTATTAATTTCTAAGGTCTATACAACTATCGTATCCCACGACAATATTCATATTATCAATAACTTGTACCCAAAAGCCGCTGAGCAACCCAGTTAGATGCGAGCTTATTTGCCACAGTGATACATAGCATATACAATCGATTAATTAGGTATTTCTCGGTCAAAGGCACTGTCTTAAGGAGACATTCCTTAAAAATATTGAGCTATTTTGGTGCATCGCACAATTTGTGACCCCGCCAAGAGACCGATCTAACCTCAAGCGTTAGCCAGAGCTTTCTGTACTGGCACTCCACAACCTCTATTAATATGGCAAATATCCAAATCAGTACCGGCGCCTATAGTGTTTCCGGAATAAAAGATAAGAATGAAGATTGCTACGGCATCACATTTCCTCAAAGTCCCCAACAACAGGTTCATAAGGGCATAAGTGCCGCAATTGCTGACGGGATGAGTGGCAGCGAAGCGGGTAAGGAGGCCAGTCACTGTTGCATTAAGAGTTTTCTCGCCGATTATTACAGCACTCCGGATTCATGGTCAGTTAAACAGGCTGGGCAGAAAATTTTATCGGCTACCAATTCATGGCTTTATACCCAGGGCCAAACTCAGCATGGTTCCTATAAAGGTATGGTGAGCACCCTGAGCGTGCTGGTAATGAAATCCACAACTGCGTATATTTTTCACGTTGGCGACAGCCGCATCTATCGAATACACCACGGTAACCTGGAACAGCTGACCCGGGACCACCGAGTCACTGTTTCTGCCGACAAATGCTATCTAAACCGAGCCATGGGTATCGAATCGCACCTGGAGGTTGACTACAAAGCAATACCCATGGAAGTGGGTGATATCTTCTTTATGAGCACTGACGGACTTCATGATTTTGTTGATCACAAGCAATTGAGGGCATTCCTCGCCGAGGATAAAGACCTTAACCTGATCGCAAAAACAATCGTAGAATCAGCCAAAGACAACCATAGTGACGATAATCTCACCTGTCAAATTATACGTATCGACAAATTACCACTGGAAGAAGAAGACGAAGTCATAAGTCGCAGTGCCAACCTTCCCTTTCCACCGCCACTGGAGCCCGGCAATATTCTTGACGGCTACAGAATCGAAGAGGAACTGCACGCCAGCAAGCGCACCCAGATTTATCGCGCATTTGATACCCTAAATAAACAAACAGTTATTTTGAAAACACCTTCGATACTCTTTGAAGATGACACCCAATATATCGAACACTTTCTTTATGAAGAGTGGGTCGCACGTCGCATCAGTCACGATAATGTCATTTCGGTGCTGGGCGCTGAACGGAAAAAAACTTGTATCTACTATGTAACCGAATACCTGCCTGGCGGTACACTGAGAGACTGGATCGAAAATAATCCCAAACCTTATATTCGCGATACGAGGAAGATCATCGAACAAATCGCCCGTGGTTTACGCTCTTTTCATCGAATGGAAATGCTTCACCAGGATCTAAAACCGGAAAACATCATGTTCGATGCGAACGGCAACATTAAAATCATTGACTTTGGTTCGGTGAAGATATCTGGTGTCGCAGAAATGCACCCGGACGATCACAATGAAAATGTATTGGGTACGCTAAATTACACAGCACCGGAATATCACCTCGGTCTGCGCGGCTCGATTAAGTCAGAGATCTATTCTCTCGGTGTGATTACCTACGAAATGATCAATGGAGCCCTTCCCTTCGGCCGGGATATGCCGGAAAAACCAAATAAAAGCAACCTTGCAAAACTTAATTATATCCCCAGCTTCCATTGTAATACTATGGTTCCAATCTGGATCGACGAGACCCTAAAAAAAGCCACCAACCTCAACCCAGCGACCCGTTACGACCAAATCTCAGAATTTATCCACGACCTGTCTACACCCAATCCGAAATTTTTAAGCATCAATGAAAGCATTCCACTGATCGAGCGCAACCCACTGGTTTTCTGGCAGACTATTTCGGCATTGTTATTTCTCTGCAACTTTGTCTTATTCTATTTCTTAGTCGCTAAATAAAAGTTTAAGATACAAAATATTTTCCGTTAACACGAAAAACACAAGACGTCGTTTGCCACAATTATCTCAATAACGCTATTACTCTGAAACTAAAATTGTGAATGAATCATCATTAAAACTTAGACAAAATAACTTCTTCTATTTGCTGTTTGCTTTGTTATTTTTGTTGGTTTCATTGCCACTAATAACTGACGCATTCGGAATGAAATTCCCCATTATTGGGCGCTTGTCATTTTCGGTAATACTTATTTTCTTGATTCTCGGATTGAATCAGGATAAAAAATGGAGAACAATTGGACTGCTACTTGTCATTGCAGGTATTACTTTAAATACATTGGCATTTCACAAAGACAGTAACTTCTATTTATATTTATCAACGCTCTGTGACTTTCTGTTTATTCTTCTGATCATCTTTACCGCGCTAAACCAGATTATTTATTCAGATAAAATCAGTTTGCATAATCTCGCCGGAACTGTATGCGTATATCTCTTGGCAGGCATTCTCTGGTCTTTAGTTTATTACTTTTTAAATACTTCAATGCCAGGCTCTTTTGAAGGAAATTTATCTTCAACCAAACAGTTACACCTACACGACTTTGTATACTTCAGTTTTGTGACGCTGACAACGCTGGGTTATGGCGATATTGTTCCTATAACAGCAACAGCCAGGTCGGTAGTCTATATCGAGGCAATCTTTGCTCAGTTTTATATTGCCATCCTGGTGGCGGGTTTGGTCTCAGTACATATCTCCAATAAGATTAAAGAAGATTAAGTCTATATACCTTCCGGTTTGAATCAACACAGATAATTTCTGACTAACCCGGGAAATGCTCTTGCCGAAATGACTACAAAATTACGAAGAACAGTCCTCATTACCTGTAATTTTATAAGAACCTTCGTTATTGCCGTAAAATCCTGGCACATCATTCAAATACACAAACAATCGACCGCTGACTTTTTCATTGGGAAATTGCTTCGAGAGTGATAACACAAAACTGTCTTTTCCAGCATTGGTCCACACCTCTCCTAGATCAAACTTTTTCCCATCAAGCACACCTATCAAGCTAAATATATTCGCTGATCGCATTCGGCTGAAAAATTTAAACAGTTTATGTTTAAAATTATTTTTCAGCCTTGCTTCTTCATTCCAACCAGAAAAATCACAAGGAATGCCGTTATCCAATAGGTCTTCATTGACCTCTAAAGAAACAGTATAGTTTTTATCATATTCTAGATCGTAGCCGGTATCCGCCATTTTTAACTTTGCATTAAGTATCATATCCTTTCTCTCCATAATTACTTAAACTGAATCCCATTTGTAGCCGTTAGGTAAAACTCCGGCAAACCCCATCTATCGCCAATTTTCGTCAAAGGATAAACTGAA
>CAZGQY010000265.1:0-4594 GCA_964528035.1 uncultured Methylococcaceae bacterium | reverse complement strand
TTACGGAGGCCAATATATAGCGAGTTAAGTTCTGTTTTCCAGCGGCGATAAAATTCGAAAGTCAATATCATCCCAGCTCCATCGCTGCCCCGCTTGACATCGGGTAACAGACCTTCCTTGAATTTGTTCGGGTACACTGGAATAAACTTGTGTAATCTCAAATTGCGAAATGACTGACGATAAGCCGCCAATATGATCATTGTCGCCGTGGCTTATAATCAGAGCATCAATTTTGTGTACACCCTGGCCACGTAGAAAAGGAGTGACAACTGCGGAACCCATATCAAACTTTTTACTGTAGCGAGCGCCGGTATCGAAAACCAGTGTGTGTGAATGGGTCTCTATAACTGCAGCCAGGCCCTGTCCCACATCCAGTAGAGTGAATTTGAATTCACCTTTTTGCGGGGCAGTAGAAGCTATGTAAAGTAACGGTAGCAATATAAAACAACCCAGCCAACGTGCGGGGATACCGCGAGGAGCAAACAGTAACAGGATGCCCCCAATACTCAAAAGTACGATGCCTATTGAGGGAGGTTGTGCGTAGATTTGGGAAAAAGCTAAGGAAGCAGACCCGTCCAGTAGAACCCAAAGTGCCTGTAACAGTGAGTCGGCAACGGCGAGTATGATGTCACCGGCGGGTGTCCAGATCATTAACAACAAACTACCCAGCAGGCAAATCGGCACGATGACCAGGCTCATCAGAGGTACGGCGAGCACATTGGCAAGCGGCGCGATTAAAGAGACTTGTTGAAAATAAAGTATTAACAATGGAGAAAGTCCCACCGCTGTTACCAGATTGACGCGTCTAATCAGAAATCCTTTGCCCAGGCTGGCAACTCTTGCTGTGGAAATATAGAGAATAAAAGCGACGGCGAAAAATGACAGCCAAAGGCCCGGGCTCAATACAGACAGGGGATTCAATATTCCGACAGCTAGAAGCGCCATCCCCAACGAATGCAGGGGTTTAAAAAACCGTTGGCCGATGATCGCAGTCATTACTACAACCACCATAATGAATGCCCGTTGGGTCGGGTATGAAAAGCCTGCCAATGCAGCATAGGTGCCCGCGAAGAACACCGATCCGATTGTTCCGATAGTTTGTGGTGACAGCATTAGTTGCCCCAACCACGCCCATAGCCACCGGCTAAAGAAAAACCCGATTCCTGCCAGTATGCCGATATGCAGCCCGGATATAGCAACCAGGTGCCCAGTCCCGGTAGCTCTGAACACTTGCCACTGCTCTGCTGTAATCTGATTTCTATGACCGATAACCAATGCTTTGATAATTCCTTGCATGGGTCGACCATCAAGACTTTCGGATAATTTGACATTGAGTCGATAGCGCAGGGAATCCCAACTTGTCCAGGCGTTGTCGCGCTGCAATAAACGTCCCTGTTTTACATAACCGGTGGCACGATAGTGATTCTCAAACAGCCATTGTTCATAGTCAAATCCGTGTGGATTATAATTTCCATGTGGACGTTTCAGGCGAACGGTGAACTGCCACCTGTCACCGGGCCTGATTTCCACGGGCAAGGAATACCAGCTCAAGCGGATTGTTTTTGGCATGCTTGAATCGGTGATGCCATTGATGGATTCCAATCGAAATGCAAAACGAACCCCTCGGGAAAAACCCTCTGGTAGCCCAATAACTGATCCACGTACGCTTAGCGTTTGGCCTTCAAACTTTGGATGTAGCTGATTTTCCAGAATCGAAGATGAATACAGGAGTGCCCAGGCCCAGCCGAAGACAAACCATGCTAATAATTTGTAGGTTTTGAACCGCAAAGTACAAGCAACAAGGATTAGTGCTGGCAGCAACCAGCCTAATCCAGGTAATGCGGAGCTTTGTTGTAGAAGAACTACGCCAGAGATATAGGCGATGGATGGCAAGAACATTTACTGGCCATGCAATTTGGCCTCCGAAAGGGTTTAATTGGTATTTTTTCGAGATTCCTGCTCTAATTACCGACCACCTGATCCCATGACTACAAATCAACACGTTACAAATTTCTTAAGGAAAATAATATGAGACCGATTTTTTGTAGGCTGGGTTTCGTTCATCAATGCCAGCCTACTTCATTTAAATTCGGTAACAAGTTATTTTCCGTGAGATCAGGAGTTCTGAATTAGTTTTTTGTTGGCGATTGCAATCAATTAACCAGCAATATTAAATTGGTTCATTTCTTCTTCGGCTTCCTCCTCATCCTCTTCTACTGCAATCGGATCAAGGGACAGCGTGCGAGTGGCTTCGGCAGGTTTATTTTCAACTTCACCAGGGTCGTCCATCTTACCCTCGCTCAAGTTAATTTTTAGCCGTAGATTGTTTGGTGAATCTGAATTTTGTAAAGCCTCATCTTTAGTGATGGTGCCACTTTGATAGAGTTTGAACAGATGGCTGTCGAATGTTTGCATGCCAACGTCTTCGGATTTTTCCATGGTTTCTTTTATGGACTGAAACTCTCCTTTGTGGATTAGATCCTGAATCAGCGAAGTGCCCAATAAAATCTCGATTGCTGCGGTACGCTTGCCGTCCACCGTTCTAACCAGTCTTTGCGAAATAAATGCTCTTAGATTTAAGGAAAGGTCCATGAGTAGCTGGTTGCGCCGTTCATCAGGGAAGAAATTGATGATTCTGTCGAGAGCCTGGTTGGCATTGTTTGCGTGCAGGGTCGAAAGGCATAGATGGCCGGTTTCAGCAAAAGCCAGCGCATGCTCCATAGTTTCCTGACTGCGAACTTCGCCAATAAGTATCACATCGGGAGCCTGGCGCAGGGTATTTTCCAAAGCGTCTTCATAGGAGTCTGTGTCAACGCCGACTTCACGCTGATTGACGATGGACTTTTTGTGGGGATGGATAAACTCAATCGGATCCTCAATGGTAATGATGTGGCCATCAGAATTACGATTTCTGTGATCGATTAATGCAGCCAGAGAAGTTGATTTACCTGATCCTGTTGCGCCGACAAATAAAACCAGACCGCGCTTTTCCATGATCACTTTTTTCAATATTTCGGGTAAACCCATATCGTCCAGATTAGGAATTGAGACCTTAATGTTTCTGACGACCATAGCCAGGAAATTGCGCTGTTTGAATATGTTGATTCGGAAGCGACCAATGCCTTCTTCAGACAGGGCTAGGTTCATCTCGGGTTTAACCTCAAATTCTGCCCGCTGTTGTTCATTCATGACTTGATAAGCAATGGACTCGATTTTTTCCGAACTGAGCTTGTCTTTCTCCAGCGCTTTTAGGTGACCGTCAAATTTTGCCGCAGCCGGTGCGCCGACCGTCAAATACAGATCAGAACCATCTTTGTGAACCAATAGTTTCAGATAATCACGAAATTCCATACAATTCTCCATTGATCAAGGAATTGGAAATATCATCAAGTCTAGTTAAGCTTTGCTTTTTTGGAATGTGCAGGTTTGTGATGTCCGTCACAAAACGATTGATTTATAATCGTCAACTTCCATTATATTCATGGTTTCACCTCATATAATTCCAACCACTTACGAATACTCGCAACTGCCCCTTTGTCAGTACTATGGAGAGAGATAAGGAAAACTTATTGAAAATTATCATACAAAGGCATGGAGTACCTGATATTAATGAATGGAACTCAATATCTGCCGCTGAAATGCCCAAATGGGTAAAAATCTACAATGAGTCCGGTGTAAAAATTAATCAGTTGCCGTGTTCATCAGCTATTGAGGATGCAAAACAAAGCTTTGTGTTATGTAGTACACTCGAAAGATCGAAACATTCTGCAAGATTACTTAAAGTAGCTAATATTCAATGCCATTCTGTATTTGATGAAGCGGAACTCCCGGTAATAAATTTTCCTATTCTAAAAACAACGCCACATCGGTGGTCAATTATTTTTAGAGTTTTCTGGTTTCTCGGAGTGTCGAAAAATGTCGAATCCAAAAAAGCAATAAAAAATCGAGTAACAGAAGCAAGCCAAAAATTGATCGATCTGGCTGTAAAACACGAAAATGTACTATTAGTGGGTCACGGAATTATGAACGGTCTAATTGCCAGGGAGTTATTACGACAAGGATGGGAAGCAGAAAAATCACCCGATAGGAAAAAATACAGGGGTTTTAAGTATTGGGAATCAAGTGTTTTTAGGAAATAGCATAATAGGGGGCTTTTTATTTGCTACCCGATATTACGAATTTAACGTCAATGGTGGCACTAATCAATACGGATATGGAATAGGCCAATCCATCTTTTCTAAGTCCTTCTGAATGAAATTCTATGGCACACCTAATTAGCTACAAAATCTTTTTCTTTGTTTCAGCTGGTGCCATACAACTTGGTCGGTAGGGAACAGAAGCGGGATAATTATTAGTGCTCTGCGCCAATATAATGGCTTATTGCCTGTTGTTAATTCAATCTTCGAGTCCTGACTGCTTCAATGCATTATTCAATGTGCCTGGTGGGTTATTAACGCATGGTTTTCCAGAAACAATTACCACAGAAAGGATGTCGATAGTATTTTACGCTTTCTAAATATAGAACAAAAATAGGATACCTAACCCATCTTTCGATTTCAGTGGGAATATATTATTGTAAAACAATTAAATACGA
>CAZGQY010000264.1:0-4603 GCA_964528035.1 uncultured Methylococcaceae bacterium | reverse complement strand
CAGCTTACAAGGGTACTGTTGGAGAGGTGACCGGTTTGTGAACGGGGTTAAAACTTAATACGTCTGGGCTGATGCGTGGCGATTTTAAGTTGGAGAGGTGACCGGTTTGTGAACGGGGTTAAAACAAGCAGCCATCTGCGTTGTTGCACTCGCTTGACACGTGGTTGGAGAGGTGACCGGTTTGTGAACGGGGTTAAAACATTGGCGCCTGTCTTCAACAAAACACTTTACCGGAGTTGGAGAGGTGACCGGTTTGTGAACGGGGTTAACTGTAGGTGCGAATTTATTCGCAAAATTTCTACGAAATTACGGTTTGTTTCATGCGAATAAATTCGCACCTACGTTGGTTTTAAAGGTGACCGGTCTATGAACGGGATTTAAATCAGACAAAAGGAAATCCTATGTCCGAACCCAAAATCGGGCAGGTGATCGCGGAGGGAAATCTTTTCGAAGCGTGGCTGAAAGTCCTGGAAAACAAGGGTTGCGCGGGAACCGATGGTGAAACTCTGGAAGACTTTGGCAAAGCACTGAAACAACATCTTTCTACGCTGCGCAACGAGGTTGAATACCAGACTTACCGGCCCAGGGCTTTGCTCAGGATCATGGCTGACAAAGCATCGGGGGATCAACGACCGCTTTCTATACCCGCTGTGCGCGACCGGGTACTGCAAACCGCGGTTACGCGCGTGCTTAATCCAATATTCGAAGCCGAATTCGAAGACTGCAGTTTTGCCTACCGTAAAGGCCGCTCTGTCGATCAGGCAATACGGCAGGTCGTGCAACTGCGCAACGACGGCTATTGCTGGGTTGTGGACGCGGATATCTACCACTATTTCGATGAAATTGACCACACATTATTAATGGCCCGGATCGAAACCCTGGTCAGCGACGAAACCATCCTTCACTTGATCCAACTGTGGCTTAAAGCCGAGGTCATTCATGATCGGCAACGGTTTCGCTTAAACAAAGGTGTACCGCAGGGCTCTCCCCTGTCACCGCTATTGTCCAACCTGTATCTGGACTACATGGACGATGCCCTGATTGAACACAACCAGCGGCTGGTTCGTTTTGCCGATGATTTTCTGATCTTGTGCAAAAGCCAATCCCGCGCCGAACATGCACTGGAAATGACCGAAGACCTGCTGCAACAACTGAAACTGAAAATCAACCAGGACAAAACCTCGGTACTTGATTTCAATAGAGGATTCCGCTTTCTGGGCGTCGATTTTATCCGCTCGCTGGTCATTAAAACCGAGTATCCGCAGCCCCCTGGCGGTGATCTCCAACGCGTGATAGCGAAGCAACCGACTGGGACTACCCAGACGTCCGATGGCCCAATTGAACCACCACTTAGCGAAATGGCGCTGGCTTTTCACGAAGCCGGACTCAGTGCAGAGAATTTCCCGGATAACCCAATCCACCCAGCCGAAAGCGATTTAGTCCAGGACGAGACACCGCAAACACATGATGTAAGTTTCGACCCGCGCTTGCGCACACTGTACCTTTTACGCCATGGCCAGACATTGGGTAAAGAGTCCGAACGTCTGGTAGTGCGTTCAAAGCGCAAAGTCATTAAAGAAATCCCGGCGATAAAAATCGACCAGATTATGGTTTTCGGCAATGCACAAATCACCACCCAGGCCATGCAGTTTTGCTTGCAGGAAAGTATTCCGATTTTTTTATTATCGGGTCGCGGTCGCTATTACGGCGTTGTGGACTCCTTCGAAACCGACCCGGTATTGTTGCATCGGGATCAATTCAAGCGTGTTGAGAACGCGGATTTTTGTCTCGGGCTGGCACGCGAGTTTGTCCGCGGCAAATTATCGAACTGCCGATTGATTCTAAACCGTCAGGCACGAAAGCGCGATGCACCGGCATTTGCGGAATCAGCCGATACCCTGAAGCTTATTATCAAACAACTCGACCAGGCCGAATCTCTTGACCAGTTGCGCGGCTACGAAGGCAGCGGCGCGCGCATTTATTTTGCGGCCATTGCACAAACACTATCCACATCCTGGGGTTTCAATAAACGGCTACGGCAACCCCCTACCGATCCGATCAACGCAATGTTGTCGTATGGTTACACACTGCTTTTCTACAACACCTATTCATTAATCAGGGCGCGTGGCCTCAATCCTCACGTCGGCTACCTGCATAGCTTACGTGCCGGGCATCCGGCCCTGGTCTCGGATATCATCGAGGAATTTCGCGCAGTCATAGTCGATGCAGTGGTACTGAAACTGGTATTGAACGATCAAGTCTCGCCGGATGACTTTGAAACCAGCCCTGATGGAAGCGGTGCATGCCTGCTGAACAGTAACGCCCGCAGCGTATTCATTCGCTCTCTGGAATCCAAATTAAACAGTCCGGTGAAGCACCCGGTCAGTCGTTTTAAACTCGACTACCGGCGCTGCATCGAACACCAGATTAACCACCTGGCAGCCGTCATCCGAGGTCGCGAACCTATCTACCGACCCGCTCTGTTCCGATGAACCGTCTGTGGGTTGTCAGTTACGACATCGAGGATGACAAGATCCGAAGACAGGTACACACAATACTTAAAGACCATGGTGAACGCGCACAATACAGTGTATTCGAATGCTGGCTGGACAGTAAGCAACTCACTCGACTGCGACAGAAACTCCGCGATACAGTCGATGAAAGTGACAGCATACGCTGGTATCCCTTGTGCAAATGGTGCAGCCGGTCGATCGAATGGCAGGGCCAGGGTAATTCCGCCAAAGATGCGGATTTTCATTTGCTATGAGCACTTTCTATGTGGTCTGCTACGACATTCGCGACCCGCGCCGACTCAGACGGGTCGCCAATGAAATGGAGAATTTCGGATTTCGTGTACAAAAAAGCGTATTCGAATGTCACCTCGACGAAGATGATCTGGATAAGCTAAAACGTCAGATTGTCCGATGGATCGAATCTGACGAAGATCAGGTACGCTTTTATCCACTGTGCGCAAAGGATAAACCCGGGATATTACTCGATGGCCCGGGTAATGTCTGTGATGATCCGGATTATCATTTGTTGTAAGCCGAGCGCCAGATAGTTGCTGTCTTAAATTGCCATTGGCTGTCTCTATGCATACTTCGCCGAAGTCGTTTTTGTTGAATTTATCACGCAATTCTCGACAAAAAAGCACCCAAATTACAGAAATTTTGACCTGGAAATTTCTCCTGCCTGTTTCATCATCCATTTTAGAAAAGTATCTTTATAGCTTTTAAACAAAGACTTACAAGAATTATCGACAAATTTTCGGCCCAACTTTTAAGGCATGCACTGATTTGGGTCGTTTTCGAAATTATTTAAGAAATTCAATAAATTGCAAATTTACATTAGAAATGTCGGGCCGCACATTGATTTTTATAGAGAAATAGCCTATTTTGGTGGTCTCCAACGAGGTGATGGGTATGGGAACAGGACGTGGGCCGAAAACGACCGTATTACCGGCTACAGATCAACAGCTTACAAGGGTACTGTTGGAGAGGTGACCGGTTTGTGAACGGGGTTAAAACTAATGCTGATAATTTCCCTTTACCCGGAATATTCAAGTTGGAGAGGTGACCGGTTTGTGAACGGGGTTAAAACCCGAGCTTCGATCCGCTCGAAGGGCTGTATCCAACAAGTTGGAGAGGTGACCGGTTTGTGAACGGGGTTAAAACTTACCTTGTGTCTCTTGGTGTTCCAGACGACAAGTTAGTTGGAGAGGTGACCGGTTTGTGAACGGGGTTAAAACATTATCTGCGTGGTTGATTGCTCGATGAATAAACAGCAGTTGGAGAGGTGACCGGTTTGTGAACGGGGTTAAAACCAATGAGCCAGGCTGGGTGAAACCATCGCTTAGGGTGTTGGAGAGGTGACCGGTTTGTGAACGGGGTTAAAACACTCTTCGATTCTGGGATTAGCACACCCCATTCACGTTGGAGAGGTGACCGGTTTGTGAACGGGGTTAAAACGACATTTGGCAGCGCAGATAGCCGCTTTTCTGTGTTGGAGAGGTGACCGGTTTGTGAACGGGGTTAAAACTTGGTTTCACCACCGTGAATGATTTCGCTGGTCTGATAGTTGGAGAGGTGACCGGTTTGTGAACGGGGTTAAAACAACCGTTGATATTTTTTTATCAGGGCCTCCCCTTGGTTGGAGAGGTGACCGGTTTGTGAACGGGGTTAAAACTTCTTGGGTAGTTTACCCATCATATTTCTCCAAAAAGGTTGGAGAGGTGACCGGTTTGTGAACGGGGTTAAAACGTTTTCGCCATACTGTCTGCAAAATCTTTTCTCATTGTTGGAGAGGTGACCGGTTTGTGAACGGGGTTAAAACATCAGGCCAGTACGATATATCTGCAACGATCATTGGTTGGAGAGGTGACCGGTTTGTGAACGGGGTTAAAACTTCGTAACTGCCTACAACCTCCAATACACAGCCATTTGTTGGAGAGGTGACCGGTTTGTGAACGGGGTTAAAACAACATCTGCATCTTTTAGCCATTTTAAGAAAACCGTTGGAGAGGTGACCGGTTTGTGAACGGGGTTAACGGTAGGTGCGAATTTATTCGCAAAATTTCTACGAAATGACGGTTTGTTTCATGCGA
>CAZGQY010000263.1:0-4620 GCA_964528035.1 uncultured Methylococcaceae bacterium | reverse complement strand
CGAACCCCCTTGGGGACGCCATATTTATCAAAGGGTTAGCAATTTATTGCTGACCCTTTTTTATTTTTTTAGGAAATATTTAGGAAAATTTCTGGCCGTGGGACTTAAACAGCCATAAATCAGATCGGCGGATAGCTAAGGGATTGGGTGTTGGTAATAAAACAGTCGCAGCCCAAAGGAAGGAACTAGAAACAACTGAGGAAATTCCTCAGTTAGAAAAAACCCAAGGCGCAGACGGTAAAGAAAGACCCCGCAAGAAGCAAACCCTAATATCAGAATATACGCCGCCCGAAGAAAAGCCAAGTACGGCTCAAGCCGCTAAGGATGCAAAGGGTTTGAATCCGGTCAATGGTGATGAATATTCTGCTGATTACAAAAAAAGAAAATGTAATGGGCAAGCAATGCAGGTGAATGTTGAGATGAGCGGCCGAACCGAAACGCTCGATGAGTGTAAATGCGCCGGTTTGCGCCTCGGTGCGTTTCAATCCGGCTTGTTTAATCAGAAAAGTTGAAAGGGCGCGGTGAATCACCTGTCATACCGGCAAGAGCAGGTGCGGATGGCTGGCGAACAGGAAGCGCAGTGGGATTGAAAATGAAAGCACCCATGGGCGCACGGGCACTTTTGGGATGACGTGTTCCACCAGGTGAGCCGCCGTTTGCGCCATACGCCGCGCCCCACAACCCACATCAACACTCACGCGAACTTCAGGGGATAGTTTCGAAGTCATCTTGTGCTGCTCCTGTAAACCCATCTAGAAAATCATCCAGATGTCTCGTCTACAGTCAGAGCCACGGTTCTAGGAACTGGCACCATTCCGGTAGACACCCTGGATGATGCAGGTGACGGAGGCGGCATTTCGTAGTCGAGTAAGACCTGATTGAACAGACCCCAGGAGCCACACCTCCGTCAAGCCCAGGCCATCTCGATCTCCGTATTTTGTCACCCACAAATTTTAGAAAATAAGACCTGTTTTGATACAGCCTTGTGGATATGTGGGCATCATCCCTGATGCCCACATATCCACAAGCCCTATAAGTTTTTTATTTCCTTAAATTTCGATGGTAGATCCCTTTCACTTAAAAACAGGTTAGTCGATGCATGGAATGCATGCCTACTAAGCTATTTCTTAACTTTCAATAATTCCTTGGCTAGATCGATGGCTTGGCTGGCGGGATTTTGTGTCGGTTTGCCGAAATTCAGATGATCCGGGGAGAAATTATCGATGAGTACGGCGAACTCGGTGCTGTCGGGTTGCTTGAGTTCCAGCACATCGGCACGGGCATCGTAAAAAGCGGCCAGGCGTAGCGAGTAACGGTGTAAATTAGAAAAGATTCCGATAAAGTAAATGATAAAGCCAACCACGCCAATACGAGTCAGTGTTGAGGAGATAAAGGTGTTGTCATCCATTCTGGTTTGTAGATTTAGCCAAATGGATTCTGTATTGGATGTGTCTTTGTTTTCGGAATCATCTGATTTTGAATTATTTTTAGCGGCGTCGACGGTTTTCTCAAGCTTTTTTTGTTCCTTGTTAAGGCGATCAATTTCTGCTGAAACCGTTTCAACATCGGTCAGAAAAACGCGTAAATCAATGTTTTCAGCACGATCAATATCTTCCAACGCCTTTTTGTAATTCTTCAAGGTTTCCGCCTTCATGATATTTGTGGCATCCGGCACTTCTATTTTTAGGATAGTACCTCCTGAACCCACGGCCCAGCCGGTCGTGGCATTGAGGAAGGTGACAGACAAAAGAGTATTCTCGGTGCCGCTCGCTGGTCTGCTGCGTCCAGCTTTTGCCGCCGTCGCGGGTGCTGAGGATAGTACCTCGCTCACCCACGGCCCAGCCGGTCGTGGCATTGAGGAAGGAGACAGACCAAAGATCTTTATCGGTGCCGCTGGTTTTTCCAACTGGATTGGGTAAAATCCAGTTGTGCCTTCAATGCGCCTTGTTTAACAAAAAGTTTTTGTGTGCGACTGATAATCTGATCCTGCTGACTGAGCCAAATCGGTAATTGATAAAATAAGTAACCACCAATTAATAATGCTGAAAGAATCAGCCCCAGGTATAGATAAGACGTTTTTTTCAGATGAGTCGCGCGTGAACGCAATGCTTCTACCAATGGATGCGGTTCTGATAAATTTATAGTATCGGTGCTTGCCGGTATAGTCGCTTCACTCATGATGTTTTCTTTGAATTATGCATGGGTCGGAAATTCCCTTTTGGCGTTTCCCAAAGTATTCACTTTTGAAATTATTTAAAATTCAGCGGTCATTAGGAAAGTCTGGCTTAGCTGGCGCTAATTAAAACACAAAACGTAGAAAAACGAGATAAATAGGACAGATTGATTCCCTTAGAAAGGGTTACCGGTGTAGCCTTACCCTAATATTCAATACCAGTAATACAATAGCCAACCCACCCATTCGGCGTTACTACTTCCACTTCATCATCAAGTTGGCGTTTCATCAGTGAATAAGGAGAATAAACGCCCTTTTTGATCAATTGGAAATGTATGGAAGGACCTGTAAGTTATCAAATTGACTTCCACTTTGCTGTGTCAGTTTAATAACGGACAGTCGCTTTTAATGGCTGTCACTAGGGGAAAGTAACCCTGAACTGTCACTCGGGAAGAAGGAATTTAGCGTTATTTCGATCCCGGTTATTCCTCCAAATATTAAATAATTACTTGTTTAAACGCCAGTATTTATTTAAATTCTCTAAAGTCAATTGTGTCCTCATTTGTTCTTGATAATATTCTTTGATTTCTTTATTCAAACCACTATAAAAAGACCAACTATTTTCCCATCCTCTTATTTCAATTGTTTTTGCGACATCATTTTTTTCAAACGTTAGTTCGCCAATATCAATAATTATTACTTTTCCGAATTTATCTACTCCGTTATTTGCTGTTAGATTAAAAATATTTTCAGAAAATCCATATTTCCAACATTCAAAAATCAAGTCAATAAACTTATCTACCCAAATCTTTGATGTATTAATATCTTCATTCAAATAACCCCCCAAGACATTAACGTAATCTTGCTCGATCTCATTTCTTCGAAAAATGGGATTACCTAATAACTCCAAATTAATTTTTACTTTTTGAATATTTTCAATCGAATATTTTCTACCTTGGATTGCTTTCGTCAATTCACTTTTTAATTTAAACGGTCTTAGCCATAAATTTGGGGACCAATATAATAATTTACAACACATATGGAATACTGAAGTGGGTCTTTTAATTACTTTGTCTCCATATGAATAGACATCAAATTGTAAACCTTGCCCAATTTTTTCCATCAATAACTGATATTTAATTTAATACAATCCACTGAAAACAAATAAAAATACCCTTGATCGCCCAAAACCGTAATCTGTACCCAATTATTCATTGGTGGTAACTGCTTCGCCCTTCTATGGGTGATCTGTCCCGGAAGTCGCCGTAAATACATCCTTGTAGGCTTGGATGCGGCTTCCCTGCCGCATACACTTCCTCCACAGATCCCCCATAGAGGGTTGTTTCGATAGGGGGGCAAGTAGTTACCATTGGTGTATTAAAAGGTCAACACGCACTTTCAGTCCTGTTGCGCAACCGCCAACAAAAACCATGTCATCAGCTAACTCACCCAGCTGATCAACCGCCAGCTCCAGTATGTCTACATTCGGATTCCTTTCTCTCATCACAGCGTACTTTAAACATACTGATCGAGTCGTTTTTTCAATTCCTTCTTCGCTATTTCACGATCTCTTGCACGATCGCCTCGGATTGCATCCACAAGACTTAATAATTCATATAACATCGAATCATTGCTCGCAGCAACCGGTAAAGATTTATATAAAGGCAAAAAGAATTCACCTCTCACCGGCCGATCCGGATCTGGCCAAATAGACGGCGGCTCATTATCAGTTACAAAATCCGCTTTGGTGTATATTATTGGATTGATTACCCTCTGCAACGTATCTTCAATCGGTAGCAAAAACTCAACAACACCCTACAGAACTATCGCAAAAGTCCACGAAATTTCCACGCCAGAGCCCACAGAAAAATCAATGCTGTCCAAAAAATCTCAACAACCTGACTTTTAACAAGGTATTCAAACCAGGTTGGAGTAATATTTCTAAGAGTCTTTTCTGTCGTGCCCGCGTATATCCGATCAACTATTCCATTGAAACCGATCTTGGCTCTTTCTCCATCGGGAACAATGTTGATTCGTGTCGGACTGACACCGTCTAGCTTAAGCCAATCGGCATCCCGCAAGATTATCGACCGGTTAATTTCGAGCAACTCACCCTTACCATCCAGCACCGTTGACGCAAATTTACCAGAACCGCGTGGATCTTCGCGACTAAAAGCCAGGCTAGCGACAATCAAATCAGAAACCTGCCATGGCGTTGGAGTATTGATATCGACGCGTATCGGTATGGCTTTTTGCCCCGAATGTTTACCGAAAAATCTTATTGTTTCTGGCGGCATGCCATCGGATGCCTTTAAATCCCGATGGATTTCTTGGCTATCGATACCGCCCAACGACAACTTTCCGCCCACCACCGAGACTTTACCCGAGAGCGTCCCATCGCGAACGAACAAACTGATCCTGTTCGGTCTGAATTCCAACTCTACATT
>CAZGQY010000262.1:0-4668 GCA_964528035.1 uncultured Methylococcaceae bacterium | reverse complement strand
AAGTGTGTATACGTTTATAGCGTATCGAGGGTTCGAATCCCTCTCTCTCCGCCAGTTTTCCGGGGTATATAATTTTTTTATCAATTGATTTGTTAAATCTGGACACGGTCTGAACAAAACATTTTCATTGTAGTATTTTATATAATCCAGCATTGTCATCCGTGACAGAACGATATAATTTAAGAGTGCCTGTTTCAGTTCTTTGTAGGTGATGCCTGATGCTGCAGTGTATTCTCGCAAAGTCTCCAAGTCTTTTTCGCAGTTATTTTCGTCAAGCCAGTGATTACGCTTATCCCTGGTATCATAGACAATCCCAATTATTACAAAGTGCCATTCAGGATTGGTTATTCCAGGTACCTCATTAAATTTAAGGAAACTATCGGTTAATGACCTTATGAGGGTATTTTGATGACCTGTTCGTTTTTCCATTAGACTGAATATCCTTATTTATGGCTCGGTTTGCGTGTTAAATCTACGTATTTTTTACGAGTCGGGCGCGAGTCATTCTCGATTATTGCCACATTATATTTTTCATATTTTAAATTCAAACTGGGCATCGGATAATTTCGATAAATATAACTATCTGTATTAATAGGTGTTTATATATAATCCACTACCTAAATACCTATTAATATCTATATATTAGGAATTTATATTAAGGCCCGTTAAAAGAATTTTCAAATATTTTCAAAATGGAAATTAAAAACCAGTGCTCCGTTCAGATTGGTTTAGGGGGGTAACTTATGTCGAGAAATGGTCAGCTGCGAAGCGCGCGAGTACAGGACTATTTGTAGGTGTTAAACCAGTGTAACAATGCAGATATCAACTAACGTCTCGCGCTCACAAAACTCAAGGTTTTCACAGAGCATTACCGCATGACGTATAAATGTCTGTTGGGCTAAATCGACCCAGCGGATGATGACGCGACTTTATATAAGGGAATTGTATTGTATCAGCGTGGTGGAAAGAAGGGTTTGGGCGGTAATTGTCCTTTCGATGGTAATAAAATTGGATTTATTTTCATGTTGGATTTTCATCCCCATGTTCATGTCGTCATACCTGCCGCAGCTATCGATCGCGTTAAACGACTCTGGCGCACCAAGCACAGGAACACCCAGGACAAAAACGGCTATCTGTTTAGCCATAAGGCGCTGGCCAAGGTTTTCCGCGCCAAGATGCTTGAAGCCATCACCCAGGCGGGGCTTACGCTGCCCAAGAAACAGCTCACAGGATGGGTTGTCGATTGTAAATCGGTCGGCTCCGGTGATAAAGCTTTGGTCTATCTGGGGCGTTATCTTTATCGTGGCGTCATTCAGGAAAAGGATATTATTTCCTGTGAAAAGGGCACAGTCACATTCCGTTATCAAAACGCCAAAACCAAGAAAACCGAGTACCGCACCGTCACGGGTGAGAATTTTTTATGGTTGATTCTCCAGCATGTGCTGCCCAAGGGCTTTAGACGCGCACGGAATTTCGGCTTTCTGCATCCCAACAGTAAACGTCTAATCCAGTTGCTTCAGGTTGTGCTCAAACTGGATCCAACCCGTGCCTTGAGCTGGGTGCGAAAACGCCCTGCGCTGACGTGTCGGGAGTGCGGGGCTCAGATGAAGATTCTCAAAACACAGATTCCACCACTTTTTCCTTGGACACTTGAGTGGCCGACAGGATTATGGACGGGAGACTTTTGATGTTCTAAACGAAACCTCCGCTCAGGTGGAAAGAATTTCAGTCAATAGCGCTGAGGCATCTGTTTGTCTTGAAAACTCGGAAATTTGGCGCAAATGGGTATAAAACTAACAAATCTTACTACGCGTTGCTGCAATGGCAACTGTACTCGCTGGTTCTTAAGGTTTAGGGGTCGCCCCAAGCCTTGAGATCCAGCAAATCTCAAAAAGACATTTTCATATCAAATCTAAAACACCGGGCTTGTCCAACAAACGCTTCATATCGCGGCTGCGCGCGATATAACCTTATTCGTTAGAATCATTTGCTAAACCAACAATTCTAAATATCTTACTATCTTTAAATACGATTTTACTCTGAGGAACAATAAAAGCTTTAGAAATTATCAGGGTGAATTAGTTTAACATGAGGAAAATAAGTTTTATATTTTGCAGAATCTCTGGTGATTAAATCTAACTTTGATACAGAGGCATGTGCCCCTATAAAAAAATCGGGTAATGGTGAGTTTTTTGTTCCTTTATTCTTTCTGTATTTTAAAAATACCTTTCCTGTTAGAAAAAGTGCTTCCCGTGGCATTTCTAATACTTTAATATCAAGTGCAGAAATCGCCTTTTCGACTTCCTCGATATTGGTAAAGCCAATTGATATTTCCGTATAAACAATTGAATTAATGTATAAAGAATTAGTTTGGCTATACCTATCAAGAATGTTTTCTGACCAATCACCCCAAGTACGATCATCCGTAAATAAGTCTAGGAGTATGCATGAATCAACAAAAACACCATTCATTATGATTCTCTTGTCAAACTCATAATTTCGTCAGTTGACATATTTGCTGTAGCAATTCCTCGAAGTTTTTTGAATTTACCTTTGATCTCTGGTTCATCAATTTTAACAATATAGAACCTTCCTTTATCTTCCCTAAAATCTATTTCAGTTTCAGGAATAATGCCTAAAACTTCTCTTATATTTCTGGGTATGGTGACTTGTCCTTTTCTAGTTACTCGCATAAAGTAAACTCCAATAAAATGTAATACCACTATAGTATTACCTATTGATGATTACAAGATGTTTAATCTTTATTGATGCTGAATACGAGGATTTTTGACTACCGGGTAGCTCAGGGTCTCACGACCCTTTGCCCCCTAAGAACCGTACTTGCGAGTTTCCCAGCATACGGCTCAAGCCCTTCAAAAGCCGGAATAAACCGACTCAGTTGACCCTTTCATTCAGTAGAGAACTCATTTTATCTAATGTAAATTGATGTATTTCCATCAATAGTCTACACCGAGATAGAACGAACGGCTGAACAAAATAAACAGTCAACCTATGCGATACGCATCTACAGCCGATAATACACATTGCTATGCCAGAAGGTGCACCAGCCCAAAGGCCGTCATTTGCGTTTCCTTCTTAAAATCGGTTCTCTAAACTATCTCGCAGCGAAGCACCCAATGGACGTAGGCTCACTTTCGTGCCGGACAAATATTGAATCCGTATTGACTGCATTACACAATCACTTTCGCTTTTTCCATTCTCTCATCGACGCACCGCCATCGGCACCCCTTGCGGACAGCTTTCTCCATTGCTGGAGGACGATACGACATTGCCACGTTCCACATAAATACCTTAACGATTGACTTAGGTGCTGCCTGTATCAGTTAGTATTAGTTTAGGTCCAAAATTAGCGAATTTTCGCCCAGATTTTTTCTCTGCCTTTTTCACTGCATCAAATATTTTATTTAAGTCATTATCATATTTTTCAGAATGCTTTTTACGATAGAGACGAATTTCTTGAACTATTGGATCTTCGTTCATAGTATTTCCTCAAAGTTCGTCAGGTGAACATAGAATTGGACCTACAAAACCTTGTGCAGCAGCAAGACCTATATGAAGTGCATCTTCTGGACTATTTTCAGGAACGGCACCTTCTGAAAGAAGTAAACTAGCAAGTTCTTTTGCCTCTAATGTTAATTCTAAGCTTATAATGGTTTTTACAATATCAAGACCTTTTTGGGCAGCACTTGGATTACCTGATGTTATTTCTTCTATCACCAACTCAGGTATGTATACTTCGTATTGCTCACGTTTATATTCCCACCATTCAATGCTCAATGCTTGCCTAGCTGATACTACTACATCACGGCTTGGCCTCGCTGTTATATAGCTGATTACTGATGATTCTACATATACAATTTCCATACAGATGAGTATAACAAAAGCACAATTTGTAAAAGATATTTAATTTTATGGAATCAATCTTAGGTTTGTTTTTTCCATGTTGATGCGATGGTTAGCCTTTTTGTGAATAGTGGTATCGACATGAAATGATGGTTATATACTCATCGGTAATAGCATAAATAAGTCGATGAGTATCATCTATTCGACGAGACCAAAAACCCGATAAGTTTTCTTTTAACGGTTCGGGTTTACCAATACCTTCGAATGGCCGCCGTTTTACGGCTTCAATTAGTTTATTAATACGCTTGAGTGTTTTTTTATCTTGTGTTTGCCAATATAAATAATCCGACCAAGATTCATCTGTCCAAGCTAAACATCTATTCACACATTAACTCTCTTTCTTGCACTTTTCCTTGATTAAACTGTTCAATAGATTTTTGTAGATGTTCCGCATTTGCAGGTGATTTTAATAAATATACTGTTTCCATTAGACTATCATAATAATCTAATGACATTACCACTGCATCTTCACTATCTCGTCTAGTTATAACTGCACAGTCTGCATCATTAACGACTTGATCTAAAACTGCTTTAAGCCCATTTCTAGCTTCTGTAAATGAAATAATACGCATATTTACCTCTCTTTAATTACATAAGAGGAAGTATAACAAGCAAACGAAACCTGTACAACTAACAAGACATGTATTCAAATGATAACGCCGTAAATCAGCTAGCCGCAAGCCCAGAGTGGTGTGACTGGCATGGTAGTCAGCCAGCGGGTGAAAATCCAGCCTTCACCCTGTG
>CAZGQY010000261.1:0-4700 GCA_964528035.1 uncultured Methylococcaceae bacterium | reverse complement strand
GTGGTGTAATTTATTTATGTGGTGGGGGTTATTTATTATTAATATCAATAAGTTCACCACATACACCACTTACACCACATATATAAAGTGTTATGTAAAAAATAGTTATATACGTGTAAGAGTGTGTGTGACTGCGTATGAGAGTAAATATGTTTAAGAATATATAGAGTATGAAAAAATGTGGTGTATGTGGTGGATTCGTTTTTTATCTCTTAAGTTCTTTAGGGTAGTAACGGTTTCTGCCCACAAATCCAAGATAGTGGGCGCATGTGAATTTTAGTACTTGTTAATATAAAACTTCAAAATTATCGAAAAATAGGAAATCAAATGAGTAAGCAATTAAATCCAATTCCGGCGCCGTTGGCACCATGCGCAAAATGCTTGAATAGCGGCCAACAAGCCGCGCGTTTCGACGGAGTCTTCACCGTATATTGTAAGCATAATATGAGCGGTGCAGTGAGGTTTTTAAGAGGTGAAAATTGCTACTCCGGCTGGAGAATTTACAACCCCATCAGCCAAACAATGTTCATCGATTCTCTTGTCGCCGGCTACGAACGCGGAAAAGAAATTAATGAGGAAAATCGCCCACAAAAACCAACATTAGTGTCTTGACATACAGTGTATATTCATATATTGTGATGTTTAATTCAGTATTCTGTTCTTGCCGCGACATGACCCGCTCTGTCACGAACACAAAACCTCCTAGGCCGGAGGCCTGGTAAGATCGAAGACCCGCGCAACCGGCGTCCTGCATACTCATTTTGTACTAGAGAATAACCACTCTATTACTTAATTTTGTTTGCCAGGACGCCGGTTTTCGCGTTTCTGGAAAAGGAATATTTATGAATAAACACATAACAGCCAAGATCGACGCGACGCGGGCGGACGAAGAATCCCGAACCGTACCTGTGTCTTTGTCATCAGAAACACCCGTTCCACGGGCCGACTATATCGAAATTTTAGATCATAGCCCAGGTGCCGTGGACTTGTCCCGCTCCCCGCTACCCGTATTGGTTCAGCATAACCGACATGAAATCAATGTCGGCATTATTGAAAACATCAAGCTTGTGGGTCGCAAACTGCGCGGCCTATTACGCCTCGGCGAATCCGACGTAGCCTCAGAACTATGGACAGACATTCAAGGCGGTATTATCAGAAATCTATCCGTTGGATACGAATTCGACTGGGATAACGTCACAGAGAATGATGGTGTCGCCAGGGTAATGCTTTGGCAACCCGTTGAAGTCTCGATCGTAAGCGTACCCGCTGATTCTAGTATAGGAATTAACAGAAACCTGGAGACAAACATGTCACAAACAAACGAAAATTTAGAATCCCTGACCCGCAGCCAAAAAAAGGCAGAACAACGTGAAAAAGGCGTGATATCCGAGCGCGAGCGTGTCAGCGGTTTATTATCGCTAGGACGTTCTACCGATAACATGTTATTAGCAGAGCGATTCGTAAAAAATGGAAGGTCAGTGCAAGACTTACAGGACTGTGTCGACGTGGTTAAATCCCAAGCACCCTCAATACCAAGCCAAAAGTATGTTGACCTCAACTCCTGGAGCGCGGAACACAATCGAGGCGAGGGACATAGTCTTTTTCGTGCAATTGCCTCACAAATACAAGGAACCAACATTGAATCGGGCTATGAAAAAGAGGTTAGCCAGGAAATCACGCGATCCCTAGGAAAAAATCCCCAAGGAATCTATGTACCTATTGGTACCGGCCAGCGGGCTGCGATATCAAAATCCGGCGACGGCGGCAACCTCATCGGTACCATGCAAATGGGCGGAGAGTTTATCGACGTGTTTCGAAACAAGTCGATTATCACGCAACTGGGGGCTTATGTACTAAACAATAACCGAGGCGATATCAGCATCCCACGAAAATTAACCACCGCAAATTCATTTTGGGTATCCGACGGCGTTGACGTGGGCGAATCGACACCCACATTCGATAATCTGAGTATGTCTCCAAAAACTGTGGGCGTTTTCTCTGATTTAACGAGAAAGATGATTCTACAATCTGACCCAGATGCGCAACAGATGCTCACCAATGATCTTGCGGAGACTATCGCCACCGAAGTCGATAGGGTCGCTATTTCAGGTGATGGTCTCGGCAGTCAGCCTGTAGGCATCCGCAACACCTCCGGCGTGGGTCTAGTCTCTCTTGGTGCCAATGGGGGGGCTCCAGACTGGTCCACCATGATCGACCTGGTCGGTAAAGTCTCCGGTGCGAATGCTGACAATCAAATGATGGCTTTTGCTACGAATACAAATATCCGCAGTGCTCTGCTTAAGTCTGAAAAGTTCGCGGGTGGAGGAGAGTCAGTGTGGTCACCCGGCACAGAAGGCAACGGCTCAATCGCTGGCTTCCGGGCGTTGGTATCAAACCATATACCGAGTGATCTGACTAAGGGTACCGGCACTAACCTAAGCTCAATTGTTTTTGGCAATTGGAGTGAACTCATCTTGGCTCACTGGAATGCACTTGATATCCTTGTCGATCCTTACACGATGGGCTTATCAGGAGGTATTCGCATCCGGGTTATGATGGATATCGATATCTCGATCCGACATCCTCAATCATTCGCAATAATTGAAGACGCAATAGCTTGATCCTAGCCGGTTCGCGGTGCGCCGGATCAGGCAAAGCCACCGCATATGCCTAAGACCACATGGATGTGGTCACCTATCAATAGGTTCTTCCTAGCCTCTTCCGTTTACGGAGGAGAACCCCGCGGAATTTCGCTAGCTGTGAAATTCTGGAAGCCATTTCCTTTTCGTTATTGGTATATATCTATTTGCTATAAGATATCTGTATGCAGAAATTATCGCGACATGCAACCCAGAAAAGGTTAATCAAACTGTGGGCAAAATGGTGTTCAACCCACCAGGCCACGGGTAATGCGGCAGATGCGCTGATGTTTCATCAATGGATTGAGAAAAACGACTTAGAATTTATTTGGAGCGTGAATCTTGGAAGTGAGGATGCAACTGACGTTATCCATAATCACGCCTTCGTAATAACAAGAAACCGGCGCAGATAGTGACCGTCAATAATCCTTGCGTGTACTCACAAATTCATACGTTACTTCACAAAACCGATAAATCAATCCACCAATAAATGCCATCGGCAGAACTACCAATGGTGTAAAAAAAATCGCGACCAACAGCGCAGTGAAAAAACCTAGACCATCGGATATGGCCCATATTGTTAAACCTACAAAAACTGGTAGGAAGATTAACGTACCTTCTTTGTTGTGGCCGACGTAAGTTTTTAAATCGGTCCAAGCCGCTTCTAATTCAATCATACTTTCACCTCATTTCTATATTTATCGATGCCGACCATGACGGATATGACACTTAAACCCGATCTTTTCTAAACCTTTATATTCGTTATTTATATAGTATACCTTTAGAAACTTTATGTATTTAAGTGTCATAAGCGTCATAAGTGTCATAAACCCCGTGGTTACTGGGTTTCAGCCGTGACGGATACAATCGCCATGTGTCATTGGGTGACGGATAGAGACCGAAATGACGGATATGACACATAAAACCGGGGATTTTCTAATTAGTACTCTACTCTATTTATATAGTATGCCTAAGGTTTTCGTTTCCCTTGCTTGGTCCCGTTGATTGGCGTATCCTTAAGTTGCAGGGCGTCTAAACCCTTCAAATAGCGGATATCCGCACCCGTGAGCAGCGGTATTTTTATGCCTATAGTTTTTTTTAGCTTGCCGGGTGGCGGATAATACAAGACCCTTATGGGGAATATTCCGGCCGTCTATTTGCGGTTTAGAACCACCTGGCTTTTATTTATTTTCTAAGCTACAAATAGGAGGCATCATGCCTAATTCAACAACCACGAAAGAATACCCAGCCAGACCTTTACCTCACTCCGATCTAACCGCCATGAGCAAGCAATGGCTGAACACAGAGCTGGATTATGTCGTAGACCGTCTGAACGATATCCAAGTCGCTATTCAGAACGTCAACGCCGTGAACCCGGAAAAATCTAGGTTGTTGAGTCAAATCGACCTGGATTTGAATAATATCCAAACCGCTGTTACGCAGGTAGGAATAAGCCTGGAAGGTGTGTCATGAGCAAATCCTCAGGCGTTAAAAAACTAGAGGATATACACACTGATATGGTCACCGGTGTTTATGCTCTAAACTACCTGGTGCGCACCTCATATGAATCAGGGGATACGGACTTAACCCCGGCTATTGAGGCTGTTGCGTTGGTACTGAAACAAGTAATGAATGACTTGGAAGACAATATTAGCGGGATCTCGAGGCATGGATCATGAATAATCCAGACAAAATCGAGGAAGCGTGTCGTATACTGCGCGGAGCCGGGGCCATTGCCGTTTTGCTAGTCAGCGATGGTGATAGTGAGGGGTTTCAGACCTGTAATAAGGTTGTCATCGATGCTATCGACCATATTGATTATTGTGCGGCGCAAGCAATCAAGGTCTTGAATAGCAAGTAGCCAAGCCACACTCAATCCAACAACCCGGCCTAGTGCCGGTTTTTCTTTACGTGCACTAAATAACTCTTTACAGAGTATACCCCAGAGGTTACCCCAAGGGATTTTATGCTGTTTTAATTTGTTGTTATCTGGCTGTAAGTGTTTGTTTTCATTGGTCGGGGCGAGAGGATTCGAACCTCCGACCCCCTGCACCCCATGCA
>CAZGQY010000260.1:0-4726 GCA_964528035.1 uncultured Methylococcaceae bacterium | reverse complement strand
GCCGCTTATCGGCTGATTTACCCGTCAATACAACTTTGACGGAGTACTAGACAGGGCAACTGAACAACTCTCCATATCAAGAGATGTATACCGACTGGTGCTTAATATTATGTTTAGCGTTCACACCAGCCGCCCCACCCACTGAATACGCAATTCATATACCAATTTATATAAGTAATACCTATATCAATAGTTTATTTCACTATATCTTTCCATGTCGTCACTACTTTCAATATAACCCTGAAAGTGTAAAGTAACCTGACAAGTAATCACTACAAATTGCATATTGACATTATCGATTAACTTATGCGTTTCCAGAGTAGCCTTTGCGTACTGTTAATCAATACATTGATTGAATAGGTATTTTCGACGAATTGTTTTTCCTGCAGAGTTTTAAGCAGACCCGGACGATTAATTGTTTCTACGTCAATCAGAAAAATTACCGAGTAAATACAAATTTTGTACAGAACTTAAACCAACTTTAGGGATAAACAACCGCCGTATTGATACGTAGCCCATGGCGTTCTGTAAAAATTACTGACAATTTGAATGATAAAAAAGGAAAATAGCGCCATAAATTCATGAACCTTTCGTCAGCCCATAAAAAGCCATCAACAACATCACTGTCAGCATGTATTGCACTGAACTTGCAAGTTATTGAGTATTCGGGCTTGTGAAACAGAAATATTACTGCGGAGCTTACAGGAAAGAATCTACGCGTCCTTAACAATCAGCAACCTGCACCCTAACCGCCAAACTTACTGAATTGATAATTTACAACTTAAATATTATTCACGCACAACCCGAAAGCCGATAAAGTTGAGCAAGTAAATGGGAGCATCAAACCGAGGACGGTTGGCAGCACGAACACCTTTCGATTCGTTTCCCCAGGAACCACCGCGCAATACGCGTCGCCCACTACCATTACCACACCGGGTTTCGCTACCATCATAATCCACACTATAAAACGAGCAAGTCCATTCCCAAACATTTCCGCTCATATCATACAAACCGAGCAGATTTGGTTTCTTTTTACCAACCAATTGGGTCTGGTAGGCAGAATTTCCAATGTACCAGGCAACCGTGTCTGCGCTGTTCCCTCCACAATAAATTTGCTGTTGATCTCCGCTACGACAGGCATACTCCCATTCGGCTTCAGTTGGTAGCCGATAATACTGGCCTGTCCGGACACTAAGCCATTGAGTAAAGGCCTCAGCCTCCCGCGCATTGACATGGATTACCGGGCGGCGCCCCCGCCCCCAGCCCTCATCCAGCGGCTTCACAATACCCGTACTATTTGCAAAGCGATCATATTCTGCAAAAGTCACCTCGTACTTACCAATACTGAAATCACTCACACAGACTTGATGCAACCTTTCATCCGCATCGCGCCCGTTTTCGCCCAAAGAAGCACCCATTTCAAAGCACCCTCCTCTGACACTGACCAACTCAGGCACTAACTCGGAGATGAGCTGACCTTCAGATTCTCTAGCCGCAGAATTTTGGAAAATTCCTGTGAACGAATCATTTTCCAGAATTTCAACTTTCTCGTTTTTCTCGATTTCAGTAAGCAAGTTTTTTATCTCAGGTTCATTCGGATTGTCTCCAAGCTGTTCGTCAAGCATCGATTTCGTTTTGGTATAGTCCTTGTCCTCTATCAATATTCGAGCACTCTGAAGCGAAGCATTCATTGCTGACGACTTATCACTGGAAAAGTCAGACGGTGTTATTAACCAAAACCATCCACCGCCAAATACAGCAACGCCGATAATCAATGCTATAACATCAATTATCACCAGTGTACGTTTTTGCAGTGGATACACTGTCTCCGATTCAACTTCGGCCGCGCGCGTACGATTATCTTCTGACAATTGAATTCCAGTATCGAATTCATTGCCACCTTCAACCAACCTCACAGTCTGCGCTTCCGCAAACCCCGATTTCATGTGGACAGGCTGCCCAGCACGCTGTACCGGCTGCACTGAATCTATGTTTCCATCTAAACTGGATGCCTTATAATCATTGATAGATTTATCCGCGAACAAATTGGCTACTGGTGGGCCTGATTCAACTTCTGACTCCACCCCACAATCAGCAACCTCTGGTTTATTTTTATCTGCGGATTCATTTTCAACCAATAAAGTATCCTCGTTCGATCCCTCAAAATCTTCAGTATTCCGCATTGTCTGTACTGTAGAAACTTCCGACATCACGAGCGTAGCCTGATTAATATTCTGTTCCTGTTTTTTCGGATCTACTTTGGGTGTGTAATCGGATTCCCTAAGGCCACTGCGAAGTTTGTCGAGCACTGCATCCACGGTTTGCGGGCGGGATTGGACATCCGGATTTATCAATTGATCAATAACTTCCAAAAACTCCAGGCTATACTGACCCTGACTAAATTCGCTGGCCGATACCAGAGGATCAGGCTTGCCTTGTGTCTGTGCATCGACTCGGAGACTGACATCAATCGGAACTTTCCCGGTTGTGCATTTGTACAAAGTTGCTCCAATCGCATACAAATCAGTATAAGGCCCCTGCTTTCCCTCACCGCTACGCCGTTCAAACGAGTAATAGCCCGTTGGTACAGAACTGGTGATCAAGTCGGAATGATCACCGAACGCATAGCGCGTCGCACCGAAATCGATCAACAACGGGAATCCATTTTCGCGCAAGTAAATATTGTCCGGATTAATATCGCGGTGAAGATAACCATGCTCATGAATTAAACTGAGTCCAAGTAAAATTGGGACAAAAATTTTCTTCAGGGTTTTTTCATCAGGGTTTGGATGCGTAGCTAAATAACGACTTAAAGATTGACCCTCTTCGTAATCCATAACCAGATAAGCAGAATTATTTGCTTTAAAAAAACGCTTGACTGATACGATATTACTGTGCCGAAACATGGCTAGCGTCTGCGCTTCTGCAAGAAAACCATCTAACCCATACTGATATTCTGGTTCAATTTCTGCTGAGCGAAGCACAATCATGGCGGTTTCATCGCCTCGCGATGCAAGATCACAGGGTAAGTATTCTTTGATAGCCACTGAGGTCCGCAAATCAACATCCTCAGCTCGGTAGGTAATGCCAAATACTCCAGCACCTAAAACATCGCCAAGAATGTAATTTTCCAGACGCGTACCTTTGGCTAAAGCATTGTCGAATCTTTTTGTTTCGCTGTTCACACTGTCAGTCTTGAATCCGAATTTCTATAAAGGGCCAACCTAAAATATTGTATATTTATAGAACCAAGCACTTTAATTTACTCAGGCGAAATAAATTCAAACCAAGTGCAGTCAAAAAATTAATTTACTAGCCCAACCGGAAAAACTTAAGTAGATTAAAGTGGAACATTACAGCCATGCCGGAGAATCAGCAAGAATTTTAGACTCCTATGTCCCTAACGAAAGCCAATATGTCC
Source organism: uncultured Methylococcaceae bacterium (assembly GCA_964528035.1). Lineage (GTDB taxonomy): Bacteria > Pseudomonadota > Gammaproteobacteria > Methylococcales > UBA1147 > CAZGQY01. Next base: position 1,305 of record CAZGQY010000260.1, on the reverse strand, counting down.
CTAAAAAGAGTCGAGAAGCGCTTTTTAAAGAGGGCAAGCGTTTTGATGAGCAGTTAGCAGCAGGCACTTACGCTCGGCAAATCTGCCAAAGACTCCTGATTGATCTGTCCTATAATTCCAGCCGCCTGGAGGGCAATACCTATTCCCGCCTGGATACACAGAAATTGGTGGTGGAAGGAATTTCCGCAGAAGGCAAAGTTCATGAAGAAACCGTGATGATCATGAACCATAAAGAAGCAATCCTGTTCCTGGTGGAAAACGCACATGATATTGAGCTGAACAGCCTGGCCATCCGCAATTTGCATCACCTACTATCACAGGATTTGCTCGCCAACCCTGAAGCGAGCGGCAATATTCGAACACTAGAAGCGAATATCGGCCAATCCACTTACAAGCCTCTGGGCAATCCTCACATTTTAAAAGAACTCTTTGAGCTCATTTTGCAAAAAGCAAAAAAGATTAAAGACCCGTTTGAGCAAAGCTTTTTTTTGCTGATACATTTATCCTATTTGCAGGCGTTTGAAGATGTGAATAAAAGAACCTCTCGTTTGACCTGCAATATTCCATTCATCAAAAACAATCTATGTCCGCTTAGCTTTACCGATGTCGGGCGGGATGATTACACCGCCGCGCTACTGGCTATCTACGAAAAAAATGATATTGACCCAATGCTAGAGCTTTTTGCCTGGGCGTATTCGCGTTCGTGCGAACAATACGGCGTGGTAAAGAAATCGCTCGGAGAAATTGATGCCTTCCGCATTCAATACCGGCAACAGAGAAAAGCGGTTATGGGCCAAATCGTTAAACAAAGCTTACACGGATCGGCGGCAGAAGAATTAATTGAAAGTTACTGCCAGGAGCAAGGGATCGAAGATATTGATAAATTTACTGCCATGACTCTGGCCGATCTCAGCACTTTACATGCTGGCGCAATTATTGGTATTGGCATAACAGAAGCGCAGCTCGAAGCATGGCTATCGAGCAAGCCCTAAATATTTTTCTTATCATTTCTTATTAAGCGGCAAGTGCCGCGCCTTACCGCCAAGCCGGAGCAAGGCTTGGCGACGCAAATTTTCGAAAGCACCCAACAAAAGAACATTACGCGAAAATTTGCCGCCGGATAATCCGGCGGCATCTTTCTTTTTCCTGCGGTCAGTTCCAGAAAACGTGCACTTCATCATAGGTGGTTTCGATGGTGTAAATATCGTCGCTCCGTTTCATATCGCGCCCCATACGTTCATAGTCAATATAGTAAGGAGCGAGGTTTTAATAATATGCGAAAGATTGACGCAGGATTATTGTTTG
>CAZGQY010000259.1:0-4727 GCA_964528035.1 uncultured Methylococcaceae bacterium | reverse complement strand
AGACGGACAATAAGACAAGTCAGGATTCGTATATTATTGAATCCTCGCTCCTTATTGATGTTTAGGGTTTTGAAGCAGAGTTGTGACAGTAAAATTGTCAGAAAGACGTTGTTTGACACGGAGATGAAGTAAAAATTTTGGTGGGCTGTGTAATTCCATTGCTTTTCTATACTCTTCGCTACACTTCAGATGTTGGCTAACTGTAATTTGTACTGTAAGAAATAGCCTGGGCAGATACACATTGACCGGGTTTAAACCAATCAATGAGAGGGCTTAAGACTTTATGAAAAAATTAATCGGCTTGGGTATTGTCGCGATAACTGTCGCTTGTATACCTTATATCACCGGAATAATGACAGAAAAGCAATACCTGGCGGATATGCAGGAAATGCAAAATTCCCCCACTCTGCATTCTGTTCCTTTTGATCTAAAAATCAATGTTAGTTATCAACGTGGATGGTTCTCTTCAACTGCTGTTAATGCGATTACCTTGACATTAGCGGATCAAAAGCCTGTGACTGTTAAGGTAAATAATCACATCAGTCATGGCCCGGTATTGTTTAATGGTCCTAAGCGATTTGGTTTGGCAGCGATCGAGACGCAAGTGCCACTATCTGAAGGCCAGCAAGCTGAAATTGCCAAAATTTGGAAATCCGATGAAAAGCCTGTTCAAATTCATAGCCATATCGGCTTTAGCGGCGACTCAACAATAGAAGCGTCAATTGCCGGGTTTACATTAGAAAATATTGACGGTAAGCCTTCTGACGCTGTTACCTTTGAGCCATTCGAAATGACCGTTGCTTTTGCTGACAACCTGAGCCGATTTAACGCTAATTTTGACTGGAATGGTTTACAGGTTAATGCAAAAGACCTGAACATTTTTGTAGGTAAAGTAACCGCTCGTTCTGAAAAGTATCGCTTGCTGGAAGATCTGTGGCTTGGCGATGATGAAGTCAAATTTGGTGTGTTGAAATTTAAGTTAGATAAACTTTCAACAGATCCTTTGGTTGAAAGCCCTTCCAGTGTGACTTTGGAAGAGCTTGCTGTAGTGGCTCACTCAGAGGTTGATAATAATAATCTTGTTAGAGGTGATACTACATTAATTGTTAAAAACGCTATGGCAGAAAATCTACCGGTTGCTAGTGATATTAAGTTAACTGTCGCTTTGGAAAATATGCCAGCACAAGCTTTACAGTCTGTTAGCCGGAAGCTTAGCGATTATCAGAATCAGGTAATTCAGAGTGCTAACCCGGAGCAATTGCCTGATTTTTCAGAATACCAGGAAGACCTGGAACAAATATTGGCAGCAAATCCAGTACTTAAAATTCCTGCTGCGCAGGCAAATACTCAGCAAGGCAGAGTGGAAGCAGATTTGGAAGTCTCAATTAACGAGGCAAATACTTCAATGCTGCAAAATCCGATTTTACTATTGGGGGTGGTTGAAGTATCAGCCAATGTGAACATTCCAGCTAAATTAATCGCAGAAACTCCGCTGGCAGAACAAATACCCATTCTTGTCAGCCAGGGGTATATAATTGATGATCACGGCCAATTGAAATCCGCGATCCAGTTTCAACAAGGCGAGCTGACTGTCAACGGTAAGACGATGTAAATTCCGTTAAAAACTATGGATTTATTCACTGACGATCTTCATGCACCAATAATTCTTATCTGCTCATATAACGCGACAAGCTAAATTATCCTGCAAGAACCTGTACTTCTTCTGTCTTATTGTGTCGATGCAGCCGCTCGAATTAGGCTCTGCCAGTTTTTCGAGCGCACGTAGAGTATGAAAGCTTATCAAAGGTCTTTATTCAATACTGATAAATTGTTGGAGCACAGGTCATTCAGTAATTCTAATTGTGGCTTACAAGCGTAATACTGCAGGTTACGGTTGAGGCACGAGACCCAACGAAACAGCTTAGATATAGATATAGACCTAAATGTTGGGTTTCGCTACCGCTCTTTCCAACCTACGGAAGGTTTATTTTTCACAATTGGAATTGCTGACTGGTCATTCGACGTCCTTGAATGTCCTTAAGCGATAAAGCATAATACACAGCCCACGAGAATCGTGGGTTATCTTCAACGAAAATTGGTAAGTTATGGTAAGCCGTGTCGGTCCCCTCGCAACGATACGTTGTGAACCCCGTCAGACCTGGAAGGGAGCAGCGGTAGCAGCGGATTCGTGTGCCGAGGTGAGGCTGGCGCGGCCTGCCGCCCAATTTATTCCAGGACAGGTTTCTGCGGCAGAGAAGGGCATTGGATGAGCTATCAGGTTCTTGCCCGTAAGTGGCGTCCACGTAATTTTGAGCAAGTTCAAGGCCAGCAGCATGCTGTCAGGGTATTGACCCACGCGGTTAAACACGATCGTACTCACCATGCCTATTTGTTTACTGGCACCCGAGGTGTTGGCAAGACCACTCTGGCAAGAATTCTCGCAAAAGCATTCAATTGTGAATCCCGCAGTGATTATGAGCCTTGCTGCGAATGTTCGATTTGTAAGGGCGTTGATGAGGGTCGGTTTATCGATTTAATCGAAGTTGATGCCGCGTCGAGGACTAAAGTCGAGGACACTCGTGAATTGCTCGACAATGTCCAATACGCTCCTGCTCAAGGCCGATACAAGGTTTATCTGATCGATGAAGTGCATATGCTGTCCGCGCATAGTTTTAATGCTTTACTGAAAACTTTGGAAGAGCCTCCCGGGCACGTAAAATTCTTACTGGCAACCACCGATCCGCAAAAGATTCCGGTTACCGTTTTGTCCAGGTGTTTACAGCTTAACCTGAAAGCATTGTCGGCAGATCAGATTCGGGAACAAATGGTGCGCATATTAAGTGCCGAAAATTTGGTCTATGAAGAACCTGCGATTACCGTTTTGGCGGATGCGGCAGAGGGGAGTATGCGTGATGGATTGAGTCTTTTAGATCAGGCAATTGCGCTTGGAGATGGTCAGGTACAGACCACACAGGTTCAATCGATGCTTGGGATCATTTCCCGGAGACCGATTGTTAATATTTTGTCGCAGATTGCCACTGCTAATGCTAGCGGGGTTTTTGATTCAATCCGTACAATTGCAGAGTATACCCCGGATTTTAATATGGTATTACAACAACTATTGGTATTGATACATGATATTGCTTTAATGCAGATGGTTCCGTCATCGATGCCTGCGAATGACAATAGTCAGGACATTACTGAATTGGCAAATACAATATTGGCGGAGGATCTGCAGTTGTATTATCAGATAGGGCTCATTGGTCAGAGGGATTTGAAGTTGGCACCCAGCCCTCGGGTCGGTTTTGAAATGGTTTTGCTGCGTATGCTGGCATTTCGTCCGGAGTGCAGTGGTCCGCGGGCAGGTGCTGATAAATCTGTTCCAGTTGAAGCGTCAGGTGAGTCCGTGGGTCAAAAGCAGAATCAGGCGGTCACTTCTGTATCAAAAAATCGAGCCGACAGTGTTTCTAAAAAGCATGCCGACGATGAACTGGATTGGAATAGTATCGTTGAAAAAATTAATTTGTCGGGGATGGCTAAAGAGCTGGCTACGAATAGTGTGTTAGATTCCATGAGGGATGGGCAGTGTACCCTGTTACTCGAACCCGGGCATGGGCAACTCAGAAATATTCGGGTTGAAAAGCGCCTGGAAGAGGCATTGCAACAACATTTTGATATTCCAGTGAAGCTGGAAGTTAAGTTGGCTACTGAAGGCTTGATGACGCCCGCCAATTTGATTGCAAAAGAACGAAAAGCCAGAGAAATCGCAGCTGAAGAATCGATAACCAGAGACGACGGTGTGCGTGCTCTTCGTGAAGCTTTCGATGCTGAGATCATGTCGGGTTCTACAGAGCCACTGGAAAAAAAACAATAACAAACACATAATATTTATCCATACTTGCTTTAGCGGAGATTGTCTATGAAAAACCCCCTTGGAAATATGATGCAACAGGCTCAGAAAATGCAGGAAGATTTTCAAAAAGCCCAGGAAGAATTAGCTGAAATGGAAGTCAATGGAGAGTCAGGTGGTGGTTTGGTCAAAATTGTAATGACTGGAAAAAGAGAAGTGCGTAATATTTCGATAGACGATAGTCTGGTCAATGATGATCGGGATATGCTGGAAGATCTGGTGGCAGCGGCATTTAATGATGGGGTACGTCGGGTAGATAAGATGAAACAGGAAAAGATGTCTAGTTTAACAGCGGGTTTGCAACTTCCTGGCGGTTTTAAAATGCCCTTTTGAGCGATGTCGCATTCCGGATTGTTACAGCAGTTAATTCAGGGATTTTGTTGTTTACCGGGTGTTGGTCCAAAATCAGCGCAGAGAATGGCGTTCCATTTGTTGCAACGAGATAAACAAGGTGCCAGATATTTGGCCGAGACGCTGCTCGATGCCGTTGAGAGAATGGGACATTGCAGCCGTTGTCGTACATTGACGGAAAAGCCACTTTGCTCAATTTGTGAAGATCGGTCCCGCGATCACTCTCAGTTGTGTATTGTCGAGACACCTGCTGATGTTTATGCGGTTGATCAGGCAACGGTTTTTAAAGGCTTCTTTTTTGTATTACATGGTCACCTGTCGCCCCTGGATGGTATTGGACCAGAAGAATTAGGTTTGCAGCAGCTTGAGAGTTTGCTTGTGGCGGGTAGTATTGTGGAATTGATTCTTGCCACAAATACGACGGTCGAAGGTGAGGCTACCGCCCACTATATCGGTGAGATGGCCC
>CAZGQY010000258.1:0-4775 GCA_964528035.1 uncultured Methylococcaceae bacterium | reverse complement strand
ATGCCAGGAATAAAAACACCAGCCCCATACCCACAAACATTAAGTTAACACCTTCGTTGATCAAATTTGGCATCTATAGATTCCTATTCACGGTTGACTGCCGAAATTTTTCGACATATTTATATTATTAGTTGAAATTGAACTTGGCTATTGAACCAAGCTTGATCCTACAGAAAAATAAATACTATTACATAAACCAGTCCTTTGCTATACCGCTAACGTAGAAAGCCACCTTCCCGTCTCGACGTCATACATGCCACCGACAATATAAATATTCCCTTGTCTAAACATCTGCTCCAACGCCGGGCTGTCATTTTTGATGTACTCGACGACCATCTGTACATTGCTTTCGGCGACACTTTGCACAAATTCGTTTGACTTTGATTTAGCTCCATCTGTATGTATGGCGAGAACAGAATCGACAGGAATCCTCTCCTTTGCGGTCGTCCCGATAGTCCTTTCATGGCTTCGCATGAATTCGTTCCCTGCTACGCTGCCAAAATAAACGCTTCGAGCCTAAGGAGCGAGGTTTTAATAATATGCGAAAGATTGACGCAGGATTATTGTTTGTCTTCAAGGCGTAGTAACAGGCGCATAGCAGGGCTACGCAACTGTTGCTACAACGCAGAAGACGGACAATAAGACAAGTCAGGATTCGTATATTATTGAATCCTCGCTCCTAAGCAGGGGTTAATCCCGACAATCAATCTGGCTCATTGCATAAAGACGCCAGACAATACATTTAGTCTCTACATACCAAATATCAACGGCGAATGCGGAATTCCGCCGAGCGAGCGTGTGCCGTTAAACTCTCCCCTCGTGCCAATACGGACGCGATTTTACCCAGCTCACTCGCACCCGCGCCTGAACAGTTAATAATACTACTTCTCTTTTGAAAATCGTAAACACCCAATGGTGATGAAAAGCGCGCCGTACCCGAAGTCGGCAAGACGTGGTTTGGACCGGCACAATAATCACCTAAGGCTTCTGCTGTATATCGCCCCATAAATATCGCACCTGCATTGCGAATGCCCGGCAATAACCGCTCTGGATCCTCCACCGAAAGTTCCAGATGCTCGGGCGCAATACGATTGGCAACTTTCACTGCTTCGTCAAGATCCTTAACCTCAACTAAAGCACCCCGATTGCGCAAAGAAGCTTCAATTACTTCACACCTCTCCATTTCCGGTAACGTGCGGCGGATGCAGGATCGAACTGCTTCAAGAAACGAGGGCTCTGGTGACAATAGTATGGCTTGAGCATTTTCATCATGTTCCGCCTGAGAAAACAGATCAGCAACGATCCAGTCCGGATCTGTCAAACCATCACAGATAATTAATATTTCAGAAGGCCCGGCAATCATATCGATTCCCACTGCACCAAATACAAGCTTCTTCGCTGTAGCCACATAAATATTGCCTGGTCCGACAATTTTTTCGACCTTGGGGATCGTTTCTGTACCATACGCCAATGCTGCCACCGCTTGAGCGCCGCCCACTGTAAAAACCCTGTCTACACCGGCTATATGTGCTGCAGCCAATACCAGATCATTGCGTGCACCCTCTGGCGTGGGTACTACCATTATGAGTTCTCGAACACCGGCTACTTTGGCAGGTATTGCATTCATCAATACCGAAGAGGGATAAGCGGCTTTACCACCGGGCACATACAAACCAACGCTATCCAATGCTGTTACCTGTTGACCCAGAATGGTTCCATCGGATTCCTTAAATTGCCACGCGTCAATCACCTGATGTTCTGCGTAGGCACGGATACGACTGGCAGCACTTGCTAATGAATCGTTCCATTCCTTTGGCAATGACCTCTGGGCAGCTTGCAAGGTGGAAGCCGGAATCTCCAACGCGGCAGGAGAAGAAACCGTATAACGATCGAATTCAGCAGTATATTCCAGTAAGGCGCTATCCTGTTCCAACCTGACGCGGGAAATAATATCCTTGACCCGCTGATGCACATCTTCGTCTTGATTTTCATCCCATGTCAAAAGGTCTGACAAGCACTGCTCAAAATCTTCCTGGGTACTGGATAATTGTCGGATGACTGAATCGAACATAGTATAAAGCCTCAACAGGTACTGTTACGGGCCTCTGCTTCCAGAATCTGTAGTAATGCAGAAATTGGAACGTGCTTCATTTTCATTGCCGCTTTGTTTACAACCAAACGTGAACTGATATTCTCAATCAATTCCAATGGTTCCAATCCGTTGGCCTTCAATGTATTACCGGTATCAACAAGATCCACAATACAATCAGCAAGCCCCACCAGTGGAGCCAATTCCATTGACCCATAGAGTTTAATGATCTCAACCTGCCTACCTTGTGCGGCAAAGTAGCGTTGAGCGCTCTGAACATACTTTGTGGCAACACGAATTCGCCCCATGGGCAGTTCCACCCCCACAGGCCCGGCGGTCATCAATCTACAACAGGAAATACCAAGATCCAAAGGCTCATAGAGCCCCCCTGCGCGGTATTCCAGCAAAACATCTTTACCGGCAATGCCCAAATCTGCGGCACCGTATTCGACAAAAGTAGGCACATCAGTAGCCCGGATAATAACCAGTTGAACATCTTTACGTGTTGTCGGCAAGATCAATTTGCGACTGGTTTTTGGATCTTCCTGCGGAATAATTCCGGCACTGGCCAACAGTGGCAACGCCTCTTCATAAATCCTGCCTTTGGAAACGGCGATTGTCAGCATTGTTTCAATTAAATCAGATTAAAGTGGAGATTAAATTTGGTGAGAATAACGATTAGCGCGGAACTCTGCGAATCTCGGCTCCCAACTGAGTCAGCTTTTCTTCAATACATTCATAGCCTCGATCAATATGATAAATTCGATCAACGACTGTATTTCCATCGGCAACCAAACCAGCTAACACCAGACTTGCCGACGCTCTCAGATCAGTTGCCATTACTGGCGCACCCGTCAACTTTGCTACACCTGTGCAAATTGCCGTGTTTGATTCCAAACGAATATCTGCTCCCATCCGTTGCATTTCCTGTACATGCATAAAACGATTTTCGAAGATGGTTTCGGTCATCACACCAACTCCGTTGGAAACACAATTCATGGCGGTTAACTGGGCTTGCATATCTGTTGGAAATGCCGGGTACGGTGCAGTCCGGACAGACACCGCTTTTGGCCTTTCGCCATGCATATCCAGTTCAATAGTGTCATCACCAACACTCAAATCTGCGCCAGCTTCCTTAAGCTTGGACAATACCGAATCCAATATGTCCGAACGAGTTCCTTTCAATTTAACACGACCACCCGTCATCGCGGCTGCCACCAGATAAGTCCCGGTTTCAATACGATCGGGTAAAATATTATAGTGAAGCCCGTTGGCTGAAAGAGATTCCACACCGTCAATTTCCAACAGATCGCTTCCAGCCCCCTGGATTCTGGCTCCCATTGCATTCAAAAACAGGGCAAGGTCAACAATTTCAGGCTCACGTGCCGCATTTTCAATCAAGGTCTTGCCGTCAGCCAGCGCTGCTGCCATCATCAAGTTTTCCGTTCCGGTCACGGTAATCTGATCCAGAACAATTCGGCACCCTCGTAAACGTTTTGCCTTCGCTTTAATATAGCCACCTTCAACGCTTATTCTGGCACCCATTTTCTCCAATCCCTGCAAATGAAGATTTACTGGCCGTGTTCCAATAGCACAACCACCAGGCAATGACACGTCTGCACGCCCAAAGCGAGCCACCAATGGACCCAAGACCAGTATCGAAGCACGCATGGTCTTGACCAGTTCGTAGGGCGCATCGTAGCGATCAATAGTACTGGAATCGACCTGAATATTCATTTTCTCATCGACCAACAACTGAACGCCCATTTGCCCCAACAATTCCATGGTTGTTGTAATATCATGCAAATGTGGAATATTCCCAATCGTTACCGGAGTTTGAGACAGTAGCGACGCGGCAAGTATGGGCAAAGCAGCATTTTTCGCCCCCGAAACCCTTAACTCTCCGTTGAGTACTTTCCCACCCGAAATTATCAGTTTATCCATATAAATTTACTAAAAACCTGTAACTCTTTACCACACATAATCAAAACCACGGAAGCACTCTCAATCCGGTTAAATCTGCACACCAAAATAGCCATTAGAAATTGGCTAGCCCATCATCTTTCAGAGCTTTATTGCCATTGATTCTACGAACGGTATCAAACCATCTGGAATCTCTGCACCAACCCGTAACTACACCATTAAACAACTATCAGTTAATTCCCAAAACTGTATCCACATCAGAGATTCGAGCGATAGCCAACATCTGATCGGAAACATTCTTAAAGCGAACAGGCACATCTTTGTGCGACGCATCAATCAGCCATTCCACTAGCAATGCCACTCCGGCACTATCTGATCGGTACACACCCGTTAAATCGAGTTCGAGCAATTTAGCGCCCGCAAACAGCACAGATGATTCAATTAGCAAACCGCCGACAGTCTGAACATTCAGCTCACCCTCAATCGAAAACCGGCTATCGCCAGTTTTTGCAATGACTGCCTTGGTCACTGGGACTTGACCTCATCCGCTTTACTAAATAGAAACTGACCAATAATCTCTTCCAGTACCAATGCCGATTGGGTCACTTCAAACTCGTCTCCTTCCTGCATAAACTCGTCGCCACCCCCCGGTTCAAGCCCAATATATTGTTCCCCCAACAAACCGGCAGTAAATATGCTGGCTGAAGACCCCTCCGGCAAAGTATCGTAGGTTGAATTTATGCGCATTTCCACGACAGCCTGA
>CAZGQY010000257.1:0-4792 GCA_964528035.1 uncultured Methylococcaceae bacterium | reverse complement strand
CGGGCCGAGGCTCTTGCTGCAGGATTAACATCGGCGGCGGAATCGTTTAATTTCGACCTGTCGAATGTGGCCACATCCAAAACCTTACTCGATCAAATGACCCAAGCGGGTCGATTGGGTAACGCAGAGCTTGAAGACTTGTCGTCTATATTTGCACGTCTCGGCGGCAACGCAAAGGATGCTGGGCTGGGTTTTACCCAGACATTAGCTTTTATCGAGCAGCTATCAAAAGTTGAAAAACAAAATGAACGTTTAGCGACACTGGCGGACAGTACGCTTCGGTTGTTTACGAATCTTAAGTTGGCAAAAAAGGTATCCAAAGAAACTAAAATACAATTTTTTGATAAAGCGGGCGCCCGTCGAGATGCTATTGATGTATTAGGCGACATCAAACAGCAGTTCGATAAGTTGGGAACCGATCTGCAACGCGCAAACTTCATTGACCGAGTACTACCACAGGCAGATCTTGATACCAAAAAGGGATTCAGGAAACTCCTGGACACGGATAATTTGAATAACATCCGTGAAATGTCTGGCCGCATCGAAAGCGCTGGCGGAACCATTAAAAAAGATCTCTCAACCGCACTCAATAACGCAGTCTCGCAGTCCGGACGATTAAAGGCAACTCTGGGTTCTGCATCGGTCGCCAGGGCTTTGGCTGTGAACGGCAACCAGGAAGCCAAGATTGTTTTGGAAATACGCAATCCGGACGGAGGGCAATCCCTGGTTAAAAATGTAACGTCAAAAAATACAAAACTTGACGTTCGAACACGTGGAAGAATGATGGATGGAGCGGGGTAAACAATGACACTACACAGTTTTATATTTTTAGGATGGGTTTTAGTGGCCGCTTTGGTTGGTGCCTTGATCGGGGGTGCTTTGATCACCGTCCTGTGTAAAGCGAAAAGCAATAAACGCGCAGTGCGTAAAGGCCCAAAGGACGCCGACAATCAATCGGCTTTACAGCTTTTGGGGCTATTGCAGCGCGAGGCACAGTTTATTGACCTGGTGCATGAGGATATTGATCGGCACACCGACTCTGAAATCGGGGCCGCTGCTCGGGCTTTTTTGCTGAATTGTCGAAGCGTTATCCGAAACCATTTTGATGTTAGTCCGACGATTGACGGACAACCCGGTGACTGGGTCACTTTAAATGGGAACGTTGATCGATCTCGCATGAAGATCTCCGGACTTCAGCCTCCGGCCTCGGGCAGTGTCGATTATATGATTAAAAAAACCGGGTGGACTGTCACCCGTTGCAAGCTCCCTGAATTAAGTCCGGAACAAAAACCAGCGGTATTGGAACCCGCCCATTTTTCTAGGGAACCAGTCAATCATGAATAAACAGTTTCACAACCGTGATTAAAGCTAAGTTGTTGATTGTTGGTAAGGGTGTTGGTATGGCTCTGTCTCGTTTCGTGGCTTATACGCGATCTCAGGCAATCTTTTACTTGGCAACGCCTGGCGTTGGTTTTCAGCGCGAGCAATTGTATTTTTGGGGTAACAATCCGGTAAAGGGTAGCTTTTGGTGGATTGACAACCAGGTCAGGGAGTATTAGGCTGTGTATGCAGGGCTTCAAAACCCTCGTATAGCGGAATACCGCTCCCGTCAGTCTATGCGGTTTTTTTGTGTCCATCGATTTTGCCGGGAGTCGGATAATAGAATACCTCTTTTGAGGGAATATTCCGGCCATCTATACGTGGTTTTGAGCTCCCGGCACCCAAGTTCATTCAAAAACACGTATAGGAGGCAGTCATGCCAAATCTAACTCGTCCATCGGACGACCATTCGTTATCTCAAATCGAATACGCGCTCACCCGGCAGGTTCCGGACATGAATCGAGGCGTAATCATCCATACCACTTACGGCGACCTGGAATTACTGGAACACGACGCTGTACTGATTTCCCGTGTTGTTCAATCGATCCTCGAAAGACAGCGCGATGAATTAATCAGTTCCGGAGGTGAGTGAGATGAGCGCAATCATTCAAAGCCGATCCGGTATTTCACTTCCAAACAATGATCTCGAAGAATTGAAAACCAAGGAATACAGAGAGCTGATCGAGCTGGCAGAAAGCCAGGTGCAGCGCTTAATAGAAGAATCGCAGTCGATCTATGATCTTATCGAATGTTCGGTTCCTGACCAGTTAACTGGCGCGTTGCTGTCGTTTCTTGGAATTACAGAACTTCGGTGTCATCAGATTACGAACCTGATCGAGGGGATCGAGGCTAGATATCAGGCCGATACCGGCGAGGTTAATGCTCAGGACATTGTGGACAGTGCGGAGGCAGAGCTGCATTGAAAATTTTATGGCTGATCGTTCTTATTTATTTGGATTTTGGAACGGTCAGCCAGCGTGAAGAAAATCAAGCGTTCGGGCCAACCGTTTGGCCTGGTTGCTTGGGGTTATTAATAAACAATTATAGGTGTCTTGATGGAAAAACCCAGCCCACATATTGAAAAAGTAGCCTACACCATTGATGAATCAGCGGTTTGTTTAGGCGTCTCACGAAACGTGATTTATAACGAAATGAACGAAGAAAGATTGTTGTCTTTTTGGGCGGGCGGTCGGCGACTCATTTCTCGGAAAGCTCTAAATGACTATGTGTACGAACGGGAGCAGGAAGAGTTAGAAACCCGTAAATGTGTAGATACGGAATTTTTGTGTTCGGACGTGAAAAAAAAGGACTAAATGGACGCAACTAAATCAGTACGGTTCTTTTGGATTAAGCCTGGGTAACAAGTGTGCCTTTTTTTATAGGATTTGATTATGGCGAAAATTATAGACTTCGACGGTAAATCAAAAAAGATTCTGAAACGAGACCAACTCGTACCACCGGCCAGTTTTCCAGATAAAAGAGTTCGGGATAAGAAAATTGATAATGGCGATGGATCGCCGGAAATCGTCAAAAAAATAGAGGTTTTGAAGACGGTGGATAACCTTATCCATTTATTAAACATGTATGGGTATTGTGTTCGATACAACGTGGTTACCAAGGAAGATGAAACGACTGGACTGAAAAATATGGATTCCGACAATGCGAAAAATGTTTTTATCACTGAAGTGGATCGATTATGCACGATTAATAATATGCACCTTGGACGGGGTGATATTCGGGATTTTATTTTATCCATTGCCTCGAAAAATGAATATAACCCTGCTTTTGATTGGGTGAACTCACGTCCATGGGACGGCGTTAACCGCCTGGATGATTTTTGTTCAACGATCCGTGTATCTACAAAAGATTAAGAGTATAGAAAAGCCATTATAAGACGGTGGCTAATTGGGGTCGTAAAAGCGATCCTTGGAAAAAAAGGAATAAAAATGGAGTATGTTTTAGTGTTTCAAGGAATTCAAGGTCATGGGAAAACGTCGTGGTTTAAGAGTTTAGTACCGCACCATCTCCGTAAAGATAACCTGTTATTCAATCCGAACAACAAAGACAGTGTTAAACAAGCAATCAGCACATGGATATGTGAACTTGGCGAGTTGGACGCTACATTCAGAAAATCCTACATTGGTGATATTAAATCCTTTCTTTCGTTGGATCAGGACGAAATTCGGCTTCCGTATTCGGCGGCTCCGGGCAGGTACCCAAGAAGGACGGTCTTTTTTGCATCCGTTAATGATCAGCGGTTTTTGGTTGACGAAACAGGTAATCGACGGTTTTGGGTGATTGCCGTTCAGGGCCTTGATCATGAACATAAAGTCGATATGCAGCAGCTATTTGCCGAGGTAATGCAATGGGCCGAAGCCGGTGAGCAACATTGGTTAACTGATGAAGAGGAACAGATGCAACTTGACCGTGAAGCCCAGCACCGAGTATTAAACCCTATAGAAGAACTCATTCTTGATTACTTCGATTTTCAGGCGGACTATGAGATGTGGGGAAGGGAGGGTTCTCTCTTAAGCACCACGCAAGTTTTGAAAGCGATTGACTTAAAAACAACACACTCGACAACCAGCAGTGCAGGCAGGGTCTTGACCCGTCTTTTTAATGAGCATAAGATGAAGTTTCGCAAGACAAGTCATCGGACATTTTATCCAATGCCTCCAAGGATCATAAAGCGAATCTGCTAAGAAAACAGTAATTTAAGTGGACATCGAGTCCACATAAGCCCACCTAAGTCCATCTAAAAACCTTTTATAAATCAATGACAAGTGGACTTAGGTGGACTTATTGACTGGATTTCGGCAAACTATTTAAAAAATTTTTGAGAACCGTTTGAGTGCATCGGTTACTCCGCTCAATAAGCAAGATTTCCTCCCCAACAGTCCATTAAGTTGAAGAATCGATGATTCTATTTTTCGCCGGAATTTTTACCTAATATGGTCGGCGAACAATCCTGCAGAATTCTAGTCTTTAAAAACGGACATGGATAACCCGTATCCAATTATTGACGTCTCTGAAAATCTCCGATATCGGATTAAGCCGATGGGCGCGAAATATAAATTCTGGTATTGGCATAAAAAGCAGATATTTTTATTCAAAGAAGGTCGTCCGGGAACGGGTGAAAATTGGGCTGAAAAAATTTGTGGTGAAATTTGTACATTATTATCCATTCCTCATGTTGATTACGACCTGGCGATCTACGGCGATAAGAAGGGCGTTATATGCCAAAGCATGGTATCTGAGGATAAGCGCTTAATATTAGGCAACGAGTTACTTGGTAAATTAATTTCTCAATATGATAAGGAAAAACGATTTAAGGCGTCGCAACATACCGTTAGAAGGGTACTAGTACTCCGTCACACTTGTATTGACGATTATTTAAAGTAATATATTAAGT
>CAZGQY010000256.1:0-4873 GCA_964528035.1 uncultured Methylococcaceae bacterium | reverse complement strand
TCCAGGTAACAATGAGGGCAATGTCCATGAACATTCATACACTTAAAATTTTTTTATACGGATTGTTCACAATCGGATTGATGTTTGGCTGTACTACCAACATGCCGGTTAAACGGGAAAATTTTATCGCTCAGCACCCTGAATGGAATCAACCCACAAAAGAATTAATTCGATCCGGAATCGTAACCAAAGGGATGACCCGTGATCAGGTCGAAGCCGCCTGGGGACAACCACCCTGCTGGTATTGCGAAACCATGCAAAAAGGAGACTGGGGAGAAGCCTGGGAATATACGACTGACGTCGTATTTTTTAACGCGGAAGGTCGAGTTACTCGCATCAGTTCACGTTGAACTGCGAAACAATCTTCGCAATTACTCAGTGAGTAATTTACTGAGGGTGCAAGGCATTGATTATTTGGGCTTCTGCAACAAGGACGTTGCAGCAGAGCTTACACGGATGTATTCACGCGTCCCGAACAATCAATGCCTTGCACGCTGACTACGAAAATCGCTGAGTAAATACCAATCTTCTTCTTTATTTCCCGACTGTCAATATGTTTTGGGAAACAACGATCGAACTTATCCCATGTTTCGATTTCCAACCATGGAAAATATGGCCTCAAAATCCCTTTCCCTCACCACGACTTCTATTCTCGGACAGCCTTCTACCCCAATGACCACCCACTGCCGCCAGAAATAAACCGGCCGATTTACTTTGCTTCCAAACTTTCGACCAGTAATTTTCATCATGAAAAGACTTCAAACAACGCAGATACTGGCTACGCTTGGCCAAAGGTAACAGGCGAAGTATTGCAGGAACCAACCCTTCATCGACGTTATAGCCATCCACAAGGTTCAGTGGAACCAACTGATCAATGTTTATTTCCAGATCAACTATCATACACTGGGAAGCAGATACAATGTGTTCAGCCTTAGTGCCACCAGGAGGATTCAGACAATAAGGAGGCCGCCATTCTTTCAGAGGCCTCAACCGGTCAATATGGCTCATTGCAACGATTATTGCAGGGCTGTCACTACTATTTTCTCTGCATCTCTTGCGCAGTGAAACAAGCATTTGTCTATCGGCTTGGCGAGCAGCCTGATTGGCAGCGCACACCACGATAATCAAATCACTCTTGTCCATAGACTGTTCAATCTCTGTAATATCTATGGCCGATCCAGTACTGTCCTCGTAACCCCCGGTATCGAAAATTATTGCTTGTGGAAATCCCTCTTTTTCCAGAACAAACGGCTGTACATGTCGCGTGGTCGGTACAACATCAGCAGGCGTTTTCATTTCGCCGAACAGCGCATTTATCAGGCTGGATTTTCCACTGTTCGTCTGGCCAATTACAACAATCCGTAATGGATCATTTAAAACTTCCTTATCCCATTCCTGATTTGTTTCCTGATAATCGCTTGACTCACCACTAACAAACGATTGGTATTCCTCGGCATCAAAATCAAGCTCCCCACTGTACAATTGAATCGCGTAGAAACCTGTTTTTTTAACACAGGCGCAGGTGAGATAGATTTTCATTTCACGCCAGATCAACGAAGTCGTGTCTCCTGTAAATCGGTGTCGAACCTCATTAAACATTGCACTAACTGGGGAGAGGGCAAAACTGGCTATTCGGTACCAGTTGTAGACTCTTTTTAGCTGCGCCACCATACGATGGCCTTTAAGCACATCATTGATTGTTACGATGTGGCTGCCTGGTATTTTATCCGTGGCTAATTCGCGTAAATCATTCGATAATAATTCGATAATGCGTAAAAAATCAGGAACTCGCATCTCCAGGAACGCGTGCTCTTGCTCGGGATAAAAATGACCTGCAACCGTTTCCACTGTCTCTCGAAACAATGTCCAATACGAGAGCCAATCGACCAAATCAGGCGACTGGTCTTCCAGGCGTTGGCATATCTGCTCAACACTTTCCCATGCCTGTCGCTGAGTCGGCGACCAATGATCCGATGGTTCGGCCTGCAATTCTATCGGAACAGGCGGCCTGGCCACATGCGCTCGAAACTGTGTTGCAGCAATCCAGCAAGCTAAACCTGTAGTAAGCGCCACCCCCAACCACGCCCAAAACCATTGCTCCTGCCACAACCAGATGAACCCGGCAAGCACAACCAGTATCCAGGGTAAACTCCCGAATACCAGCATCGATACAATCACCAGACGCTGTTTAACAATAGGCCTCATTTTCACAATCAAAGCTTGCCTGCATCCATATAGGATTTCAGTAAAGCTTTACCTTTTTCAAATTGTTCCTCGTAAATGGCCTGGTAAATCCGACTTTCCAAAACATCCCCTTTCAAACTATGACTAAAATAATAATCCAGAGTTTTACCCAACGCATAAGTCGACGCAGCAGTCATTAATGAGGCGGCCGCCGCACCATAGACAGGCACAAATTTTAATAACTGACGTTTGCCCAGATTGCTTAAAAAGCCCACCCCGATTGCACCACCAATATCCTGTATTCGTTCACGGCTTAAGGGCTGACCGTAGATGGATGCAACGGTTTGAAATAATTTAAATTGTATCGCCACGACCAGTGGCATATCCACAATTGGAGCGGGTATTGCGCCTACCATTGCCGAAGCAATGGAATAACTGACAATATGCGGGTGCGCGGTAGAACGGTATAAATCAGAAATTTGTTCATGAGCCTGTTTAGCGTCCCGAATCAACACCATAGCACCCTGAGGTAATGTTCTTTCCAAGGCCGACCAGAATGCCTCTAATCCATAGTAAACCGGTGTATAGCCATCTTCAGGCTGGGTAAAATCCAGTGCAACAAATTGTGCTTTAACACCTAAAGCTCGAACCATTTTCCGTTGTTCGTTTAGGGATCTGATCAATTGTTCCGGTATCGGTTCTGAAGTCTCCAGATCAGAATAAGGATATGGCTCTAAATGTTCATCGTCATAACCCTCATAGCCTTCATGAAGACAGGTCTGGGCAACAATAATTGGCCAATCAGGACGTTTTTTTTGTATAGCGACCAAAGACTCCATCATCGATTTTTGGGCATGATCCATAGCCTTCATGACCACGATTAATACATGCGACTGTTGGGCAAATAACTGAACTTCCTCATCGACATCATAATCGACTTCACCAATGCCACGAGTGTCCAGAAAGCGCATCATACAATTCTCGGAATCTGGAAAATCATACACTCTTGAATATTTAGTACAGGACTGGAATCCACTACCTATCTGCGCCTGCTCGTGGCCGGTCAATGCTCGGACAATTGCAGTTTTTCCTGATTGAGTTTTACCTAGCAGCCAAAATACAGGAACAGGCAGGTTTTCAGTGATCTCCCGCAACCGTTTTGTGAGTGTATCGTCATCGACCGATGGATTGAAAAAGGACTGTTTGAATTGTTCCCACATTGAATCACTCTCTATACTCTGCTTTTCATTTCAAGTTATAGCAGTACGAATCAAAGATGGCAGATAACGTCCTAAAAATAAAGCTCTGCATACATTGAAAAGCATCATTGCCATCCATAAACCATGATTTCCCAACGGCATCAGTAGCCACCAAAAAATAAAAAATGCAGCCAACGAATAAAACGCGGCATTGCGCATTTCATGTGACCGTGTCGCACCAACAAATATTCCGTCTATTTGCCAACACCAGACAGACAAAATTGGCAAACTTACAGCCCACATCAGATAATTACGTGCCGTGTTACGAACCTGACTGTCTATGGAGAGTAAATCAATAAATTCAGAGCCAAAACAATACAATACAAGACTCAATATCAACGCCATTGTCACCGCCCAAATCGTGGACAAAACTATTGCACGCAGTAAATAACTTTTATTCTTTGCACCGATCGCTGCACCCACCAATGCTTCGGCTGAAAAAGCGAAGCCGTCCAGAAAAAAAGCCGTAAACAACACAAACTGCATCAATAAAGTATTAACGGCAAGTACTATATTTCCGGACCGAGCACTTTCGGCAGTAAAATAGATGAATGCGAACATGATAAACAGACTGCGAATCATAATATCGCGGTTCACAGATATCGTTGAGTTCAATAATTGAGCATCCAAAAGACGCCTGAATGACAGTTTTCCTTCTATTCTCTGACATTGCAGCCACACTATAAGGATTCCAAGAATGGCTGTAACAGACTCGGCTAGCATAGTACCGATCGCGATTCCGGAAACACCCCATTCAAGTTTCAGCACAAATACTGCGTCTAATAGAATATTCAAGCCATTCATAAACAGCTGCAACAATAAAGCCAGCCGAGCTTTTTGCCTGCCGATTAACCAACCGAGTATGGCGAAATTGGCCAGCGCGAACGGTGCACTCCAAATTCGAATAGAAAAATAGCGCCGGGCACCTGTCTCAACTTCCGGCGATGCCTCAATCAGGTTGAAAGCGAGCCATTCTATTGCTGACTGCAGGGCAACAATCAACACGCCAGCCACCAGTGCTACCAGTAACGCACGCCCCAATCCTGCCTTCACCTCCACTCCATTACCAGCACCATAGGCCTGTGCCGTCAAACCTGTCGTACCCATACGCAAAAAGCCGAAGGCCCAGTAAACGAAGTTGAAGATCAAAGCACCCACCGCTACCGCGCCAATATATTTCGGATCCCCCAACTGCCCGACGACACCGGTATCAACAAGACCCAATAACGGACTACTCAGATTAGAAATGATGATGGGTACAGCCACAGCCAGTACTGCGGTATGGGTTAATCGCTGATCAGTTGTTGGAATCGCCATTTTTCTTTCCTGTGTAGAGTGTATTCTCTGTTAAGGAGCGAGGTTTTAATAATATGCGCAAGATTGACGCAGGATTATTGTTTGTCTTCAAGGCGTAGCAACAGGCGCATAGC
>CAZGQY010000255.1:0-4908 GCA_964528035.1 uncultured Methylococcaceae bacterium | reverse complement strand
TCGACCAAAACAGTTTGTTTTTGTCCGCTTAAGTTTTGCAATCGTTGTGTGCTGATTTGTGATTGAGTTTCCATGAATAATTCCAGGCGCTGTTGTTTGATGGATTCTGGAATAGCGTCAGGCAATTCATTTGCGACTGCACCGTCAACCGGTGAATATTTAAAACAACCGACACGATCAAGTTGGGCTGTATGCAGAAAATCGAGTAATTCTTCAAAGTCAGACTCAGTTTCTCCTGGGAAGCCAACGATAAAGGTACTTCTGATAGTGAGTTCCGGACAGAGTTCTCGCCATTTGCGGATTCTCAATAAGGTGTTTTCAGTTGCTGCCGGGCGCTTCATTAATTTTAATATTCGCGTGTTGGCATGCTGAAATGGAATATCCAGATAGGGTAAAATTTTGCCCTCTGCCATCATGGGAATGATTTTATCAACATGCGGGTAAGGGTACACATAATGGAGTCGAATCCATATGCCCAGTTCTCCCAATGCTTCAACGAGGTCATGGAATTGACTCTTTCGAATACGATTTCTCCATGCCGCCTGTGCATATTTCAGATCAAGCCCATAGGCGCTGGTATCCTGAGAAATGATGAGTAATTCTTTTACACCGGCTGCCGCCAGACCTTCAGCTTCCCTCATGACTTCGTCAATAGGTCGGCTAACCAGGTCACCACGCATAGAAGGAATAATGCAAAAGGTACATCGGTGGTTACAGCCTTCTGATATTTTCAGATAGGCGTAATGCCTGGGTGTGAGTTTGATGCCTTGCTCAGGAATCAGGTTAACGAATGGGTTATGAATCGGTGGCAAATGGCGGTGTATCGATGCCACAACATCGTCATAGGCATGTGGCCCTGTGATATCGAGAACCTGTGGGTGTTTTTTGCGAATTTCATCGTGTCGCACACCCAGGCATCCGGTTACGATGACTTTACCATTTTCGACGATCGCTTCGCCGATGGAATCCAGAGATTCCTCGACAGCAGAGTCAATAAACCCGCAAGTATTGACGACCACCAGATCCGCCTCTTCGTAGCTGGGTGAAATAGTATAACCGTCGGTACGCAGGCGCGTTAAAATTCGCTCGCTGTCGACCAGCGCTTTTGGACAGCCAAGACTGACAAAGCCAATTTTATTTGATTTCACTAGACTAGATCACTTAAGGGAAAACGACGGAAGGACGGGTATTATATCTTAACAATCCGGGTTATGGTGCGTCAGCCAGAAAAATCGCTCTTTTGGGTGCAGGCAGGCCCTCGCAGGTTAAATCTGGATTATCAGGATCCAGAAAGTCAGACAATGAATGAAATCGCATCCATGCTGTGGTACGTTGTTCGGCGGTTGTTGTTTGATTGATATCTACAAGTCGTACATTTTTGAACCCACAGCGTTTCAGCCAGGATTTAAGTGTTGCACAGCTGGGAAGAAACCAGACGTTGCGCATTTTTGCATATCGATGTTCCGGAACCAATATGTGGCCCAAATCACCCTCTATAACCAATGTTTCCAGAACAAGCTCGCCACCGTTTTTCAGTAGTTCTTTTATTTCCAGAAGATGATCAATCGGAGAACGCCGGTGATACAAAACGCCCATCGAAAATACAGAATCAAATCCGGAAATTTTGCCGGCAATATGTTCTATACCTAAAGGCAGTACAAATACAGGTAAGTTTCCAATAAAGTGTTTGATGGCGTGGAATTGTACAACGCTCAATAATGTTGGATCGATGCCTATTACTGTTCTAGCGCCAGCCCCTGCCATCCGCCAGCAGTGGTAGCCATTGCCGCAGCCAATATCCAGTACGGTTTTACCGGTTAATGGTTTGATATGCTCACATAAACGCGCCCATTTTAAATCTGAGCGCCATTCACTATCGATATGAATGCCTAAAATATCGTAGGGGCCTTTTCGCCACGGGTGAAGCTTTTGCAACAATGTTTGTATATTTTTATTGGTTGTTGGTGCCAGAGTGGAGGCACAGTTACTTTGTACACGTTGTTGCGTCAATATCGGTGTTGATGGATCAACACGAGGCAGATGTTCGAGTGTTTCCAACCAATCCTTCAAGTCGCCGTGCTGCGATAGCGATAAGGCTTGTTCAATTTGTACTTGCAGACCATCGCGCCATTTTGAAAAAAATGGATCATTAAGTGCGTCAAAAAGTTTAGGTAAATCGATCATATTCCTATGGCTGAAACCACGAATCTAAAATGATCGATAATTCTGTAGACTCCATTTTGAGCGGCAGTCGGTGCTTTTGGTTTAGGAGCAAGGATTCAATAATATACGAATCCTGACTTGTTTTATTGTCCGTCTTCAGCGTTGCAACTTCGGTCATATAGCTTGCTATGCTCCCTTCGTTGCGCCTTGAAGACGAATAAAAATCCTGCGCACTCTGGGTAGGTTATTTAATGCGCGTTACCTAAATGTAATCTCCCGCATCTGCAAATTCTAATTCTTGCACTTATTAGCGCCGTTAAAAATCATACAAGCCGGTTACTAAATGGCGAGAATTGCCACTTTACCGGGTTATGTGTGCCATTGCAGTTACAAATAATGCACTTTATTCCTCATAAACCTGTTTTTGTAAAGCGGCAAGGCGAGCCTTAATTACACTTCTTTGAGGATGGTTTACTGTGACGTGACCGAGTTTTCTTCGGGGCCGGGTGATTTTGTCATACAAAATCAATGAAGTATCAGCGTCAAGAACCTGTTGGGCAGTTAAGGTCACACCTAATAAATTCAGCATGCCACTTACGCCGTTTATCTCCGTTGACCCTGCCGTTAAATTGAGTACCGCACGAACATGGTTTTCGAATTGGCTGGTAGCGGCGCCTTGGGTGGTCCAGTGGCCGCTGTTATGAACACGCGGCGCGATTTCATTGACTAAAATTTTGCCATCCCAATCAAAACATTCCATGCAAATAACACCCACATAATCGACTGCCAGGAATATATCGTTCAGATATTTCCTGGCCAGAGCGAGTTGCTCCGCGGAGATATCGAGAGCGGGCGCTGTCGATGTCAGCAGGGTACCGTTGCGATGGACGTTTTCCACCGGGGGGTAGTAATTGATATTTCCGTTGCTCGAACGTACAGCCAAAAAAGAGACTTCACGTTCAAATGGAATGAATGATTCTGCCACCCAGTCTCCCGGAAACGGGAGTTCAGTTCTTACTTCTTCGGCATTTGCATCGGTTACTTTCCATTGGTTGTAACCATCGTAGCCGTTTTCTTCAGATTTCAGGAATACGGGTTTGTTTAGTTTTGCTACGGCGAGATCAAAGTCATATTTATTTTTCACGCTATGGAAGGGTGCCAGCGGAATATTCAGTGACTGCAAAAACTGCTTTTCATTGAGTCGATTTTTAAATTTTTCTAACGCGTTGGGATTAGGGTGTACTGGGCAGTGCTCCGCCAATCCTCGCATGAGGCTAATATCGACGTGTTCTTTTTCAACGGTGATCACATCGGGATGGCCTAAGTCCAGGTACAGAGCAGCGGCGTCGTGATCCGCGTCACGGACAACGACCGTACCAAGGTTTTGGACACAGCGGGTATCTTCTTTAGGTTCTGCCAAAAAGCTAAATTGGACGCCCATTTGTAAACTGTCCAGTGCCATCATACGGGCAAGTTGCCCACTTCCGATAATGCCGAGCTTTAAACTCATTGAAGGTCCTCGGAAACACGGTCCGTTTGAGCTTGCCGCCAGACTTTTAATCGTTCGCGTAAATTTTTGTCTCCAAGGGCGAGCATCTGGCATGCCATGAGTCCTGCGTTAAATGCACCGGCTTCGCCAATTGCCTGGCAGGCCACCGCAACCCCTTTTGGCATTTGCACCATGGAGTGCAAACTATCGATACCGTTTAAATATTTGCTCGGCATGGGTACCGCGATGACTGGCAACCAGGTCATGGCAGCGGCCATACCTGCCAGATGGGCAGAGCCTCCCGCGCCGGCAATAATGACTTTAGTTCCGTTCGCCTCAGCGCTATTACAGAAATCGTATAAGCGGTCCGGGGTGCGGTGTGCGGATACAATTTTGACCTGGTAAGGTAATTTGAGCTCTTCCAAAGGCGTGCAAGCATTCTGCAATACGGGCCAGTCAGATTGGGAGCCCATAATAATTTTTACAGGAGTGTTTGACATACGGTTTACCTAGCGCCGAAGTTCTCGGCAGCAATTCAGAAGGCGCCAAATTACCCAAGACTTTCAGGCTTTGGCGAAAAATCCGCAAAGTATAGGTAAAGTCGGATCCGGGATCAATGCCCACGGAATAACAGAAAACATGAAAATTGACAATTTACGGGCTCTTCAGAACATTCCTACATGATCAACTAGTACTCCATCACAGTTGTGTTGGGGGGGTAGGTTCTGTCGAGAAGTGGTCAGCTGCTAGGCGCACGAGCGCAGGACTAGTCGCACGTGTCAAGCGAGTGCAACAACGCAGATGGCTGCTTATCGGCTGATATACCCGTCAATACAAGTGTGACGGAGTACTAGGGTTTTGTATTGCTCATTTTCCAAAATATTAATGACTACCAACAATCGGATCATGAAGAGATCGAAGGTGATCCGATGGGCGAGGTATTACGTCTGCAACGAGTCTTTGTATAGTTTTGTGCTGATACTCATACAGCGAACTGAGTCGCTGAGGACTCGATCCGTATAATTTATTATCCGGATCAAAGGTTGATCAATAGCACATTTTTGCCGGGTTGGATCTTGATTGTGGCAGTCACCGACTTGACAGTAATTTATTTAACCCCAGGCGATTTGTTCTACGCCACGCTCAAATACGACGGGAATCCCTATAAAGGTAAATGCAAGCCGCTACGGCGAAATTAAGCCCGTGACTAGTACTCCGTCACACTTGTATTGACGATTATTTAAAGTAATATATTA
>CAZGQY010000254.1:0-4976 GCA_964528035.1 uncultured Methylococcaceae bacterium | reverse complement strand
CTGGCGTTTCTCCCAAGGAATGGATGGTTACCTTTGTCCAGATCTTTTGCAAAACTCATTCTTTACTAGACAACTCAGAGGCTCTTCTTCTTGAGGCAATAGATAAGTTGTATCGAAAATTTGGAACCTACAACAATTCAGGTGTGTACCCGTCGTTGCGTCATGTGTCCGAACATTTAAAAGACCTCACCCTCAAAGGATATAGTCGCACAGCACAAGCGCGGGATTCAGTGCTCAGTAGGTTAAAAATCTACCTCCAGATTCATCCCGAAACCTTTTCCTCAGGAACTGGTTTTCCCTTAAGAGAATTGATGGACAAAAGCGTAGTTTTTGAATTGGGAGGTTTGACAGAACATCAATGCAGGTTTGTCATCAACCTTCTTTTGTATTGGGTTTTTCTCTATCGGATTGCACAAGGAAAAAAGGACATCGGACTTTCTCATTTAATAATCATCGACGAGGGCAAGTACCTCGCCCCTAAAGAGTTTAACACCAGTATTGGATTTACACCCATTTCTTACCTGTACGACCAGTTTCGTGCCCTTGGCGGCGGTCTGTGCCTTGCTACTCAGTCACCAGGATATCTGGACAATACGGTATTTGTAAATTCATCCTTAAAGGTGTGCTACGGCCTGGGCCATGGGGAAGATATATCTACAATTCAAAAAGTGTTCCAATTAACAGATCAGCAAACAGAGTATGTGGGGGGGAAATTACAAAAAGGCCAGGCCATTGTGAAATGCTCTCGGTTTAACGGTCAACCATTTGTTATTGAAGTACCACCTTTTGAAATTTAAGGATCTTTACATCAACCTTTTAACCATTGAACGATATGTCTATTTATCAATTAATTGCACTCCTTCTGGTAATTCTGATCTTTGGGGATTACTACAAGCTAGGTGAGTCATTCAAAGACATCGCAGAAGGAATGGCCTCTTTGTTTGACTTTAGCAGAATTAGCCGTAACCCCGTTATACAGTTTGCCTACATTTGCGCGTTTCTACTCACCTTTGTGGGGCTAGTAAAAATTGTGTGTAATCGAAAACATGATGACAACGAATAACCAATGGACATGAACGTACTAGGATTAAGTATTGGTTTAATAATCAGTATCAGCATTATGTGGGCTACAGGCCACTATCTATGGAATCCACAACCAACACCCTCTAAAAATAGTGAGAATAGTAATGAAAATGACGTTATGGATACAACTACTCCAGCACCGGCAAGCAAATGGGTGAGTGACGAAGAAGTTGCCGCCCACATGGAACCGGTGTTTATCCAATATGCAAAATACTTTGCCAAAGAAAAAAATGCTGAAGAGAATAAAATACATGCGGCTTCTCAGAAAAGATCTACGTCAAATCAAAACGAAAACAAAGAAGCTTCTGTATTAAAAGATGAACAAATTTTATTTCTAACATCAATTAAAGAAGAACCATTTTGGTCTGCAACCAAACACCAGGACATGCTTGGCCTTTCCTCTTACATGGGAAACAAAATAAAAAGTGAACTCAAAGATGCTGGATATATTAAGCAATACACCATGAACTTTGGAAAATTGACCGGAGGAACGGTTGTCTTTTACGAATTAACATCCAAAGGATATAAGTCTCTTGGCATAAAACCACCAGCAACAATAAAAAAATGGAATTGTTCATCAGAACATTTTTGTTGGCAGCGCGTCATCGCGTATTACAGCAAAAAAAACGGGTACAACGTGAAAATGGAATATGAACTTCCAAATGAAAAAAGGGTGGATCTAGTAATAAAAAAGAAGGGTTGGACAACAGGCATTGAAGTTGAAATTTCGGCAAAGAATGTTATCCAAAATGCGATGAAAGATTTGGAGGATAACACACTAGATAAGTTACTGGTTGCATGCCGAAATCAAAAAACCAAACAACTAGTAGAACAAAAACTGGAAGAAGCATTGACTGAACACCAGAAAAAACGGTTACAGGTCATGCTTTTAAGCGAATTCCATTTTGTAAAAGACATCGTAAGCAAAACCAAAGCCTAGTGTCATTACAAGGCTTATAAACAAAAACGAATTCTTTAGAAACGACTCATGATGGATCTTGACGAAACAGTATATGCACTACTCAGACCTGGTAGAAAAGGGATGGATCGGTTTGAGGCGTTAGGTGTTGCTCTTGGCTTTGATTTTTTTGTGGGTATTTATTTTGGGTTTAAGAATTGTGCCGCTCCATCTATTTTTCAAGCGCATATGCTTAAAGAGTTTGGACAGGCGTATTTTTGCAACATTGGGTATGGGTTTAATTCCGGATTAATGACCAACATGAAAATATCGGCTCCCAGTCTGGTAGTGATGGAAGAGAGTTATCCTCATTATGGAGACATCCGTCAGTATTTACTTAATATCCGTGCGGAAATTCAGCCGAAACCTCTCTTAGAGCTCACTTATAACTCAAAAGAACATCATTGGGTGTATGAACCTATTCACTATGATCTTCCTAAAGAAGAAACGTATTGCCTCTCTTAAAAATGACTATGAAAAACAACTACTCAACATCAGACATCCTCCAATCAATTGACTGGATGGGTTTTCAAAAGTGGATAGAACTAAATGCGTATCATAAAGATTACCAACCAGGCAAACATCATTTCCAGGAGAACTTAAAAAACAAAACACTCCCAATAGTCTGGTACGCAAACACAAAGCAAGCAGTCGTGAACTTTGTCATGAAATATTGGATATCGTATATGGTGTGTATAGGCATTAATGAACGACCCCAGATATTACGAAATAAAAACGGATATGCCAGAAGCGCATATGAACGAGAAATCGAAGTAAGCCGTAACATGATGATGGATCTTGATATTCGATCAAAAAACGTTTCTAAAGAACATCTTGCTCAAGTTGAATTGTTTTTCAAACAATCTGACCAATATTTTTTAGATCAAAACCTACAACCTCCAACTCAAGCATTCACAGGTCGTGGGTATCATCTTCTGTTTGCCTACCCTTCGGTCAAAGTTGCTGAGCATCCAACTATCGCACAACAACAAAAAATGTTTACTGAACAATTCAAATCTTCCTATAAGCGTGAACTCGATAATTTAGAAGTCAGAGTAGATAGTACCTTTGATTTGCGGCGTATGACAAAAATATATGGAACCGCAAAGCCTTCAGTGGGTGTGGTGTCAACATTTTATGGGAAAAAGCGAAAGGAAGATAACGCCTTAAAAGAATATCTCTTGAACCTGAAGGTTTCAGAGCAAAACTTAGAACATCGAGTTGTACAACAGAACAATAACCTTCCTCAATTGTTCACAGCCCTTTTAGAACGAGACGTTCGACTACAAGAGTTGTGGAGAGGTGAGGGAAAAACTGATGGATCAGATATATCTAGGTCTGGGTTTGATTTCTCTTTAATAAAATATCTGCTCCATAATGGAATGATTACGGACATAAAAATACTCAGTGATATTCTCACCCATCGACCTAATGGCGCAGTTCAGGGAAGTGGTAAGGGAGAGGCCTATATCAAACATACCATCGCCAATGCCATAAAGAGTTAAGTATGGACACATTAGAACTTTTCACCATTAAAGAACTTTCAGCATACATCAACGTCAAACCCAAAACTCTGTATCAATGGGTGAGGCAACGAATCGTGCCCTGTTATCGTGTTTGTGGAATTTTACGGTTCAAAAAATCAGAAATTGATTCATGGTTAGAAAGACAACACCAGTCTACCCAGCAAAATAAAAAGCAGAGGAATACTGCAATTGAGGAGCATGTATAAATTTGTTAAGATTTCCTCGGCATTAAAGAGGAAAAACGGCCAGAACTCCAACTTCCGGAAAGGAGGTTTGGATGTTGTATAAGCAAGGGAAAAGTGGGGTCTGGCACCTGGATGTCTCTCATCAGGGTCGACGTATCAGAAGATCTACCGGCACCAAAAATAAGAAACAAGCCGAGAAGATATATTGTAGCGTTCGAAATCAACTGATTGAGGGAACATTTATTGAGTTTTCCAAAGGCAGGGATAAGACCTTTGAAGAAATGGTAGCCCGGTATCTTGAAGAAGTCACACCGGACAAAAAACCATGTACCCAAAGGACTGATAAATTTTATTCCCAATTACTTATAAAAGTCTTTGGAAAACATCGCTTGCACGAGGTCACACCGGACAAGATTTCTCGGTACCTTCTCAAGCGGAAAAAGAAAGTCGGGCCATGCTCAATTAACCGTGAGCTCTCGTTTATGTCCGCAGCATTTAACCAGGCTATCAAAATCTGGGGATGGTGCCGCGACAATCCTGTGTCCTGTATAAAGCGGGAAAAGGAAAAAAAACGAGTGAAGTATTTCTTGGAGAAAGAATTTTCCAAGATATATAACAAACTGGTTTATTGGGTGAAGCCTATAGTGATGCTTGCAAAACACACGGGTTTGAGAAAATCCAATCTCGTCAACCTCAAGTGGTCCGAAGTTGATCTTAAGCAGGGTTTTATCCTGTTAGGTTCTGAGGTCATGAAAAATGCGGAACATCTGGGGGTTCCTTTGAATGTCCAAGCGATGGAAGTTTTAAAGGAACAAAAACGGGTTAGAAAACTTCATTCGCCCTATGTGTTTTGCAAAAAAGACGGGAAACCTTATTCAACTTGGGGTGTATACCAGGCGTTCAAAAAAGCTTGTGTTGCAGTCAACCTGGGAGAGTTTAGGTTTCACGATTTGCGTCACGATTTTTGTTCAAAACTGGTTCAAGCAGGCGTGGATTTATATACTGTGAAAGAATTGGCGGGTCATAAAGATATTACGACCACCCAACGGTATGCCCACTTGAATCAGGAAAAGTTAAGGAAAGCTGTGGAAGTTTTGGAATGTCATAATCCAGTCATAGTTAACCAAAAAGGGGATACACCCGTAAGCGTAACCCCTTGATTTAATTGGTGAGCCGTGAAGGAATCGAACCTTCAACCTATTGATTAAGAGTCAATTGCTCTGC
>CAZGQY010000253.1:0-5016 GCA_964528035.1 uncultured Methylococcaceae bacterium | reverse complement strand
CTGGAGCCGATCTGGATTATGAGTCAGATCAAAGCCATAGTGTTGATATTACAGTAACGGACGCTGATGGGAATACCTATACCGAAACGGTTAGCCTTAGCGTTAATGATCTTAGTGACAATACGCCTACTGATATAGCCTTAAGCGGGTCAACCGTAAACGAAAATGCGGCGACGGGAACCATCGTAGCAACATTGTCGGCCACTGATGCTGATGCAGGCGATACATTCACTTACAGCATTGCCTCTAATGATAATTTTGTCATTGATGGAAATCAGATCAAGGTTAAGGCTGGAGCCGATCTGGATTACGAGTCCGATCAAAGTCATGATGTAGATATTACTGTTACGGATGGAAATGGAAATACCTATACGGAAACTGTCTCCCTAGCTGTTAATGATCTCAATGATAATACTCCCACCGATATTGCTCTGAGTGGAACGAGCGTCAATGAAAATGCAGCAACAGGGACTGTTGTTGCCACCCTGTCTGCCACTGATGCTGATGCAGGCGATACATTCACCTACAGCATTGCCACTAATGATAATTTTGTCATTGATGGTAACCAGGTCAAGGTTAAGGTTGGCGCTGATTTGGATTTTGAATCCGACCAAAGCCACAGCGTTGATATTACAGTGACAGACGCTGATGGGAATACCTATACCGAAATCGTAAGTCTCAGTGTTAATGACCTGAATGACAATACCCCCACTGATATAGCGCTGAGCGCATCGAGCGTCAACGAAAACGCTTCCACCGGTACTGTGGTTGCCACACTATCAGCCACTGATGCTGATGCAGGAGATTCGTTTACCTACAGCATCGCCACTAACGATAATTTTGAAATTGATGGCAACCAAATCAAAGTCAAAGTCGGTGCGGATTTAGATTTTGAATCGGATGAAAGCCATGATGTTGTCATTACGGTTACTGATAGTGCAGGCAATACCTACACAGAAACCGTTTCTCTGGCAGTCAATAACTTAAACGAAGACCCAACCGATATAGCATTAAGCATTAGTTCCGTTGATGAGAATGCGACAACAGGCACAGTCGTTGCCAATCTTACATCAACAGATGAAGATGCGGGCGAAACGTTTACCTATTCCATCGCCACTAACGACAACTTCGTCATAGACGGTAACCAGATCAAAGTCAAATCTGGAGCTGAACTGGATTATGAGTCTGATCAAAGCCATAGTGTTGATATTACAGTAACGGACGCTGATGGGAATACCTATACCGAAACGGTTAGCCTTAGCGTTAATGATCTTAGTGACAATACGCCTACTGATATAGCCTTAAGCGGGTCAACCGTAAACGAAAATGCGGCGACGGGAACCATCGTAGCAACATTGTCGGCCACTGATGCTGATGCAGGCGATACATTCACTTACAGCATTGCCTCTAATGATAATTTTGTCATTGATGGAAATCAGATCAAAGTCAAAGCTGGAGCTGATCTTGATTATGAATCAGCAGAAACCCATGATGTTGATATCACCGTTACCGATGCTGGCGGTAATACTTATACCGAAACCGTTTCTCTAGCAGTTAATAATATAAATGAAGGTCCTGTAGCAATAGCAGATGTTGGAGTACAAGGTTTTTCTGCCCAGCATGCGACGTTGGTAGGTGAACTTAATTTTGATGAAGGTGTACCTACCCCCATTACGGGTCAGGTAACAACGAATGAAAATGGACAAGTCGGTGCTGCCGCAAATTATTCTTCGGCTAAAGTCAATTTGAATAGCTTAAGTCTAGATGCTAGTGATGGAGCCCAAACAACAATAACAATGTGGGTACAAGCCAACCCAGAAGGTGGCTGGGAAATGCTGGCAAGTTCTGATCGCTACGATTTAGTGATTAATGATGGCAATATTGGTTTTAATACTTCATCAGGTGATCTATTTGGCTCTGATGCCAGTGAGCTATCTGATGGCGAATGGCATCAAATAGTGGCTGTGTTTACCAATGGAGATGTTAGCCAAAATACTATTTCCATTGATGGTGTTCTTCAATCGATGAGCCAGATTTTGGGAACACCCAATAATGCTAATGCAAATATTGATTCAGCGGATGGTACCTTGCATTTCGGTGGTGTTGGGCATGATGGCTATACAAATTATACTTTTTCCGGCAGCTTGGATGAGGTCAAAGTATTTAATGGTGTATTAAGTGATGATGAAATTTCTGACTTATATAGCCTGGAGTCCAATCATTATGAATGGGATTCAGGTCATTTAAATACCACAGAGGATAATGTCTTAATTATTAATCCAACAGAATTACTTAATAATGATACCGACCCTGATGGCAATGTATTGAGTATTAGTGCAGTGCAAGAGGCTGAAAATGGCACCGTTACAATTAATGATAATGGTGAGGTTGTATTTACACCAGATGATGATTATAACGGTGAAGCGTCATTTAGTTATACCATAAGTGATGGACAAGGCGGAGAAGATACGGCAACAGTGACACTGTTAGTCAATAGTATTAACGATGCGCCAACCATTGATGTAGTTAACCAGATCAGCCTTGATGAAGATGGTAATCAACAAATCAGCTATAGCACAGCAGACATTGATGGAGATGATATAACCTTAACAGGAAGTTCAGAGCATGGTTCGGTGCTGATCAATGATAATGGCACACTAACATTTACACCAAATGAAAACTTTAATGGTGATACCCGTATTAGTTTAACAGCTATTGATGGTAATGGCGGGATCACCACTCAAAATATCTCCGTTACTGTTAGTCCAATTGATGACACACCTATCGCAGAAGATGATAAAGACTTTACACCGCAAAATGCAACTCTGGCCGGTGAATTAAATTTTGATGAAGGTGTACCCGTTGCAATAACGGGAACAGTGAGTGAAAATGCTAATGGTCAAGTCGGTGCGGCAGCAGATTTTTCTTCTGCAAAAGTCAATTTAAGTGGTCTTGATCTGGATACTGCAAATGGCGCACAAACGACTGTTTCAATGTGGGTACAAGCCAATCCAGATGGCAGTTGGGAAATGCTGGCCAGTTCGGATCGATATGACCTGGTCATTAATAATGGCGACATTGGTTTTAACACCTCGGCGGGTGATCTCTATGGCTCAGATGCGAGTGAATTATCAGATGGAGAATGGCATCATATCGTAGCAACGTTTACGAATGGTGATGTTTCACAAAATACTATTTTCATAGATGGTGAAAATCAGCCTATGACTCAAATTTTAGGCACACCAAATAACACAAATGCCAATATTGATTCAGCCGATGGAACCTTACATTTCGGGAGTTTTGGTAATGATAGTTATAGCAACTATAGCTTTACAGGGAGTATGGATGAAATCAAAGTTTTTAATGGTGTATTGAGCAATGATGAAATTTCCGAATTGCACCAGTTGGAATCAGAGAGTCAGGAATGGGATGGAAAAGGTTTAAGCACTGCGGAAGATAATGCATTAACAATCAGTCCAGCCGATCTTTTAGTTAACGACACCGATGCTGATGGCGATACACTAAATATCAGCTCAGTTCAGGATGCAGCAAATGGCACAGTTGAAATCAATGGCGATGGTGACATCGTCTTCACTCCTGATGAAAATTATAACGGCGAAGCCACATTTAGCTATACAGTGAGTGATGGCAATGGTGGTGAAGACACAGCTACAGTTACGTTGGATGTTGATGCTATAAACGATAATATTAACGTCATCTCTGATACCAACTCATCAGCGAATATAGTAGTTGAAAATGCCGCGAATGGTACAGAAGTCGGTATCACTGCTACTGCGGTCGATGTTGATGGTGAAACCGTTAGCTATGCAATCGTTGATGTGGATGGCAATGCCATTAGCAATGGTCCTTTCACAGTCAATTCAAATACGGGTGTAGTGACGGTTCGAGATGGCAGCCAGCTAGACTATGAAACCTCCACATCACACGCGCTTTATGTGAAAGCCAGCAGTACAGATGGTACTAGTAGCACAGAATCATTTTCATTAGCAGTCAACAATCAAAATGAAGACCCTAGCGATATCAGTTTTAGTAGTGGTGGATCGGTAAATGAAAACGCAGCCTCGGGAACGGTCGTTGCCAACCTATCCGCCATCGACCCGGATTCCGAAGAGAGTTTTACCTACAGCATTGCAACGAATGACAACTTCGTCATCGATGGTAACCAGATCAAAGTCAAAGCTGGAGCTGATCTTGATTATGAGTCTGATCAAAGCCACAGTGTAGATATTACAGTAACGGACGCTGACGGAAATACCTATACCGAAACTGTCTCCCTAGCTGTTAATGATCTCAATGATAATACTCCCACCGATATTGCTCTGAGTGCAACGAGCGTCAATGAAAATGCAGCAACAGGTACAGTCGTAGCCACTTTGACAGCCACTGATGCCGATGCAGACGATACGTTTACTTACAGCATTGCCACTAATGATAAATTTGTCATTGATGGTAATCAGATCAAGGTCAAAGCTGGAGCTGATCTTGATTATGAGTCTGATCAAAGCCACAGTGTTGATGTTACAGTGACTGACGCTGATGGAAATACCTATACGGAAACTGTCTCCTTAACGGTTAATGATTTAAACGACAATACGCCTACCGATATTGCCCTTAGCGCCTCCAGCGTTGATGAAAACGCATCGACAGGAACTGTTGTTGCGACACTATCTTCTACTGACTTGGATGCAGGCGATACATTCACCTACAGCATTGCTACCAATGACAACTTCGTCATCGACGGTAACCAGATCAAAGTCAAAGCTGGAGCTGATCTTGATTATGAATCGGATCAAAGCCACAGTGTTGATATTACTGTTACGGATGCCGGTGGGAATACCTATACAAAAACTGTGGCAGTATCAGTCAATGATCTGAATGATAATGATCCGACTGATATTGCATTGAGTTCTTCATCTGTCGATGAAAATGCTTCCACAGGGACTGTTGTTGCGACACTGTCTTCTACTGACTTGGATGCAGGCGATACATTCACTT
>CAZGQY010000252.1:0-5085 GCA_964528035.1 uncultured Methylococcaceae bacterium | reverse complement strand
GCATCGCCCTGCTTAAATTCCCGCGTGGGGTTTTAATCAGTAGGTGGTAGTGATTTCCCATCAGGCAATAGGCTTGTATTTCTAAGCCAAAACGTTGATGGCTAGCTAACAGGCATTCTATAAATGCCTGATAGTACTTCTTTCCATGAAAGATAAATTGCCTGCCTCTACCACGATTCATTACATGATAGTAAGCATCTTCATATTCTATGCGTAAAGGTCTAACCATCTGATAAAAGTAATTTATTTAATAGCTAAGGTCAAGATTTGACCCCTTTTCTGACTGATAAAAGTAATTTATTTAATAGCTAATGTCAAGATTTGACCCCTTTTCCTCTTTTAATGTCAAGATTTGACCCCTTTTCCTCTTTTTCTGACTTTATTTGGAGTACACTTCAAACCAAAACTTGCCGGTTTACACAGCTTCGTTGGCATTGTGCTCTCGCTGACCGCCATGGAGAGAGAAGCGAATGTAGGCTTGCTGGGTATGACTAATTTCCTGTGAGATCAGGAATCTACAACTTTATGCGGCAATTCAACATCCGTTAAAATACCCGCGTTCGGGTCATTAAAGACATCGCGATCAAGAACGCCTTCACCTTTGGCAACAATGCAGGTCACTGCAGCGTCACCGGTGATGTTCACCGCAGTGCGCACCATATCCAATAATCGGTCAACGCCGATAATCAAACCGATGCCTGCAACCGGCAAACCAACCTGATTAAATACCATGGCCAGCATAATCAGACCCACTCCAGGAACCCCCGCTGTTCCAATTGACGCGAGTACCGACATGCCGATAATTGTCAGATATTGGGTCAATCCCAAATCAACGTGATAAACATTGGCTATAAAAACAGTCGCAACTCCCTGCATGATCGCTGTACCATCCATATTAATGGTGGCGCCAAAAGGAATCGTAAAGGAAGCAGTGGAATTAGCCACACCGATGCGTTGCTCAACAGATTGTAGCGTCACAGGAATGGTTGCGTTGGAACTTGCGGTACTAAACGCAAATATTTGCGCAGAGCGCATTTTTTTTAGAAACATGAGCGGATTCAATTTCGCCCAAAACGCCAATAACAAACTCAGCGTTCCAAAGGCATGTAACAATAAACAACCAACAACAATGGAAAAATAACCGATCATCGGTAAGATCAATCCGACCCCTTGATCGGCAAAAGTCTTTACCATTAAACAAAACACACCAATGGGGGCAAAATCCATCACAATGGTCACAACCACCATCATGATTGCATTTAATTTTTCGGCAGCTTTGGCAACACCCTGACCTGCCTCTCCGGTCATCAAAATGGCGATTGAAAACAATATAACAAAAAATATAATTTGTAGCATATTGCCATCAGCAAAAGCCTCTATGGGGTTACCTGGTACCAGGTTAATCAGAATTTCAGTAAGAGGTGGCGCTGGTTTTGGGGTGAAATCACTCATGGCAGCAGTAGACACACCACTACCCTCACCCGGCCCAACAAGTATCGCTACACTTAAAGCAAGGGTAATTGCCAATGCTGTAGTCAGCATATATAAAAGAAATGTCTTAATTCCAACGCGTCCCAAGGCATTGACATCACCGAGCCCGCAGACACCGCAGATCAGTGAAAAAGTAACCAGAGGCACAACCAGCATCTTCAATGCCTTGATAAACATTGTGCCAATTACGTGGAAAAACCCACCGACAAAATAAGTCTGAATAAATTCGCTATCGGATGCGAAAAGATTGATAAGGCTCCCCAAAACGAGACCAAAACCCATTCCGATCAGGATTCTGGTTGTAATTGACATTTTTGTTTTCATAACGAACTCTATAGGTATACCGACAAATGGATTTTACAATGCTTTTGTACGCGCTTTACCACAGCGTTCGCATTCAAACAAAGTTAGCAACTTACCTTGTTTAACATCAAAGTGGCGGTTTTTGGCAATCACCCATTTATGAAAACCACTCTTGCAAAGAGATTTTCCTCGATGCCGTTGACTTACTTTCTGTTTTTTAAATGCAACTACGTCACCCACGTACGCCTCACTATAGAAGATAGACCTAAAATTCTGTATTACATCTGAAGTATAAAAATTTCCACAACAACTCAAGCCGGTCGAATTTAATCAAGGGACATTTTTCCACACAAAAAAAAACGACCACTTATTAAAGTAGCCGTTGAATTTGTTTATCGTGTTTTCTGAGACGCTTTACCACAACGGCTACCGAAATAATTTCGCTGTTAGCCGCTTTCACCATGAAAAAACTGCAGGCAATTCACCTCTAATCTATTTAGCCTAACTGGCTTCACACTCCGAACCCTTAACCGCCGTAAGAATATCGTTAAAATCCTGGACCCGACTTTGACCAATAATCGCCAGTTCAAAGCCAATCTCAAGAAGTGTGCTAAGCAATTGCGGAGTCTGGTACACAATTTTGCCTAAATAACCCACCGCAGGTAGTGCGACAATCACAGCAAGCACCCCAGGCAAACCCACCGCTGTTAACAAATTAACCACCTGCACCACCAAACTCAGTGGAATCAACACCAGCGTTCCAAAATACATCATAACAACAGACATAAAGATCAGGAACACAACGAACTGAAGTACTCGAACGACAGCAATATTCACGCTTTTCATATTAATACAAACCCTTTCATTTTCGTATACAAATAAAGACTTTTGTTAGTTATCCAGCGGTTTTGGAAATCAGGCACCTGGATCCGTAACGATCATTAAGCAGGGACACACCCTCCCAGTTTGCTACTGATTCCAGGCAAACCACACCCGTTTCGGTGGCATGGCGACTATTCTAAAACAACTCGATCGCGCAATTGCGTTCAGTACAGCTATTAACTGAACGACCACCCCAACAATCCAGTGTGTATTCTTCAATACTCGAAACCATCACACCGTTAACCCTAAGGAACAATTCGAGAGTACATTAGGAGCGAGGATTCAATAATATACGAATCCTGACTGGTCTTATTGTCCGTCTTCTGCGTTGTAGCAACAGTTGCGTAGCCCGGCTATGCGCCTGTTGCTACGCCTTGAAGACAAACAATAATCCTGCGTCAATCTTTCGCATTTTATTAAAACCTCGCTCCTTAGTTCTGCAGAAACCGCCCTCGGACAATCTCTGTTTTTGGCGCAAACTCTCTGTCACATCAACCCTCCGGCTTTTCAAACCAGAGAACGAAAACCCGCCTTCGCCAAACGGCTCTAAAGCAACTTCGGAAGCCAGGGATTATACTATAGTTGGCGCTACCGCGGAATTTTTTATGTCGTGGATCGCTGGCTATCGCGGCTTAAAAAAAACCTGTGCAACACAGCACCTACAATAAATCCACCCAAATGTCCCCACCACCCAACTTCTAAATATTCTCTACCAATTACTATCGCAGTTGTCACTTCGTACAACTGATAGATCACCCAAACCCCCAAAAAAGCGATTGCCGGGACTTGAATAAAAATTGGCAGAAATAAAATTGGAATCCATATAATCACCCGTGCGTAGGGAAACAAAAAGAAATAGGCTCCCAATACACCAGCGATTGCCCCCGATGCACCGACTGTTGGCGCCTGAGAATCCGGGTTATATAAAACATGCGTTAGCGTCGCTATCAATCCACATATTAGATAGAAAATAATAAACCGCCATTTGCCCATTACATCTTCAATATTGTCGGCAAATATCCATAAAAGCCACATATTCATCAGCAGATGGACCCAACCGGCATGCAGGAACATACAACTAAGAAATGGCAAATAATTTTCACTCGGGTAGCCAAAATTCATTGCCCACTGAGGATCGGTATAACGCGCTGGAACCAAACCGTACAAGTGTAGGAATTGTACTGCAGCGGGATCTTCCAAAGTTTTAAGAAGCAAAAACAGCACAGTATTCACTGCGATCAATATCCATGTGACTATCGGCGTGTTTTCACAAGGAATTGTATCCCTGACTGGAATCATAGCTTGCCACCAAAGTTAGACTGCATTCTAATCATTATCTGTGAGCAACCTATTAGTTTACCTGGCTGACAACGGATTCCAGTATCAATATTCATCTATATTTCACCACCCGTAGAAACCACTGTCACTCGAGGTTTCGAAAGTTTATAAAGGTATCGATGGCACCCAATAAAGCTAAACCTGGAATGATCACTATCGGAAAAAAGAAAAGTCCCAGATAAGGTGCCATTACCCATCCCTGATGTAAACGCTTAGCAACACTCACCCCATGCATCACCGCCACACCCTGAAAAAAATAGACCATCATTGCGACCATAAAAAATTCCGCTATCACCTCTTGATTGATAGCACTTGCTGCCAGTAAAACCAACACCAGCAGAGACAACAAAAGGCGCGGCAATCTTAATCGAATGAATTCATTTGCAAAACCACCCGGGTTATACAATACTGACTGCATCCAGCGAGCGAATAAAACCGTGAACATGGTGGCAAACCCTACAAACATGGCCATCAGACCATTCGTAAGTCGAGTCCATTCATCTTCACCAAATTTGTCGATCTTCACCTCTCCTCCTGGCGGCTGAGTGATTATCAACCATTCTCGCCACCAGGCGACCACATCACCCACAGCAAGATGCATCGCCACGATAAAGAGCGAGCAGATTAGCCCTACGCTTAGCAATACAAGAGTTTGAGACATAGTGACTCTGAGAACCCAGACAGCGAAAGAAACGGTTAACCATAGAGCAAAAACAACTGGAAAAGGGAACCCCGGCCGTGAAGGTGATATCAACAGTGTTATTACTATCAATAGTCCGGCAATCAACGCAACCTGTATTGATTCACTTTCACCCTTGCGAAGCTGAACCAGTCCAAGTGTTGCTCCACTAAAAATAGCAAGTGGTAAAAAATAAAGCGACATGGATCCAAAAAAACCAGCAATAAATATCGCGTTTACCCGGCCGCCCATAATAAATCTTGCTAAACCACGCACTCTGCAAACACTCCCATCGTTTATCTAAATGTTGCACCTTCTAATACACGCTGAAAACACCTTAGGAGCGAGGTTTTAATAATATGCGAAAGATTGACACAGGATTATTGTTTGTC
>CAZGQY010000251.1:0-5090 GCA_964528035.1 uncultured Methylococcaceae bacterium | reverse complement strand
TTCGGCTCTGCGTCCTTTGCCAATCCTAAACGCATTCAAAAGGCCGAATCCTTCAAAGAAAAAGGTTTTATCCTCGGTAAAATTAAAGGTCAATTCCTCAGATTTAAAAAACCTGGCCATTTGATTTGTTTTGCACCGACCAGGACAGGCAAGGGGACAGGGCTTGTTATTCCGAACGCGCTTGACCATCCGGGAAGTCTCGTTGTTACCGACATTAAAGGCGAAAACTTAGCCGTTGCCGGTCGGCAAAGAACCAAGTTTGGAGAAGTCTTTGCCCTGGCTCCATTTGCGGCTTATTCATCTTGCTACAACCCCTTAGATTTTATTCGAGTGGGACAGGAAGAAGAGGGAGACGACGCGGCAAAAATCGTTGAGATGCTTGTTGTTGGAACGCCTGGTGTTGATCCTTTTTGGGATAAAGAAGCAAAAAGCTTGCTCAAAGGGTTAATCCTCTATGTGGTTCATCATAAGCCGGATAATCTCAAGAACCTGGGAGAAATGCGGCATATCCTTATGTCTGGGCCGGATGATTTTGAACAATACTTAAGACTAATGGAAGAATCAAAAAACCCGCTCATTCATCAGGTTGCTAATTCAATGTTTCAAAAGGAACCTAAACTAAGAAGCTCTGTTATCTCAACGGCTCAAAGCCATACCCATATATGGGATAGTAAAAAATTGCTTAACATCACGAGCCATAGTGACTTTCAGATAGAAGACCTGAAAGAAAACCCCATGTCTTTATTTTTGGTTATTCCTCCTGAAAACTTAGAAACGCATCAACCGTTTTTACGCTTAATGGTGGGGCTATCCCTGGCCGCAATGACCCGAAACGAAAAACGGCCAAAGGATAATGTTTTATTTCTGCTTGATGAGTTTCCGGCCCTGGGACGGCTTCAACCCGTCGAAAATGCTATTGCTTATCAAGCCACATATGGCGTTTCTCTGTGGCTCCTGGTTCAAGATTTAAACCAGTTGAAGACGGTTTACGGACAATCTTATAAGACATTCATATCAAATTGTAATGTCCGGCAAGCCTTTGGGGTTTCCGATTATGACACGGCCAAAATATTAAGCGACATGTTAGGCCGGGAAACCATATCGATAAAAAGCCATTCATCAAGCGGGGCCTTTGATGATCTTGTTGCACCAGATCGCTTGAATCAAACCACCTCACACACTGGGCGCGCGCTCCTTACCCCTGACGAAATAATGAGGCTTCCATCCAATGAACAGTTGATATTTCTACAAGGTGAGCGGCCAATCAAAGCCGAAAAAATTGAATATTTCCGGGAAGGAACTTTTCAAGGAATGTTTGACGAATGGGCGGCTTAATGAGGTATCCAGGCGGGAAAAATAGTGATGGCGTGTATCATAAAATTATAAATTTGATGCCGCCGCATCAGGTTTATATTGAACCGTTCCTTGGAAGCGGGGCTATCCTGCGCCGAAAATCTCCCGCTCATGTCAACATTGGTGTTGATAAACTAAGCCTCCTTAAAGATTGGAAGGAAAACGAGAATACAAAAATCATTCAAGGATGCGGCCTTGAGTTTTTAGAAAACTACCCATTCAAAGGCAATGAGTTGGTTTATTGTGATCCTCCATACCTGCCGGAAACTAGAACCAACAGACCGCTTTATAAAAATGATATGTCTGAGACAAGCCATAAACGGCTCTTAGAAGTAATCCGTAAACTTCCTTGCATGGTGATGGTCTCCGGGTATGAATCAAAGCTTTATTTAACGAATCTGAAGGACTGGAGCCACAACACCTTTAAGGCAAGAACCAGTGGAGGCCGAACGGTCATAGAATGGCTTTGGTTCAATTTTCCCGAACCCACAGAATTGCATGATTACAGGTTTTTAGGCGCGAATCTTCAAGAAAGGCAAAGGATCAAAAGAAAAAAAGAGCGTTGGATAAAACGCCTTAAAGGACTTCCAACACTTGAAAAACACGCTATTCTAGCGGCAATTCAAGAAAGTAATACATCTTGCCACAGTCAAAAATGACTGTCCCGGCCGGTATAGTCAAAAACGACTATTGCGGCCACTTTTGATAAAAATGGAATTCCCCCCCTTGCATTAAAAGTAATTCATCCCCATAACTATACCAGTTCCAAAACACATGCCCGAATGGGAGTTATTACTTTTTAACATTTCGCCTTATGGGGGAAACAATGGCCTTTTACCCTAACTCGGATATAGCTATACGCAATATAGAACAGGACGAAAAAGAAAGAGCAGAATTGAAAGAAAAACGTAATCAATTTTTAGCAAACTATACAATCTCTTTAACCGGTGAAAGGTGTTACCATCTACATTTACTAGAGTTTAAACTTCCAACTGAAGAAGAAATTATTGAATCAAACAAATTTTACGAAAGGGTCACAGGACGACCATATAACCCAACTCCTTTCGCAAAAAAGAGCTGAATGAAATTTAGTTTCAAACCCGCTAGAGAAATTCTAGTGGGCTATTTTTTTGCTTAAAAACCTGGTTCAATATCTTTCGTCCGTTCTTGACCACGGTCGGTCTCCATTTCCCTCAGCTCTTTTTTAAACTGGTCAACTCGCAAATCTTTTTTAGCAGTTTTTTCTTTTTGCACTTGTTTCAGTTCTTCCAAAAATCTCTCTTTTTCCGGCTGTCTCAGTTTCTTAGAATTTTTTATATCCTCCGGGTTTACCTCTTTCAACAATTCTTTGCGAGCCTGTAAATCCTCCCTTAAGCAATGCATTCTATAATAAGAAATTGTCACTTTACGGACATTCACCCAAGAGTTATTAACCATTGGAATGCTCGCCGGTCTTTTCAATGAGCTTGCTATATTCTTTCTTACGCGGCCTTGGGTGAACTCAAATTTTTCAAGATATGCTTCCTCCCTCATCTTTAAGAAACGAGACTTTTCTTCATTACTCATAAACCGAGCACTTTTTATTTCTTGTGGAGAAGTCGCCATTAAAAAACATTTTGTTGCTTCATGGCCAGCTATGAATTTTTCCAAAGGAGTTTTATTAAATTTAGGCTTTGGCTCATTGGAAAATGGGCCTATCTCCTTCTTTGGAGGAAGGGCCGCGATTGCCAATTTTTCTACCGTCTCTCTTATTCTTTGTTTTGCGAAAGCGGACATTTTTGCAATCTCATCATCAACATAGATAACCTCTTTTCCTGACGGTGTTTTGCCTATAGATATTTGAAGGTATCGTTTTTTTGCTTC
This sequence comes from uncultured Methylococcaceae bacterium, assembly GCA_964528035.1. Lineage (GTDB taxonomy): Bacteria > Pseudomonadota > Gammaproteobacteria > Methylococcales > UBA1147 > CAZGQY01. The sequence goes on along the minus strand of CAZGQY010000251.1, from coordinate 1,874 downwards.
CTCTCTTTCTTCTTTCGTTTTTTTATCAAAGAAACTCATTAAAACCTCATGGGTTAAATATTAAAAATCCGGTTCAATATCGCGCGTCCGCTCTCGTTCACGTCCGGCTTCCATTTCCTTCAATTCTTGTTTAAATTGTTCCACTCTCAAACGTTGTTTTTTCTCTTTTTCTGTTTCTTGTTTCATGGCCGGTTGTGGCTCCGGCTTTTTGGAGAGGGTAGGGGCATTTGCTTTTTCAAGCTCCCGTTTTGCGTTACGCTCCGCAACTTTCATATTCTCCCGCTCCCATTCCTTGAAAAGCTCCCTCTTTAAATCTTGCGGCATAGGGGCCTTTTCAATATCGGTACTGTCCAACTCACAAAGAAAACGCGCGCGATCGCGGAAAAGTGTTTTTTTCTTTTCTAGGCGCTCTTTCCGGTCGCCTAGCCGGTCTCGACTAACTTCAAAAGTTTTTTCTCCTTGGGAAACGTCATATTGCAGGGCGATTTTTTCCGCTTCATATGAAACATGTTTGTTCTTTTCTAAATCCAAGCTTTTTTGATGGCCGTGTATTCTCCCCAATGCTTTTAAGGCTTTCTTGCGCTCCGGGCTTGGAAATCCCAAAAAGCTAAACCCTTTCAAATTGCCGGTCACAATGAATTGCTTTCCCTTGCTCCTCCAATTCTGCTTTGCCTGTCTGGGGTCAACATAGGCATATTCAAAAGCTTTATTAAGCTTTGCAAATTGCCCGGTCTTCTGAAGCTCATACATTTTATCAACTGCTTTTAAGGCGGCTTTCCGTCTTTTGGTCTGATAGCCGAAAAAGTTAAACCCCTTCAGAGTTCCACACACAATACCTTTCGGCGGCTCTCCGTCTTGTCTGCTTTTCTCCCAAGATTCCCGCGCTTTTTGGGGATCGGCGTAAGCCTCTTGGAAAGCATTGTCCAAACGTTGGGCTTTCTGCTCAACGCGCTCGGCACTCTTTTCTTGAATAAAATTTAACTTCCGCATGTGTCGCCGTAACTGTCGAACCTCCCCACCAAAAACGCGGCTTTCTTCTTCATAGCTCCGCATGATGGAAAGGTCTTGCTGAACACTCGCAACCTTTGCCACGATTGCCAGTTTTTCATCAGGCTTAGGACGTTGAGCAGGGGCGGGGGTCTGCTTCTCAAATTGGGTCAACTTCTCTAAAGAAGGTTTCGGCTTCTCTGGTTCCTGCTCCATTTTGAACTGTTTATAAGGTTGCTTGAATCGCTCCTCCAGAGCCGTAAGCTTGTTAGGCTTGCCCATCTGGGAAAGCTTTATATAAGCTTTCCCATCGGTCACGATGTGCCCTTGGCCTTTAGGCTCAATTTGATAGCCTTTGGCTTTGAGTTGGGTCGTTAGGTCATCCCATCCCTTAGATTCCTTAAAAACGCCTTTTAAAGACGTTCTGACGGCTTTCTGCCCTGCCTCATCTAATGGGGTGAGGGGCGCGCGGCCTTCACGCTGTGCTATCTCCTGTTCGGCCTTTGTCGGTCTTAAGGTCTGCTCTTTATCTTTCTTAAGACCGTTCAAGCGTCCGGGAACAATGGTAAAACCCATTTCTTTGGCAATCTCAGCGGCATAAACTTGTATACGCTCATTGTTCCGGCCAGCACTCCAAGCTTTGAATGTTTTAGGGTGTACGCGATTTGCTTGTATGTGAACATGGGGATGATCCGTATCTTTGTGAACATAAATTAAATATTGATGTTCCGCTAACCCCATTTTTTCAACCATGCGTTTTGCGGCGCGAGTTTGTAGTTCGTAGTTGGTTCGGTCGATCTCTCCGTTTTTCCAATTTAGGGAAAAGTGATAATCAGAATATTTACAATATTTGTTTTGATTTGACGTGGCCGTCATTACCTTTATGC
>CAZGQY010000250.1:0-5163 GCA_964528035.1 uncultured Methylococcaceae bacterium | reverse complement strand
TTCCTGCATCCAACATGTTCGGAGACTTTCGCCACGATCTGCTCTATCGAGATTAACGGTGAGAATGACCACAATAACTGATGTGCTCGATTTCAAATTATTTGAGGGTGCTTAACATAATCAAAGATGGCCCATACGGTTTCGTTATCCTCTGAGAGTGCACAGCTAACGCGCTACGCTTGTTGGACCGATATTTGAGTAGTCATCCATGACTACTCAAATATCGGTCTTGAAAATTGATCCCTGGAGGGTCGATCCGCATAGAAATAGTTAATTATTTGATGGTGCACATACCGTTAATTATCGGTAATACATGTGCGCAATTGTATTTTAAATAAAAATCGTAACTACTCACCCCTTTGTTAATCGATCTCACTAGCCAGTACCATCTGAATAGCGATCAATGGATTATGGCCCTGATTTGCCATTGATTGTAAGTAGCTGGAAATCCGGCAATAAGCCTTGGCATAAACCTCCATCCGGAAACAGCCAGAGACCTTTTGCTTCTGGGTATTCTGGCCCAATCCGATCACCCATTCTGGAACATTCCGATCACCTAATCTGGTTTTAACCGATCATTGATTCTGGTTTTATCTGATCATTTTTTCTGGATTTCCAGAATCAGTGATCGGCATACCAGAATCGCTGATCAGCTATTTCCAGAATCCTCCCAGCGCGTTGATTTAACTTAATTACTGCTAACCTTCGGGTATTTTTTTATCCGGAGGAAACTAGCAGTGGCAAAAAAGAGGTTATTCATGCGTAAAATCAACGAAATTCTACGGCTTCGTTATGAAGCAGGCTTAAGTTTACGGGGCGTCTCCCAGTCGCTGAATATTGGCTATGGCACCGTTTCTGATTACATAAAAAGAGCCGAGCAAGCCAACGTCAGTTGGCCGATCCCCGGCGACCTAGATGAACGTGATTTGGGGCTTTTATTATTCCCCACACAGGCCGTCACCGGACAACGACGTTTTGCTGAGCCAGACTTCATGGGTTGCTTTATGGAACTCAAAAAAACCAAAACGCTCACACGCCATCTATTGTGGCAAGAGTACCGTCAACAACATGCTGATGATGGTTATAGTTATGCCCAGTTTTGCCACCGATTTAAAGAATGGCAAGGCAAACAAAAACGCAGCATGCGCCAAATTCATAATGCCGGTGAAAAGCTGTTTGTTGATTATGCAGGGCCAACAATGGATGTCGTTAATCCTGATACCGGGGAAATAAGAACAGCACAAATCTTTGTTGCTGTACTGGGTGCATCCAGTTTTACCTTTGCTTGCGCGCACTGGACTCAGCAGTTACCGGACTGGCTCGATGCTCATGTTCAAGCACTGAATTATTTTGGCGGTGTACCTGAAATTATTGTCCCTGATAATCTTTTGAGTGCGGTCAGTAAAACACACCGTTATGAACCCAAAATCAATGATAGTTATTTACAACTGGCAGAGCATTACCAAACTGCAATTATCCCGGCACGACCTTACAAACCAAAAGATAAATCAAAGGCTGAAATTGGTGTGCAAGTTGCCGAGCGCTGGATCATGGCAAAAGATAAGGGGTCATGTTCTTTTTACTACATGTTATATGACCCAGACGCTAAACCTAACCCAAATTCGGCAGAAATCTTGGTTCACTACGTTGCAAAAAAATACGGCAGCAAAAATCTAAAAAAGTGAGTTGTGGCCTTGGGTCTTGGTAATGCCGGAAGCGTATCATCCTCAATGTAAAAAACCAGAATGAACATTGCACGAAGTTTGGTTGATTAAAAGCCATATAAAGTCCTCGAAAGACACTAGTATATTGTTAAATATTCTTGACCACTTTCTTCTTTTGTTTGCAGGCCGTTACAGTTAGCATTCCAACAAAAGTACGTAAACTCCCACAAAATTCGTCATGTTGACTTCACATAGCCGATCAAAGTCTACAACTAGTACTCCGTCACAGTTGTGTTGGGGGGTAGGTTATGTCGAGAAGTGGTCAGCTGCTAGGCGCAGGACTAGTCGCACGTGTCAAGCGAGTGCAACAACGCAGATGGCTGCTTATCGGCTGATATACCCGTCAATACAACAATGATGGAGTACTAGTACAGCGTTGCCGTGAAGAGTAAACTATGAAACCTAAATCTTCGGAAGTTGATCATGACACCAACCCTATATACTCCGTTGCAAATTGTACTCTGCTTCAATCCCACCGATAGAGTCGGTACAAAGGTAAGAGAGTCGATTGTCCATGGATTTCGTGGTGGTGAGGATATCGGAGGGGGTTATCTAGCCGGTGGTGCAGATCTAGGCGTTCCGGTGCTCGAATTCGAATCGAAACCGACCCAACGGGTTACGGAGATTCTGGATCGCGCATTGCATTCAATGGTTGTTCTATTGGTCGGTCCCAATCTATCCGAAGACGACAGTTTTTTGGATTGGTTAAGTGATTGCGGAAAACATATCGAAGAATCCAGCGGTCGCCATCAACTATTGGTCATTTATTTTTCGGACGAATGGTTGGGTGATCGATGCCCTGGCTTAGACTGCTCGCAAGCGCTCAAACTTCATGAACTTGGCGAAGAATCAATTCGACCCGCTTCAGCGGGACTTATGGCGCTCAATGAATCCAGCAGAATATTGGCGCAGGGCTCCGAAGCAGAGAAAGACAGCCATCTGCAATTGTTTTTGAGTCACGCCAAAATGGATGGCCAGCCCATCGCGCGGGCGCTGCGCGATATGGCTGATAATATTCCTGGACTAAAAAGCTTTTATGACGCGGAGGAAATTCCACCGGGATCGCGTTGGCGAGAGATTTTAAAGAATGGGGCGCTGACTTCAATTGTGGTTGTACTTCGTTCGGAAATATTTGAAGACCGGCCTTGGTGCCGTCAAGAGGTGGCCTGGGCCGACGAGTTTGCATCCCCGATCGTCGTCGTCGACTTGCGTTGCCGGCTTATTCATCCTCCGAGCCATCTGGGACTCGAAACCGCACCAAGTGCAAGAGTCCCTGACGGTAATTTTTTCAGAATCTTTTATTTAGGTGTTCGTGAAGGACTGCGCGTTCAATTGTTGCGACGAACCGTTCACGAACTCACACGCACTGGGGCATTGCCTCGGCAAACGAAAGTGTTACCCAGGGTGCCAAGTATGCTGGCCTTAAAAAAAGCGAGCACGGAGCTTGCCACACAAGTGTCTACTCTGAATAAAGTAATCATTTACCCAGATCCACCCTTGAGTGAAGGGTATTACGACGCAGCCACGGCGTTGGTTGAATCCATCGCTCCTGGTACTCGGTTGTACACACCACAAAGTCTGATTGCCGAATCGTGATACAAGCCCTAAATAATCAACGCCCACTACATGGACTCACTGTTGGGATCTCTGTTTCAGAAAGTGCCGAGAGTGGCCATCTTGGTTTTACAACTGAAGAAGTCAATCGAACGGTCCGATTGATATCTCAAGCTCTCCTGGGTCAAGGCGCTCACCTGGTTTTCGGTCACGACTGGCGCGCCGATGGTGTTATGGCGCAAGTGTACGACTTTGCGCTCAATTACCTGCCGACCGAACATAACGACGAAGCAGAACCTTCGCCCCTGATTACGAATTTTGTACCGTGGCCTATAAAGAGCGGATTGAGCAATGCGGACCGAGAACGCTACCGGCAAACCCTCCGGGTCGTCGAGTGCGAAAAATGGGAAATGAAAGATTTTGAATCCAATGACACACTAACCCGTGTCTCTTCCCTCACCTATATGCGAAAACAGTTGGTGGCGTACGCGGATGCGCGCATATGTATTGGTGGACGAACCAAAGGATCAGGAGGGCGTTTTGCTGGTGTGGCCGAAGAAGCCTTCATGACCATGATGGCGGATAAACCACTCTATCTCTCTGGAATGTTTGATGGCGCAAGCAAGCAAGTCATTAATGCGATTGAAAGTGAAACGCCCGTCGATATTGCAACCTTCACTCCCCGGCAAGACATCGCTGAATATTGGCCGGTAGATTCATTCGAACCCGATACCGTCATCGGACAGCGCACTATTAACCTGATCAGGGAATTCGGAATTTCCGGGCTCAGCGTGAATAACCATCTACAACTGCACGAAAACCAGGCTTTGTTTCAGGCAACCCAAATATCAGACGTAATTGGTTGGCTTCTGGAGGCCTTGAAGCGGTTGGACAGGTCAAAAGGAGACCTTCCAATCAACCGATAGAACCGGAACAAAAACTGTAACCCGATTTTCCGCTCCGGATCGCTTTTGGTAGCCTGATTGCAAACATTAGACAGTGCCTTGCTAGAACATAAAGCCACGATTCGTTTGCAACTCCTACCTGACTTATTCGGTCTTACTGATCCCCGCAATGCAAGCCAAGGCTTGAACGTACAGCAGCATCCCTTTCCGCTTTTCCTCCAACTCTCGGTAGAACGCGTCACCCTCGGGCCAACAGCTTTCGTCGACAATTACCGTCACCTCACCCCCGTAGCGACTGCGCTGCTCTTCAGTCTGATTGGCCTCGAAAGCACTTAGGCGAGTATGCCATTTAACCAAAAAGGGCCGCAAGCCTTGGTTGAGTATCTGAATCGCGATCGGCCCTACCGATTCTGGCCCTTTGGCCACCCCGGGCCCCGCCTCCCGCAATACCGACCGCGTGGTATCAAATAGCGAATAGAGAGAATTCAACGCTTCCCGGGCCGAACCCATTCCCGGCTTAAGTTCTTCAGTCGATACCCGGGTAGCCAATTCCACATACAATGCCCAGGCCGCCCTTTCCTGATTTTCGTTAATTTCAATATTGGCTCCGCCAAGTCCGAATGGCAAATTAATACTGAATGATTTTAGCTTGGATCCCATATCGTTCTCCCAGTGGGTGTAGGCCTATCTAAATGCGTTATTGCAACACATTTACAATAAATTTTCCTATTACGTTTGGTTGTATCGCAAAAATTCTATGCACGTGCTTCTTAAAATACGCATCGTGAAGAAATTTATTTAAGGGGTCAAATCTTGACTTATACCTTTTAAAAGCTTCACAACTTCTACATCCTTTTTCATAAACTTGTTGAGTCGCCCGATCGTGCGTGACACTGTACTGTAATGCTTAACATTAAAATTCCTGGCAATGGTTGTTAAATTTTCTCCTGAAAAATCCTGTGCTAATTTCAAAGCAATCC
>CAZGQY010000249.1:0-5166 GCA_964528035.1 uncultured Methylococcaceae bacterium | reverse complement strand
CTTTCTACGAGTGTCCGCTTCTCTGAATATCTGGCGGCAGCTCACGACACGGAGCGGTCATCTAAATTTGGCAGGATGAACGATCGCTTCCGTCCTCATGAACTCCTATTCTTTCATCAGCTGTTTAGCCTGAAGGAGTTGTTCATCTGAGATTTTCTCGTTGATTTGATTCCAAAGATCACTAAACATCTCTTGGTCAAATCCACGGCCCCCTTCAAAATTGCAACAAAAATGCACTGTTTCTCCGTTACTGTCAGCGATCACATTTGATATGTGAACATAGGCTTTTACTAAATCACTTTTTCCAAGTGTCCCGCGAAAATAGATACTTGCTAGATTATATTCCGCAATAATCGCATCGCTATTTTGATTGAAATATCCATTTTTCCCAATAGCACCAATCATTTGACCGTTAGACCAAGCTGAGCTATCTTTATGCTGCATTGCTTTTTTATACCAAGTGACTGCCTGAGAAATATCGCAATTTACCCCCCAACCATTTTCGCAAAATATCCCCATGCGTAATTGTGCCCATGGCTCTCCAGCAATCGCGTGTGGTTCTGCAGTTGATACTGCATCCTGATACCTTCCAGATGTCCATGCAACATCGGTAGTGCGTTCTCCAACATTTGGATTTGGACCAGCGCAACCCCAGACGACCAATATCAAAAATAAAATAAGTGATGTTCTGGAAAATATCATTTCATTGCCCCTCATTAAATTCAAGTTCCAATCAATAGACTTAGACTCGACCAATTCCCCCGTCCAAGTAACACGGGAGCTTGAAATACATTTCACAAAACCTACTCTTAAACGTACCTATTGTATATAAGGAAAATCCTTATATTAGGCCGATGGCAATGTCTCCTTCTGGCACGTTGTTGCCTATCAGTTATTCTACTCACCAACGTCTCCTTCTGGTTGCGGTTTCAACCGGTCGATGCAACATACTAGAATCTGCGTAAGCAGAAGAAGGAGTGTTGCAGATGAAACAAAGACCTCGTATCTATTACACCGAAACCCAGAAGGCATTAATGTGGGATCGCTGGCAAAAGGGTGAATCTCTCCAGCAGATTGCACAGTTATTTGATCGAAGCCACGGTGCAATACAGGGCATTCTTGTAAAGAGTGGTGGGATAAGACCCGCTCAACGCCGCCGTTCTAGATTGGCGCTGACTCTAGCAGAACGCGAATCAATATCGCGTTCAGTAGTAGCAGGCCAGTCAATTCGGTCAATTGCCACATCCCTCGGGCGGGCACCTTCCACCATCAGTCGCGAGATCAAGCGCAACGGTGGTCAAGAAAGCTATCGAGCAAACCAAGCCGACCAGGCTGCCTGGGATCGGACGTTGCGTCCCAAGACCTGTAAACTGGCAAAGAATAGAACGTTGGCGCATATCGTGGCAGGTAAGCTCCAACGACAGTGGGCCCCGGAGCAGATTGCCGGGTGGCTGAAATACACTTACCCAGACGACGAGAACAATCAGGTGTCACACGAGACCATCTATCGCAGCCTCTACATTCAAGCCCGTGGGGCGTTGAAGAAAGAGCTGACACAGCACTTGAGGCGCACTCGGGTTATGCGCCGTTCACGCCATCATACGCAGAAGACAGACAATCACGGCAGAATCAAAGATACGGTATCAATTAGCGAGCGACCCGCTACAGTAGAAGATCGGGCTGTACCGGGTCATTGGGAAGGTGATCTGGTGTGTGGAAGCGGGAATAGCCAGATTGCGACGCTCGTCGAACGCCATACACGCTATGTGATGCTGGTGAAGGTTGCCAGAAAGGATACGGAGACCGTTATCAACGCATTGATCAAGAATGCACGTAAATTACCGCAGGAACTTTACAAGTCGCTGACTTGGGACCGAGGGAGTGAGATGGCCGATCATAAGCGATTCACCCTGGCGACAGACATCCAGGTCTATTTCTGTGACCCGCAGAATCCTTGGAAGCGTGGATCCAATGAGAATACGAACGGGCTATTGAGGCAGTATTTCCCTAAGGGAATAGACCTTTCTGTTTACTCACAAGCCAAGCTAAACGCCGTGGCGAGGAAATTGAATGAGCGTTCAAGGAAGACGTTAAACTATGAAACACCGGCTGAGAGATTTAACCTATGTGTTGCATCGACCGGTTGAAACCGCAGTACAAAGCGGACTATCAACGTTCAAGCTGTGCGGAGTAAATGAAGAGCAGCGTACTTTGCATCCGAACGAGCGCATTACTATAGCTCTTTGCCAACACGCCTCTGAAACTCCAGACCGAATATTGGCTGCCTACGTAGGCTTTTACAGAAGCCATCGAGGCCTGGATAAATATTGGTTGAGTTAATATTCATTTGATTTAATTTTCTTAAACCTGAGTAACGTAATTTTTTAGATATTATGTATTTTTGTACGTCATCATCTTCTAAGTTATAAGCTGTAAGTAAATTTTCGTGTGTGAATTCGTGGTTGTTGATGGCAACAAAAAGTCCTTGTTGTGACAATAATCTTTGATTTGAAAATGTTGGCTCAAATGCAAGCAAGAAAGGCGCATCTAAATCATCTTGTTCACCCAAAATATTTGAGTACATTTCTGATTTTTTGCTCCCAAACTCCTCATCATCCTCATTATTTATTGCTTGATGGTTGATGCAATATACAACCGCATCATCTTCACCGTACTCTAACGCGAAATATAGCGCTATATAGTATGAAAAAGTAAAATCCAGTAACCTAGTTGGGGCACCATGATGCTGCATTAATGAAAGCCAACTTAATAGATCATCTTCTTGGGGTAAGCTATTTAAGTAAAGATGAGCACTGCACTTAAATCGGTCAATCATGACTTTTTCATGCTCTTCTTTATTCAAGCTCTTTTCTTTTTTGTTGCACATTATATGTATTGCTTGTGCTTCTTCAAATGAACGATGAAGTGAACTTTCAAGATCCCAAGATGCGTCGCTCTGGCCTCTAAATATCCATTTACGATAGTGTTTCCTTGATAGTGCCCTATCAAAATCTGCCCAACTATTTATTGTTATTGTTTTCATCTTATTAAGCTATAACAGTTATTAGACGAAACCACCGGTCAGCACTATTGCCAATAACAAGGTGTGTGTATTTTTTGGTAACAGATTGATTCATTGGATACCCCTCTGTTTTGTATGCCCGCATATTCATAATAATACTTGCAGGTTCGAATGTCTCCTTCTGGCCGATAGCCGCCCTTCACTGCAACATAGAAACCTACTCTTAAATTTACCTATTAGATATAAGGAAAATCCTTATTTTAAAGACCGATGGCAATGCTTCCTTCTGGCCGAAAGCGGAAATCAGCTACCTACACATTTGAGACATCCATGATTTTGCGCCTCCCTTTATCAAGTTCAGCTAAGTATCCTTGGGTTTTCATCAACAACGTTATTTACATACGTTGTGATTGGAAGTTCTAATCACCACTACCCCTGCTTTTTCATTTCCAATTGTTTACCTAAATAACGTACGTTATTTACAGTGTATACGTAACGTTTTTCCATCTTTTCAACCCCCACTCATCAGAACATACGTTACGTAAAGATCACCTCAAGTATCGAATATCAAAAAAAGTTTGCCAAATTAACGTATACGTATACGACCCTTGACGGGTTCTCAAATATTGTTTCAAATAGCTCCCGACTGTACTCGTTGCTAAGTCCAGTCAATTATAAAAATAATAAGAAGGGAAAAACCCATTATGAAACACCAGCCATACGTCGGCGTAACGTTATACGCCTATCAATTGATACCTCACGGTGTCTGCCTGAAGCATCCCACTGAACCACCCATCATTCCCGTACATATACGGCGTACGTTGGATCATGGTTTATCTGTGGGATTTTCAGCATGACTACCCTCACCCTCCAACAAGCTGCCGAGCTGCTCAAGGTTCATCCAGTCACTTTGCAAGGAAAAGCAAAGGCAGGGGTGATACCCGGTGCCAAGATCGGCAAGAGCTGGGTATTCGTCGAGATTGACCTGATCGAACATATACGAGCACAATACCAACGGCGTGTGTTGCAGGGTGAACAGAAGGAGGTATCTTTATGTCACTCTTCAAACGCAAAGATTCACCATATTGGTGGATCAAACTCACCCACGAAGGACGAGCAGTACAGCAAAGCACTGGGACTTCCGATAAAGCTAAAGCAACGGAATTCCATGACAAGCTGAAGGCGTCATTGTGGGATCAGGCAAGGCTGGGGATCAAACCCCGATATGCTTGGAACGATGCGGTCGTTCGCTATCTGGCAGAAACGACACACAAGGCTTCTCAAGTCTCCGATAAGACGCATTTGCGGTGGCTGGATAGGTTCTTGAATGGCGTGATGCTGGATGAGATCAACCGCAGTAGGTTGGACAGGATCATGGCTGCGCGGATTGCCGAAGGTGTAAAGAACAGTTCGGTGAATCGTGTGATGGAAGTGATTCGTATAGTGCTTCGCAAGGCAGCGAATGAGTGGGAATGGCTGGATCGTGTCCCCTCGTTTCGTATGCTTCCTGAACCGAGTCGGCGGATACGCTGGATCAATCAGGAGGAAGCAACCCGTTTGATTAACGTGTTGCCGCCCCACTTGGCTGCAATGGTGCGCTTCTCACTGGAAACAGGCTTGAGACGCTCCAATGTAACCGGATTGGAATGGTCTCAGCTTGACCTTTCGCGAAGGACTGCATGGATCCACCCGGATCAGGCCAAGGCAAAGAAGGCGATTGTTGTACCGTTGAGTGCTGCTGCTGTCTTAGTTCTTCGGGAACAGCTTGGTAAGCACAAGACGCATGTATTCTGCTACAGGGGCAAGCCGATTACTCAAGTCAGTACCAAGGCTTGGTATAGAGGGTTGGAGAAGGCGGGAATTGATAACTTCCGCTGGCATGACCTCAGACACACTTGGGCAAGCTGGCATGTGCAGAATGGAACACCGCTTCATGTTCTGCAAGAGCTAGGGGGTTGGGAGTCTGCTGAGATGGTGAGGAAGTATGCTCATTTCTCAAGCGCACATCTGACCGAATACGTGGATCGTCTGTCCAGATTAAAGGTAGTTGAGAATACGATAGGGGAAATAGCTACGTTGTAGCTACGTGAAAAAGAAAAAGGCCACCCGAAGGTAGCCTAACTCTTTGATTTAATGGTGCGCCC
>CAZGQY010000248.1:0-5183 GCA_964528035.1 uncultured Methylococcaceae bacterium | reverse complement strand
AACTTAATATATTACTTTAAATAATCGTCAATACAAGTGTGACGGAGTACTAGTATTTAATTGCATAAAAAACCAATGCTACAGGAGGTCTAAATTAATGAGAACTGCGTTAAACAAATTTGAAATTTATTCATATTCCTGCATTTTTTGCCATGTTCTCATTAATTTATCCTCTCATCTAACTATCGTTTATTTATACAAATAGACACTAGAGCAAAAAACACACCTTTAATTTTTCTCCTGATTCAGCAATTTACAGTCATGAATCAAATATTCTTCCACACGCTCATCAGCAATCAATTCGCGCTGAATGATCAACTCCAAGACATCAGGTGTGCATGAGTGGTACCAGGTACCCTGAGGATAAACCACCGCAACGGGTCCATTCTGACAAATTTGCAAACAATTCGCTTTGCTTCTATAGACCCCCCCCACCCCATTTAATCCCAGTTGGTTTAAACGCTGTTTCAGATAGACCCAGGAATCCAGACTCTGCTCCTTGTTACAACACTTTGGTTTTGTCTGGTCACAACACAGAAAAATATGCTTGCGGATGACCTTGACCCCCAAGCGTTCGACAGTGGATTGCATCGATGAATTCATCTTTTATACCCATGAATATTTAGCAATGAATTTATAAAAGCTTGCAGAGCATACATGGACGTACTCGTGCGTCCGGAACAATCAATGGCTTGCAACCTAACCACCCAACCACGCTGCACCACGTACCCCACTTGAATCGCCATATTTCGGAGGCAGTAGTCGCGTAGCCACACGATCAGAAAATACGAATTCTCCCCAGATTTTCGGTACATCGGCATATAAATTTCTATAATTAGACATGCCACCGCCCAAAACGATTACATCCGGGTCAAGAATATTGATTAACTGGGCCAGTGATCGGGCTAAACGATGTGTGTATATCTCAAGACTGTAGTTACATGAAGGATCATTAGCCTTTCCATACAGTACAATTTCTTCTGCGCTAGTGTATTGCCCGCCCCGAGAGAGATGATCGGAAACCATTCCTGGCCCCGATAAAAATGTCTCAATACATCCGTATTTACCGCAATAACAAAGGCGTCCAGGTCGTTCCAGATCCGACAGCCAGGGTAATGGATTATGCCCCCATTCTCCCGATATAGCGTTAGGCCCTTTCAGTAATTTGCAATCGACCGCAATACCACCACCGACCCCGGTACCTATTATAACCCCAAAGACGACCCTGGCACCGGCAGCAGAACCATCCACTGACTCAGATAGTGTAAAGCAGTCAGCATCGTTTGCTATTTGCACTGTGCGACCAATAACACCCTGAATATCATTCAGAAAATAATTTCCATTAAGACAAACAGTATTGGAGTTTTTCAATCTCCCCGTCGACGGCGAAAGCGCACCCGGCATACAGATACCAATCGAGTCAGAAACTCCATGCTGGCTTTCGACATGACTGATCAAGCTGGCAATTGACTGAAGTATTGCCACATAATCATCGCCTGGAGTGGGTACTCTTTTACGGATCATTTCCTTGCCGAGTCCATCCAGAGCCATTATTTCGATTTTGGTTCCACCAAGATCAATTCCTATTCTATAGTTCACCGTCTTCACAGGTTAATGTTCACCATTCATATCGTATTCAGCTTATTTGCCCTATCTTAAGTCACAAGACCTAAGAATCGAAGTGAATTCCTTAGCGATAATAAGAGATAAACACAAGCGTTAGTTATAAAATACCATGATATTTCTTTTTATTTTGTTAAATCAATTGAAAAATGGCCGCGAATTCCCTATGCTTTGCAGCTTAAATTTTTCATCTTTTATTGATTTAAAACTTAATCACCACGGCATCACTAGCTGGTGAGTGGCAATTCGGTTTTTTTACATTTATATGCGAGGGTAGTTATGAAAAAAACAAATAAAATGCAAACAACTTTCAAGGCATTGTCAGGCGCAGTTCTGGCGACCAGCCTATTGGCTGGGAGTCAGGCATTTGCAGCTGATATTTGCACGTCAGAAGGTAAAGAAGTCGACGAAACCACATTTATCGGCAGCAAAATCTATGATCGTACCTTTGGGCGCGGATGTGGCACCTGCCATGATGTATCGCCCAATCCAAATTTATTGGAAAGCGTTAAAAAGTTAAGCAAAGAAGAATTCGCAACTGTTTTAACCGATGGACGAAACGGTATGCCTAAAGCTGTCGATGCAATGAAGGCCGTTGGTCCGGTTAAAAAAGCAGGATTGTCGGATGAAGATACAATAAATGCCATCTGGGTTTATCTGAACTGCCGTGCAGAAAATAAAATACCCGCAAAGGTTAAAAAGAAAAAATAGTTTAAGCTCAATACAGTTAAAAAACCGCCCGATAGATGGCGGTTTTTTTATGCCCAAAAGCTGGTAATTTAGCTCGACAAATTCTCAGTACCCCTTACCGTTCGACTCAATAATTGCGACTCCATTGTTAATGGACCGACTAAATATTACCCCTAAGGAAGATTTATTCTAATATAATCATCCTACACTAAGAGACACTGCTAGTGTTTCATGAAAATAAACAATGATAAAAGAATGACTGCAAAAAATTTATTCGAAAACCCCGACAACGATCTCACTGGCGTTTCGCAATCCGATTTCAACCAGCTTCTTGAAATGGATATGAGTATTCTGGGTTCAGCGGCAAGCAGTAACGACTGTGCAGATTTGCTCATAAAACTCGCTTTGATGGCAGAGAAATTACTCTCCAATTCTGTCGCCAGCATCATGCTATACAATATATCGGGCAAGAATTTGCACGTCCGCGTTGCACCGTCATTGCCGGCCGAAGCGATAATGGCACTGAACGGATTACAGATTGGTGAAGGTTCGTGCGGAAACGCTGTTTATCACAATGAAGATATGTACGTATGTAATACATCTATAGACAAACGTTGGGATAAAGTTAGAGATTTTGCAAAGGCATTCAACGTTCATGCCTGCTGGTCGTCACCGATTCGAAATGATGCTAATGAACCGATCGGGTCTTTTGCCTTATCCAGCTTTGAAGTACGCAAACCAACAGATTTTCAACGAAGACTATTGTCCAACTGTGCATCAATTGCAGGTATATTGTTGCTGAAAGAAAAACACCAGCTACAAAAAGAAATGTGGGAAAAAGAAGCTCTCAAGTTGGAAAAGCTGGAATCAATAGGGGTTCTCGCAGGGGGTATTGCTCACGACTTTAATAATCTACTGGGCATTATTATGGGCAATATCGACATGACAACTCAAATTGTAGATAGCAACAGCAAGCCATATGCCTATATGAGATCTGCTGAAAAAGCGACCCGACGCGCCGTAAAATTAACACAACAGTTGCTTACTTTTTCTAAAGGCGGTAACCCGATTAAAAAACCCAGTGACCTGCTGGAATTAGTACGAGAATCTGCAGAATTTGTACTTCATGGCAGCAATGTCATATCATCAATTAATTGTGAATGCGAAAATAATGCAAAAACAGTGATCGCAGTCATTGATAGTGGCCAAATAGGTCAAGTATTCCAGAATATTGTGCTTAATGCCCGTCAGGCGATGCCAGATGGTGGTGAAATAAAAATATCATGCAGCAGCACATCTTCATCGGGCAATCATAATCACAAAGATTTTTTACCTAAGGCTCGTCGTTTTCACAAAATCAAAATCGCAGATAATGGTTACGGAATTGCTAAAAATGACCTGCAAAAAATCTTCGATCCCTATTTCACGACTAAATCCAATGGCAATGGTCTGGGTTTAGCGTCATCATTTTCCATCGTTCAAAAGCATGGAGGTTACCTGTGCGTTGATTCAGAACCTGATAAAGGCGCCTGCTTCACAGTTTACCTGCCTATGGCGGATGGGCAACTGGATCATGAACAATCGAACCGATCGGTCACCGTAAAAGCCGTAAGAAATAGCAAACGCATTATGGTAATGGATGACCAGCAAATGTTGCTCGACGTAGCAGAAGCAATGATAGAAAGTTTAGGTTACCAGGTAGTAAAAGTGAATGACGGCGCTGCCGCACTTGAAAAATATAAAGCCGCGATGAACAGCGCGAATCCAATAGACCTTATTATCCTGGATTTAACTATTCCAGGTGGCATGGGTGGAATAGAAGCAGCACAAGAAATTCTTGCTTTGGATACAAACGCGAAAGTCATTGTATCCAGTGGATACTCGACAGATTCCATTATGTCAAATTATCCTGAATACGGTTTCAGGGCTGCAATCAGTAAGCCCTACGATATGGCTGACCTGAAATCCACCCTTGACCAGGTTTTAGACAATTAACGCCTACACGACGCTCGATAATTTCTTTTAATCCTACAATTCATGCAGCATAATATTGGGTTCAGGGATCATCATCCACGTAGCTGATACGTAAGTTTTACATCACAAAGTCTAAACCGGCTTCAATTGGCGGTTATATAGTCCATGTCATAATTCACGAGTTGGACTAAACCTAACTTCAGGCCAGCGTTCCTCAGCCAACTGCAGATTGACACGGCTGGTCGCCAGATAAACCAGATAACCACCGCCATCTTCGGCAAGATTGGCATGGGTTTTTTCTTTGAATTCATCAAATACCTTGGAATCTTCGCAATTGACCCACCTCGCCGTGGTTACTGCAACATTATCGTACACACAATCAACATTGTATTCTGATTTGAGTCTAAAAGCGGTCACATCAAACTGTAGAACCCCGATTGCACCCAAAACCAGATCATTATTTCTCAGCGGCTTAAACAACTGGGTTGCACCCTCCTCGGTCAACTGCACTAAACCTTTGTGCAACGCTTTGGCACGTAAAGGGTCTTTTAACACGGCTCTCCTAAAGAGTTCCGGAGCAAAATACGGTATACCGGCATATTTTAATGTTTCTCCCTGAGTAAAAGTATCGCCCACCTGAATCGTTCCGTGATTATGCAGACCAAGTATATCCCCAGGATAAGCTTGATCTACGGCTTTGCGACTGTCTGCCTGAAATGTAATCGCATTAGCAATCTGAATACTTTTACCCGTTCGTACCTGATGAACTTTCATGCCTTTCGAATAGCTACCGGAACACACTCGTAAAAAAGCAATGCGGTCACGGTGTGCCGGATCCATATTGGCCTGAACCTTAAAAACGAAACCTGTGAATTTTTCATGGTCAGGACTTACCA
>CAZGQY010000247.1:0-5232 GCA_964528035.1 uncultured Methylococcaceae bacterium | reverse complement strand
ACCACCACGAATGAAATCCTCGTGTCAAGAAGTTTAGAACCGTTTCGCCGTGAGAGCCGCAGCGTTGTGCTTGCATAAACCACAAGCATGCGTTAGATTCGATCCATTCGAAATTAAGTTCAGATCGTGGTGTGTTAACTAACAGATTTATCTTATTGTTTAGTAACTTAATTACTCAAACGAAAATATATTTATAGGGTATGTCTACCGCTATAGGTAGACTATCATTATGATAATAAAGAATTGTATAACTATTTATTTAAAAGGGAGATTACTCCGTGAATAAGGCAACGTATCTGCTTTTTGGTATATTCATGTTGGTTGTTGGGGGAAGCCCGGCACTGGCGGATTACACCTTGAATATGCCGGTGGGTGTTACCAAGATAAGCCGCGAAGTATATGACCTCCACATGTTTGTTATCTGGATTTGCCTGGGCATAGGTTTGGCGGTGTTTGGGGTAATGTTCTATTCATTTTTTTACCATCGAAAATCCAGAGGTGCTGTGGCGGCAAATTTCCATGAAAATGCGCAAGTAGAGGTTCTTTGGACGCTTATCCCGTTTGTAATATTGATCGCGATGGCCATTCCCGCTACCAAAACCATGATGAACCTGGATGATACTCGCAACGCAGATATAACAATAAAAGTGACGGGTTATCAATGGAAATGGCGCTATGATTATATCGGAGAAGATATAGGTTTTATGAGTAATCTGGATGCCCTAAGTAATCAGGCGCGTCAATTGGATTCGGGGATTGATCCTGCGAGTGTTGAGCATTATCTGCTTAATGTCGATAATCCCTTAGTTCTACCCGTAAATAAAAAAATTCGTTTCCTGTTTACAGCAGCAGATGTATTACATGCCTGGTGGGTACCGGCTCTGGGATGGAAAAAAGATACAGTACCTGGGTTTATTAACGAATCCTGGACATTGATTAATGAACCGGGTACTTATCGTGGTCAATGCGCAGAACTGTGTGGCAAAGACCACGGCTTTATGCCCATTGTGGTCATTGCAAAAACAGAAGAAGATTACGCCAAATGGCTTGCGGATAAAAAAAACGCTTCGAAAGTAATGGCTGAATCAGCAGAGAAAACCTGGAACAGTAAGGAATTGATGGCGAAAGGTGAAGAAGTCTACAACGCCAATTGTTCCAGTTGCCATCAGGTTAACGGAGAAGGCATACCCGGTACCTTTCCCGCGATTACAGGTAGTGCGGTTGCAACGGGTGATATCAACCAGCATATTGACCTTGTCTTGAATGGCAAAGGTGCAATGATGCCTGCCTTTGCGGGTATGTTGGAGCCTGTGGAATTGGCTGCAGTCATCACCTATCAGCGGAATGCCCTTGGCAATGATCTTGGCGATTCTGTGCAGCCTTCGGCAATCAAACCGCTTATCAGCGAATAGGAAAAATAATCTTGAAACTGAAAAATATTTAGGATTCAGGTTGTCTGGACATTGAGTACTACAGGGCAGAACTATTTGTTCTAAATTCATATTTACGAGGAAAACCTTATGACAGCGGCAGCAGCACACGATGATCATCACGATCATGGTCCTGAAAAGGGATGGATGCGTTGGATAGTCACCACGAATCACAAAGACATCGGTACGATGTATCTGGTATTTGCATTGGCGATGTTGTTTCTTGGCGGTTGTATGATTTTGACGGTTAGAGCCGAGTTGTTTGAACCTGGAATGCAGTTTGTCGACCCTGGTTTTTTTAATTCCATGACGACAATGCACGCTCTGGTTATGGTGTTTGGCGCTGTAATGCCCGCTTACGCTGGATTGGCGAACTGGATGATACCGATGATGATTGGTGCTCCGGATATGGCGCTGCCACGTATGAATAATATGAGTTTTTGGGTTTTGGTGTTTGCCATTCTAATGCTGGCCAGTACCTTATTTATGGAAGGCGGTGCACCCGCCGCTGGTTGGACCTTATATCCTCCGTTGGTGCTTCAAGGCGGAAAAAATTTACCGTTTGCTGTATTTTCAGTGCATTTGCTGGGTGTTTCTTCGATCCTTGCATCGATCAATATAATTGTGACCATTTTCAATATGCGAGCGCCTGGCATGACATTAATGAAAATGCCATTGTTCTGCTGGACCTGGCTTATTACTGCATTTTTATTAATTGCGGTATTGCCAGTGTTTGCTGCTGCGGTGACCATGTTATTGACCGACGCGCATTTTGGAACCAGCTTTTTTGATGCCGCGGGCGGTGGAGATCCTGTCTTATACCAGCATTTGTTCTGGTTTTTCGGTCACCCTGAAGTTTACATAATTATTTTGCCTGCATTCGGCGTGGTTTCGACAATAGTTCCAACCTTTTCACGCAAACAGTTGTTTGGCTATAGTTCTATGGTATATGCGACTGGATCTATCGCGTTTTTGTCATTGATTGTATGGGCTCATCATCAGTTTACTGTCGGAATGCCCCTGGCTGGTGAATTGTATTTTATGTATGCAACTTTATTGATCGCAGTTCCCACTGGCGTGAAAGTATTCAATTGGACGGCCACAATGTGGAGAGGCTCGCTTACATTCGAAACACCTATGCTGTTTTCTGTTGCATTCATTATATTATTTACCATGGGTGGTTTTACCGGATTGATGTTGGCTATGGCACCTGCCGACTTTCAGTATCATGACACCTACTTTGTAGTCGCTCATTTTCATTATGTTCTTGTTGTGGGAGGTACCTTTCCTGTCTTTGCGGCGACATACTACTGGCTGCCAAAATGGACTGGGCATATGTACGACGAAAATTTGGGACAGTTTCATTTTTGGTTAACTACCATCGCGTTTAACATTACTTTTATGCCCCAGCATTTTCTTGGGCTTGCGGGGATGCCACGAAGAATTCCAGACTATGCCGTCCAATTTGCGGACTTTAATATGATTTCCAGTATTGGTGCTTTTTTACTCGGATTCTCTCAATTGATATTTGTCTATGTCATTATCAAAACCGTCAAAGGAGGAGAAAAGGCAACGGATGAAGTTTGGGAAGACGCCAGCAAAGTGGGGCTTGAATGGACCGTTCCGTCTCCTGCCCCGTACCATACATTTTCCACCGCGCCGAAAATTAAATAGCTGATATCGGGTTGCTCCATATGAAGAATGCATAGTTATAGTTGTAACCATGAAATTGCAAAATAAAAATGTTCTATTTGCATCGATCATTGGATTAGTGGCCGTTGCTCTGTATCTATATGTTATTCGGGCCGTGATTTTTTCATGAGAGAAGCGGTAGAGAAGCAAAAGCATGGTTTTATAGTGGCCAAACTATTAGGCATTGTAGTTGCCATGTTCGCTTTTGGGTTTGCATTAGTCCCGCTCTACGACGTGTTTTGTGATATTACAGGACTAAACGGAAAAGTGGGCGTAGAGGCGGCGAGTAATCTGAATTTTCAGGTTGATGAGAGTCGAGAGATCAGTCTGGAGTTTGTGACCTCGGTAAATGACTCGTCTCCGATAGGGTTTAAAGCGGAGACGGTAAGAATGACGGTAAATCCTGGCAAACACTATACAGTCTATTTCTCTGCGGAAAATCTGAGTGATAAGCGGTTAGTCGGGCAAGCGATTCCAAGTTTTACACCGGGACTGGCAGCCCAATATTTAAAAAAGACGGAATGTTTTTGTTTTAACCGACAAACCTTTGATGGGCGGGAAACAAAAAGAATGCCGGTGCAATTTGTTCTGGATCCGGCAATACCGGAAAAATTTAATGATGTAACGCTCGCGTATACATTTTTTGATGTAACAGACAAAAAAATTTGATTCAGGCAAGCAGAAGCATATAAGGGGGCGCTAATGTCAACAAACCAGGAATATTACATACCGAATAGGGCAACATGGCCATTTTTGGTGGTATTTGGGCTGACAATGTTTTTAGCAGGTGTTGCTAATCTCATCAATGATTCGACGCTCGGAAAACCCATGATGATTATTGGTGGTGTGACCTTTATTATTATGGTTGCAGGCTGGTTCAGCGTGCA
The DNA here is from genome assembly GCA_964528035.1 of uncultured Methylococcaceae bacterium. Taxonomy (GTDB): domain Bacteria; phylum Pseudomonadota; class Gammaproteobacteria; order Methylococcales; family UBA1147; genus CAZGQY01. The sequence goes on along the minus strand of CAZGQY010000247.1, from coordinate 1,223 downwards.
GGCCATCGAAAGTGAAGGTGGCATATATAGTCGGCAGGTCGGCGTATCTTATCGCATGGGTATGATGTGGTTTATATTTTCCGAAGTGATGTTTTTTTGCGCATTCTTTGGGGCTTTGTTTTATGCACGTATCTATTCTGTACCCTGGTTGGGGGGTGAGGGTTACGGGCCAGGGGTATCGACCCAAGAGTTTCTCTGGCCTGCTTTTGAAGCGATTTGGCCAACCAACGGGCCTGGCATGCGTGGTGGTGAATTTGAAGCAATGGGTGCCTGGGGTCTGCCTGCAATCAATACCTTTATATTATTGACTAGTGGAGCAACAGTTACCTGGGCCCACTGGGGCTTGATTGCCGACAATCGACCACAACTGATTAAAGGATTAGCCGCAACCGTCTCTCTGGGATTTTTGTTTGTCGTACTGCAAGGTTACGAATACCATCATGCCTATTCGGAACTGGGCTTGACCTTGGGCTCGGGGGTCTATGGATCTACATTTTTTATGCTCACCGGTTTTCATGGACTGCACGTAAGTCTGGGCGCCATCATTTTGTCCGTAGTATTGTTTCGTAGCCTCAAGGGGCACATGACCACCGAAAATCACTTCGTCTTCGAAGCGGCCGCCTGGTATTGGCATTTTGTTGATGTTGTTTGGTTGCTGCTGTTTGTGTTTGTTTATTGGTTGTGACGGTGTAGGGATGGGTGATTCTGAGGGTGGTTGGTTTATAACTACTTCAGATACTATGATCCCCAAACTGGGCAGGTACATCACCAGTGATACGATTGGATTGGATGGGGGGCTGAACACCTATGCTTATGCTGAGAGAAACCCAGTCAACTTCATTGATCCAGATGGATTTAGACTTTAAAGGGTATTTGGTCAAGTTTCCTTTTTTGAAGGAAATGCTGGCGCGGTCGCAAAATTCGGTGTCGATCGCCAAGGCTAGTACTGCGGATTCTCCCGCACCCAGCCGCCAGTCTAGAACGGCGATAGGAATATCGCCAACCGGCTTACGAATCAGCCAATCCGTCTTGTCTATTACCCTGGCGGTGATATCGTGTTGTCTCCGGTGCAGAGTTTCTGCTGCCACCGGTTCCGGTACCCAAACTTCATCGGCAAAGACTTTCAATAATTCCAGATGGCCGCTACGGGCCAGAAAGATCAAGGGCGACGTTAACAATGGCGCTACTCGCCACGCGCAAGCTCGTGATCTAAATCCTCAAAG
>CAZGQY010000246.1:0-5243 GCA_964528035.1 uncultured Methylococcaceae bacterium | reverse complement strand
TCCACAGAGTCCTCAGCAATAGCCTGTGGAGCGTATACAGCCACTGCTGCAATCAGGGACCCGGCAGATACCGCAGTCGTAAAGCGGGATACCAGCGATCCACATTTATTAATCTTGTTCATTTACTCCTCCCCATTGATAATAACAGTATTGCCAAATTAGCCTTCGTCAACCTTAGCGTGTCGCAATAATACAACAAGCAAAACTTTACACACAGGTAATACTAGCAAATAAATTAATTTACAACAATGTTTTGTCTAAATAATAATTCTATTTTCCGATTTAAATCAATAAAACAGTCTCTATTTTTTGTACTTCGCTTTAAGTTTGTAGCCAAACAACAACATTCAATAAACCCGATATATAGTAATTTTTCAGTAATTACATGCGTCATGTCGATCAAATCCAAACTCTCAACATTGATTCTTAGTAACCTGCCATGCTCAAAATTTCAGACGTAATAATCGTAGGCGGTGGCATTATGGGCCTCCTTACCGCCAGAGAATTTATTCAAGCGGGGCTAAAGACATCATTAATCGACCAAAATGCTATAGGCCAGGAAGCCTCATGGGCAGGCGGCGGGATACTCTCACCATTGTACCCGTGGAATCAGGCAGACGCTATTACCCACCTGATAAAAAATAGCGCGAATAGTTATCCAAAAATTGTCAACGACCTACAGGAATGCACTGGTATAGATTCTGAATTTATTCGATGCGGAATGCTGACTCTGAAAATCCCCAACACTGAAACCGCATTAGACTGGTGCAACCGATTTAACGTTTCCATCTGCGAAGCGCCAAAATCTGAAATTACCGCTTCGATCAACCATCTCAATATCGACATAGGTAATGCACTATGGATGCCGGAGGTCGCGCAGATTAGAAACCCACTCTTTATAAAAGCCTTGCGGGCCGAACTGATCTCTTTGGGATTATCACTCTACGAACACTGCAGGGTCACGCAACTGGTTTGTGCCGACGATAAAATACATACCATCAAAACAAGTCGTGGAAATTTTACCTGTAACCAGACAGTATTAACTGCAGGCGCATGGCTCAATCAACTAATTAGCGAAAACTGGCAAGACGTCCGCATCGAACCCATTAAAGGGCAGATGTTGTTATACAAGGCAAAACCAGATCTTATCCCAACAATCATACTGAGCGAAGACCGCTATCTGATACCCCGAAAAGATGGATGCATACTTGTTGGCAGTACCGTGGAACGCAGCCAATTCAACAAATCAACCAGCGATAACGCGCGCCGATCTCTTCAATCTTTCGCTATTTCCTTAGTTCCTGCATTAGCCGAATACCCTCTTTCAGCACAATGGGCAGGGCTAAGACCGCACGCCCAATCGGGGATACCCTATATCTCACAACATCCCACTATCACTAATTTATTTGTAAACTGCGGTCATTTCCGCAACGGTATTGCTGCCGCACCTGCATCTGCCCAGCTTATCGCCGACCTTGCCTTAGGCCGAAACCCCTCTATTCGAGCAACCGACTATGCTTCAGACGCACCCAGATAAGGGGACTCACCTAAATCGAACACGCTTGTATCGTTTTAGCTAACTTGTATAATTAAACTCTGTTGCCGGTGTAGCTCAGGTGGTAGAGCAACGCATTCGTAATGCGTAGGTCAGCAGTTCGAATCTGCTCATCGGCTCCAGAATAAGTGTTATTTATCAAGAATATATAGCTATATTCGGGCGTCCCGCGATAGGCTCAAACGGTTCGACGAGGTACACAAAGGTACACCGTCGGAGACTTGAACCCAGTCCGAGGTACACATATGGCGACTATTGTTAAATTGCAGCGTAAGTGCGGTGTTCGGTATAAAGCGATTATTCGCAACGGACAACGAATCATTAAAACGAAAGTTTTTGAAAAAAAGGCAGATGCCCGGCAGTGGTCGCGAAGCATCGAAGGTGATCGAGATTTGATGGATAAGCTCGGTTCATTAACTGGAGCGATTACATTAAATAGGTTGGTTGATGAATATCTGCCGAGATGGGCTGAAAGCCATAAGGACATAACTAATCAACAGAAATATTGTAAGTGGTGGTGTGACCAACTCGGCAGTAAAAAAATTAGCGAAATTTCACCCGCTTTAGTCCGCGTTGGCTTGGGTTCTATGTCAAAAACGGTTAAGCCTGCAACATACAATCGTAAGCGTGCGGTTTTGTCCAGCGTTCTCAAATACGCAGTCAACGAAGGTTATCTCTCAGAAAATCCGTGTCAAAAGGTTCCGAATCGGCCGGTTAATAATAAACGACGGCGATATCTCGACGATGATGAACGCAAACGCCTACTCGTGGCCAGCGACGCGTCAGATTGGGATGGACTGGGCCTGCTTGTACGTATGGCGTTGGGAACTGGTGCTCGAAAGTCTGAATTACTATTTCTGAAATGGTCTGATCTGGATTTCAAGCGAAAAACAGCGGCCCTGGCGGATACTAAGAACGGTGAGCCTAGAATTCTGCCTATTCCTACTATTGTATGGGACAGCCTTAAAAGGCGGCGGAAGGTTGGCCAAAACTTTATTTTTGAATCCACCCGCAAACCGGGACAGCCGATGGAATTCAAAAAGCATTTCTTATTGGCACTGAAAAAGGCGGATATCAAAAATTTCAGATTTCATGATTTGAGACACAGTGCCGCGTCATACCTCGCCATGTCCGGCGCAAGTTTGGTGGAAATCGCTGAAATTCTGGGTCATAAGAGTATTGAAACTACCCGCCGGTATGCTCATCTGTCGGACCACCACAAAGCCGAGCTTACTGAACGGGTGCTCGGCAGTCAATTTTAGGAGTATTTATGTTTACCGTTGATGAACTAGTAGAGTTGAAGGATCTATGCGGCGATTATGTGTTTGACAGCGAAGAAGGGTTTGCCGGCGCGACTGAAGATATAGTTCGAGTATTTGTGGACTTCGAAAAAAGAAAAAGGATTGAAGAGCCGGAGCCGGAGGGATATAAAGAATATGAGGCTGTTTGGAAATCAATCCGGCAACTACCAGAATCCATGCTAAAACATTTTGCCTGGGAGTTATCTGGGAAGATCTCAGCCTACGAATATATTCAAATACAAGAGGAATGCGATTGTTCAAAACCGTTGGCGGATATTAAAGATCGAATTTTAGCGGCTATGAAAGCCAAGATTGATAACTATAAGAGAACCCGCAAAGATGAATGGGCGTGGGCTTTTAAGTGGTCACTGTTTGATATCTATAGGGTGTATACAGGAAGAATTCCAAACATGGACACCCAGGGGGGCTTTTGTGAATATTTGAATATTGTAATAGAAGCAATATCTAGAAATACCGAAGAAGAGTTGAACAAAACTAACGTTTTTAGCCCGGAAAAAGCTATTAGACAAATCTGTGAATCTGATAGATATCAAGAACTATATTCTTAACTCCTGCCCGATAAAATCCATATGCCCGCTAAATTAATTTAGCGGGCGCACAACATTTTTGTTTTCTGTTTTAATTTCGACAGTCCTTCGCGGGACGCCTCGAAATTAACTAATAGGAACTGAGAATGAATGAATCAATACTCAAGTCGCAAGATAACGAATCCACCGAAGAATATCGCGTTGATTCCGCGCCTTGCAACTTAGATGAATATCAAACACCCGATCAACTCTGCAAAACTCATCCGCAATTCAAGATTAAGAACGTGAATTGGTGGGTTCGTAATCGACAGAATAACGGTTTATCCGGGGCGATTAGCAAGGTTAATCGATCGTTGCTAATACACGTTCCGAGTTTTTACGGGTGGCTTAATTCTCATCGCGGGTTGTGATTCAAGTTTATGCCCGGTGTAAGTCTTAAAAATACAGCAAACATCGCGGGCGAAGGCGAGCGGGATAAGTCCGGAGATATTTCAAATTTTTACTACGTCGTCGAGCCCGATCGGATATTTAATCGAGAAACTCACGGAATTTTGACACGTCCGGCTTTTAATTTGCTGAAAAAGCCGCTTTTTAAGAACGCGGTGGATGAGATCGTTACCGCTCAGCCGGGAAGTGTAGTGGATAACTTCACCTGGCTGCCTAATAATCCGGATGTTGTAAAAGACGGTCAACGACGGCTTGTAAATACCTACAGACCGGCTGATTCTCTCGGTAAATCGGGTGATACCGAGCCGTGGCAGGAGCTGGTTTATTATCTTGTACCAAATGATTTAGACCGCAAGCATTTGCTGGACTGGATGTCGTTCACTGCTCAGAAACCCGAAATCAAAATCAATCATCAAATATTTTTCGGTGGTCCCATGAGAATCGGCAAGGATAGCGTTTTTCAGCCATTAATTCGCGCTGTCGGTGCGCACAATGTTAGCCAGCCCAGCAATGACGCATTGCATAGTCAGTTTACTGAATTTTTATACAGCAAAAAACTGGTAATCGTTCAGGAGTGTATGAATTTTGAGCGACGCGATATAGAAAATCGATTGAAACCCATTTGTGCAAGCCCACCCGACGAACTCCTAATTGATCTCAAAGGAGTTCGGCAATTTAATGTGCCCAATCTGGTGTCACTTATTTTTATGAGTAACCACGTTGATGGGCTTCACTTGAGTGAGGGCGACGGACGTTATTTTTGCATCTGGTGCGATTGCAAGCCGCTGTCGGAGGCTTTTTATAAAAATTACTACGCCTGGTTAACTGACGGCGGCATTGATGCGGTGGTTCATTTTCTTAAAAACCGTGACATTTCGGATTTTAATCCGGGCGCTGTCTCGCCGGAAACTGAATTCAAGAAAAGCATGATCGGTTACTCGGTTGACGGAGTGGTATCAAAGATAAAAACACTAATTGAAGAGCGCGAACCGCCTTTTTGTGGAGACATTGTGACCGCTAAGTTTGTTGCTGATGAATTGAGATTAAAAAATTATAAAATAGCAGCCCTTAAATTACGGGACGCCGGATGCGTAAATATGGATAAGTTTGAAACAAAGGTTTCCGGAAAAAGAAAATCATATAGATGTTGGTCAATCCGGAATCATGTGGATTGCGCAAAAATGACCGATTCAGAAAAGTATAGCGAGTTAGAAAAACATCAGCGGCATTTCTCACCGGATTGATTAATTTATGCGGTGGATATGTGGTGTAATTTATTTATGTGGTGGCTGTGTGGTGGGCAAATGTTAAAACGCTCAATTTCCCCACCGGATTATGTGGTGTAATTTATTTATGTGGTGGGGGTTATTTATTATTAATATCAATAAGTTC
>CAZGQY010000245.1:0-5254 GCA_964528035.1 uncultured Methylococcaceae bacterium | reverse complement strand
ATCAAGAGATTCCCGGGCAAATTTCATAACCCTTGATTTAAAGGCCAGTTGTTCGTCTGTCCAGCTAAAATCCATCGATTGTATTTCTCGCAAAGGCTATTAAATTATTAAGATATTCACCTGCAGGCAGATCAATTAAAAAAGCGCGTTCTATAAACCAGTAGCCCGCCACCAGAATCAACATTGCAGCACCCAAGGGTAATATTAACCCGATATAAAAGCTCTGCCGACGAATTAAATAGAGTAACGGAAAGGCACAACAGACAACCAACAATTGACCGACTTCCACCCCCAGATTAAAACCGAGCAGGGACAGACCCAGGTAGCTTGACTGGATACCCATTGATGCCAGCACATCGGCAAAACCAAAGCCGTGAAACAAACCAAAACCAAAAACCACCCACCAGATTTTGCCACCGAATAGCGGAATCCAGATATTCAAAGCAACCAGGATAATTGATGCCGCGATCACCGATTCAACTAACCGCGAGGGTAATTGAACTGCACCCAGAGTGGCGAGACTCAGGGTAATGGTATGGGCAATGGTAAATACAGTGACAATTTTAATGACTTGAATAACCGCGTTGCGAAAGCTCTCCTCAGGTAACCAATGACGATTTTCACGCCTGAGTACAGAAGGCAACAGCAAAGCAATAATAAATAAAATATGGTCGATGCCGATAGCAATGTGATGAGTGCCCAGCCCAATCATACCGAGAAAGCCACGCCACAGGGTCGATTCTGACAAATCAAGCTGTTGAATCCTATTCGAGGGATCAAAGGTCAGTGCGACATTGGTTTCACTATTGAAGGTACTGGTTTTCCAGTTATTTTCAATGACCAGCAAGCCTCTGTGATCAGGATTAATGTCAAACATAAGGTTAAATTCGACATCGACCTTATCCGGCATTTGTTCTAGATTATTGATACTGAACTCGACAATGGCGTACTGGCTAAAAGATACAGAAAACAGGCGATGGCCGCGTATTCGAAGTGGCAAGGCGATACCATTTGGTTTTAGTTTTACCCTCTGCAGGACATACGATTTTATAGCTTCAATGCGCTCGTCGAGTTGGGTTTCTGTGGCATTGAGATCCGTTTTAAAATCCAGATTCAATGCCCGATTCAGATCACTTAATGGAATCTCTACGCGACCATCGATCCTGTCTTCAAAAAAACTTAGAAAAATGTAACTTTGATCAGGTTTATGTGCCTGAGCAATTGTTGGTATAGTCAGGAAAAACAGAGCAATTATAGAAGTACCTGTTTTCATTGACCAATGTAGAGTGGGATAGTTTGGTTTCAAAGTAATGCTCACAATTTAAGCCATTTAGTTTGTTTGATGACGTGACAGGATGTTTCTCAATTTTTCAGCCATAACCTGAACGTTTGGCTCGCGAAGTATCGAGTCGTGATCGTCTCCGGGAAGATTGATACTTGTAACTTGTTTGATCTGTTTACCCCAGCCAAGCACACGATTGGGTACGCGCCAGTACTGTTGTTTTTTTATTCTGAATACTACAGCTGTTGCAGGGTATTTCTCAGCTTTAGGATCGCGCCAGTACCAACCGAATTTATCAATCCAGGGGTCGTCATTATCGTATTCTTCAGGTTGCGCTGCTATCTTGGAGCCGGCATCTGCATTGACAAGATCAGTAGCGGTACCGGGATGGGCTTCGACCCTTGTTATCAACGCTAACACTCCATTTAAGCGCTGTTTCATAGTCTGACTTAATACAGTTATGACGTCATTTGGTTGTTCAGTAAACAAGGTGATTATTCGTTCGCGATAATAGCCAGCCCGGTTGGCTATTCGCGTTAAATAATATACCGGCGAAACTGTATAATAACCCCAGGTATTGATCAGACCAAGAAAAGATACACTCTCACCGCGAGCCTCAAGCAAACGCGCCATTTCAAGACTTAACTGAGCACCGGTGCACATACCCAGCAATTGATAGGGACCAGTCGGTTGTATTTTGCTCATTTCATGAATATATGTCTCTGCTATTTGCAGTAATTCTTCGGGTTTAAGACGACGAATATTTTCACTGTCCGGAGGTTGCTGTACCACATAAACCGGCTGATCGGAGCCTAGATGTCGACTCAGCAGAGTATAACCCACGGTATTTACCTCCGGTGAAGCAATACAAAATAACGGAAGACGTCGTCCTGTCGTGCGTATTGGATAAACAGTCTGGGTCAATAAAGGCCAGTCTTCGTTTTTCATTGTTTCAGCCATTTGACCTAAAGTTGGCTGTCTGAAAAGGGCGAGCAAAGGGATTGATTTGTGAGTGTTGGATTGAATTGCTGCATGCAGACGTACGGCCAGCAATGAAGTGCCTCCCAGGTCAAAAAAGTTATCGTCGATCTGTATTTCATCGACTGGAAGCAATCGTTGCCACAGGGCCAGTAACAAGTCCTGCAGAGTAATCTCATCGGCATCTTCACGACCTGAAGCGAGTCCCTTTTTTGAGTCGATATTTTTCGACGAAGACGTATTGACTTGCGTGCATATATCACTTCGATCTTCGTTCTTCAGTGGCGTACCTGGACGAAAACCCACAATTTCCCCAAGCCGCGCCATTTTTTCGGTTTCTATCAAAGAATCCAATATGCTTTCAAAGTCGTTCAGTAATTGGCTTAGGGAAACGGGGGTAACATATCCTGATTGTAGAATTGCTTCCAACACTACGGAATCTTTAGTTACAGAAACGCTCACAGTTAACGGATAAGTGGTTTTCAGGTCTCCAGGCAGCCCTGTCAGTTTCAAATCTTTTGGTAATTTCAGTGGTTCGCTGGCAAGCCATACCAATAAAGTATCGAACAGTGATTCGTTATCAGGCAGTGGCGACCAGGATTGAATATCGAGCAATGAGATATATTCAAATCGGCTGCTTTTTTGTTGATGGATCTGCATCTCCTTCAGCCAAACGTTGATAAACGCTGAATCGGATAAAGTGCCTCGAACCGGCATGTTATTAATGAATACACCAATTATTGATTCGACTGATTCGAGATCTACTGGTCGCCCGGATACCGCGTTGCCGAAGACTACATCGGTACTACCAGTATGGCGGTTAAGCAATAAACTCCATGCGGCCTGAATAAGATTGTTACTGGTTACTCCGAATTTACGAGCGGCAATTTGCATTGAGTTTGCCTTTTCCGCGGAGAGGCTCAATTTTGCGCTGTCCGGAAGACTCGATTCATCCTTTCGAATCGCTCGAGTAAGACTGGATGCCTGGGTAAATCCGGCTAAGTGATTTCTCCAATAAAGTTCAGCATCCGTTGCTTTTTGTCGTTGAATCCATTGGATGTAGCTACGATATGATCCAGGCAGGGGTAATTGAAGATCTTTTCCATCGAGTTCTGTCTGATAAAAAGCAAATAGTTCGTCGAAGAAGGTACCTAAGCACCAGCGGTCTATAATTAAATGATGACTGCTCCAAAGTAGTAAATAGCTGTTCTTAGAGCATTGCATCAAGGTGGCCCGGGTTAAGGGTGCTTTGCGAATATCGAAACCCTTATCGCTATCCTGGATACAGAATTTGTGAAATTTTAGTTTTTGTTCCTCTGTTGACATTTCCCTCCAATCGATAAAAACAAAAGGAAACTCAACGGTTTTACGAATAACCTGTAAGGGCTGGGGTAAGTTGTCGTAAAGAAATGCGGTACGGAAAACTGCATGGCGCTGGATTAATCTCTGCCAGGATTGTATAAATGCTTTAACGTCTAGAGTCCCATCAATGCGGTAACAAAACTGATTAAACAATACATTATCGCTACGGGTGGAAACTGAATGCATGAGCATCATTTCCTGCATCGCCGAAAGCGGAAAGATGTCTTCTACGTTTTGCATGATTAAACCTTAATACTTAAAAAAACCCAAGACATGGCAGTTCGCGTCACTGACTAATTCGATATGCTTTCCAATACCCCGTTTATCTTTTCCCTAATCTCCTATAATTCCATGGAAGGCTCTATTCTAAACAAATATGTGTTTCACATCGAGACACCAATCACGTAGAGTATTGATCAAAAAAACAGGAATATCCAGTCTGTATGAAAACCACAATTCTTTCCATGGATGATATTTGTACCATCGTTTCATCTGTTGGACTTGATTCCCTCATGGACGAAACGATCAATGTATTGCATGCCGCCTGTCTGACATATCACTCGGACAAGTTCACCATCCCGGTTCGACAGGGCTTCGATTACGATAAGCCCCATACCGGATTGCTGGAATGGATGCCAAGCATGAAAAACGAGCACGATGTCTGTGTCAAAATGGTGGGCTATCACCCAAACAATCCAAGCCAGTATAAACTTCCAACTGTGCTGTCGGTTGGATTGAATTTTGACACCAACACCGGTCATCTGCTGGGGTTGCTGGATGCGACTTTTTTGACCGCAATACGCACCGGTGCCGCCTCCGCTGTCGCCAGTCGTATATTGGCGCGTTCCGATAGTCGTACTCTCGGATTGGTGGGTGCTGGGGCACAGGCAATTAGTCAGCTACATGGTCTTTCACGATTATTTAAATTGCAACGAATATTGGTTTATGACACAGACCCATCAGCCACTGAAAGTTTTCAACAAAGAACTCATATCCTGCGATTGAAGAATATCGATATACACTCTGCCAGTTTAGAAGACATCTGTAGTTGCTCTGATATTATTTGTACCAGCACATCAGTAGCAGTGGGTGATGGACCGGTATTGCCGGAAATAGAAACTCAGCCGTGGCTCCATATAAACGCAGTGGGTAGCGATTTCCCTGGTAAAGTTGAGATTCCGCATTGCTTGCTTAAATCCAGCATTGTTTGCCCCGATTTCACAGAACAGGCGATTCGTGAAGGTGAATGCCAACAACTGGATCATAGTGAAATTGGCCCGGATTTGAGCCAGTTGGTTCAGTCCGAAGGACGTTACCAGGAATATCAGAATCAACCCAGCGTCTTCGATTCAACCGGCTGGGCATTGGAAGATTATCTGCTTGTCGAGATTTAGATGAAACATGCAAGCGATTTGGGACTCGGTACGGCGATCGAAGTGGAAAGCATTGCTAATGACCCGAGGAACCCATATGAATTTTTGAACTAATGTTTTTCGTTATCTGTTCTGTTTATATCTAGCTGTAACCCAATCTGTTGTCCAATATTTGTCTATTTCAAACCAGTACTCCATCATTGTTGTATTGACGGGTATATCAGCTGATAAGCAGCCATCTGCGTTGTTGCACTCGCTT
>CAZGQY010000244.1:0-5286 GCA_964528035.1 uncultured Methylococcaceae bacterium | reverse complement strand
TCTGGAATAACATGGTTGTGGGTGCAGATGTCCGCTATCACTGGTCTCCAAAAATCAATGGTGCTGATCCACGCTTCTGGCAGGGCGGTGGTTATGTCGGCTTCCTGTTCTAAGAGATCGGTCATTGCTGGAAAAAACCTCTCGGCGTAAGTCGAGGGGTTTTTTTGTTTGGGCCAGGAGGAGTGTACGCTGTATAGATACTCAATCATGCGCATTAGCAGGATAAGTATCGGCTGTTTTGATTATTCGAGATTGACATGAAAACTTTATATCCGCCATTGGAACCTTATGTCACTTACAATCTTCAAGTAGATGAGGTTCATACTTTATATGTTGAAGAATGTGGCAATCGTTTTGGAATGCCGGTAGTGGTGTTGCATGGTGGTCCGGCCTCAGGATGTAAACCAGACCATAGGCGCTTTTTTGACCCACAGAGATATCGAGTGATATTGTTCGACCAGCGTGGGTCCGGACGGTCGACCCCAAAAGGTGAACTGAGCCAGAATACCACGCTGCACCTGATCGAAGATATGGAGTATATCCGCAGAAGGTTGGGTGTTGAATCATGGTTATTGTTCGGTGGCTCGTGGGGAGCAGCGCTGGCTTTATTGTATGCACAGAGATTTGCGGATAAAGTATGCGGCTTGATTTTGCGAGGTTCATTTCTTGCCCGGAGTGCTGATCTCCGCTGGTTTTTGCATGAGGGCTTAAATCGAATATACCCTGAGCAGTGGCATCGCTTAATGGCCAGTGTTCAGGGTGGTGATGCGAAAACCACGTTGACTAATATTCAAAAACTCTTGCATGGTGATGACGAGCTTGCTCAGCGCCGTATTGCTCGCGAGTGGGATATCTGGAGTAGTACAGCATCTTTGGGTACTGAAGTTGATTCTTCAGGACTAAGTGCGCCAGTCCAGGATTTGATCGGCCGCGTTAAAATAGAGATGCACTACGCGACGAATGTATATTTTATCGAAGATAATCAAATATGTAAGGAAGTGTCGCGATTGCCCGATGTACCGATTAAGCTTCTTCATGGTCGATATGATCTGGTGTGTCCGGTAGAAGCAGCTTATAGTTTACACAAATATTTACCGGATGCGGATTTGGAAATATTAGCCCATTCAGGTCATCTGGCAAAAGGCGAGGAAATGGTTGATGCTTTAATCAGAGCGAGCGATGCAATGTTAGAGAAGGCGATTCGTTAATGGAGCAAAAACGGATAATTATCGCTATGACCGGTGCGACGGGTGCTGTATACGGTCTTCGTTTGTTGGAAGTGATACAGAAACTGGAATCCTGGGAGACTCATTTAATTGTGTCATCTGCTGGTGCGTTGAATATACAGCACGAATTAAAACTAAAAAGGCAGGATGTTTATGCGCTGGCGGATAAAGTCTACGATATTAACGATATTGCGGCCAGCATAGCCAGTGGAGCGTATAAAACGGAGGGTATGATCATCGCCCCTTGTTCGATGAAAACATTGGCCAGCGTGGCTCATGGGTTCTCAGATAATTTGATATCGCGTGCGGCAGATGTCTGTTTGAAAGAAAGACGGCGGGTATTGTTGGTACCCAGAGAAACGCCACTAAATCTAGCTCATATCCGCAATATGTCCAGTGTAACTGAAATGGGTGGAATAATTTTTCCGCCTTTGCCGGCATTTTATGGCGAACAAAAAACATTGCCTGAGTTGATTGATGAAACCGTAGGAAGAATTATCGGTTTTTTCGGCATTGATCCGGGGGGGTTATATCAGCCGTGGACTGGGTTAAGTTAAACTGATAGTTTGTATTGGCTATTTTGGAACGACAATTTGGGGCTGCTTCTTCTCTCGGCTTGCCGATTCGGTATCGATTGAGAAATGCTCTCAGTATTGTTTGAGTGAGCTTTGATCTTGTAATAGGATAGGATATTTTTTAATATCCTGAAACTTGGAGTACCTATGGACAGGCTAAAAGCCGCAATACGAGATATTCCCGATTTTCCAAAACCCGGTATCTTGTTTAAAGATATTACGCCATTGGTGAAAAATCCTGCGATGCTAAAGTTGGCAGTACACCAATTGATCCATCCTTTTTTAGGGGAATCAATCACGGCTGTTGCCGGTATGGAGGCACGAGGGTTTATTTTTGGCTCGTTGGTTGCCTGGGAGCTGGGTGTGGGCTTCGTTCCATTACGGAAGCCCGGGAAACTTCCTTATAAGGTGCATGCTGCATCCTATGATCTGGAATATGGATCCGCGCAACTCGAGGCGCATGTTGATGCGCTTGGGTCGGGTGATCGAGTGTTGCTGGTTGATGATTTACTGGCCACCGGTGGTACTGCAAAAGCCAGTTGTGAATTGGTAGAAAAATTACAGGCGGAAGTGTTCGCTTGCGCGTTCGTTGTTGAACTCGATGGGCTTTGTGGCCGGGATAAACTTGAGGGTTATCGAGTGCATTCGCTGTTGAACCTTTAGGGTGAATATTTGGGTTATGTCGCTAGTTTAAGGCATCCGGTTTAAATTCTTTAGTATATTTTTTTGTAATTGAATCTGTAATTTCCTCGGTTAAGTAAATTGTCCCCTGATGGGGTGATAGGATGTTATTAGATCACTTCATCGTCCAGGTAGAAATCGACCTTCCCGGTCTCGACGTCATACATACCACCTACAATACCAATATCCCCTTGTCTAAACATTTTCTCCAACGCCGGACTGTCATTTTTGATGTGCCCGACGACCATCTGTACATTGCGTTCGGCGACATTTTGTACAAATTCGTTTGACTGTGATTTAGCGCCATCTGTATGTATGGCGGAAACAGAATCGATAGCGGGACTGATCTTTTCGAGCAGTCCCGTCAGGTGGTCAAACTGGATTCCATCACAGGCCCCTTTGATCGCCCCACAATGCGTATGACCAAGTACAACGATCAGTTTCGATCCTGCGAAATGACACGCAAATTCCATGCTGCCCAAAATATCGTCATTCACTATGTTACCTGCAACCCGGGCACTGAATATATCACCTAGGCCTTGGTCAAAAATGAGCTCAACTGATGTACGTGAATCGATACAGCTCAGAATGATCGCCATCGGAAACTGTCCGTCCTGCGTGATATTGACTTGTTCGAGCAGATCCCGATTAGCTTTCAGATTGTGGACAAACCGCATATTGCCCTCTTTCAATGTATCCAGGACTATTGCCGGGGTCAAATTTCGCTGAGTGTCCTGAGTATGAGTCATCGCTTTACTGACCGGATCGATGCTTCCATAACCCCTCAGGTTTTCAATGACGAGAGTGATACCCTTTCGTTCCGCCTCGGTTTTGAAATTCTGAATGATCTCGAAAACGTCATAATCAATATATCTCGTCGCTGTGGCATCAATCACGACGTGCGAGTGACTGGGCAAGAGATTCAGGGTCTGTAATATATTGGCTTTGTTTAGAAACGAGACATTTTCGGAGAGCCGGATAAATGTTTTATGGCCTTTCTGCTCTTCACGGAAATACACGTCCGTTTTATAATGTTCCAGTAGAATACAAAACAGCGCGATCGTCATACCGATGCTGATGCCGATCAATAAGTCAGTGAACACCAAGCCCAGAATTGTCGCAACAAAGGGAATAAAGTGATAGGGACCTGTCGCATACATGTGTTTGAACAATTCCGGCTTGGCCAGTTTATAGCCCACGACCAGCAGGATCGCGGCCAGGCTGGCCAATGGCATCATGTTGAGCAGGTGTGGAATAAAGACCACCGTAAGTAACAACAATAGGCCATGAATGACTGCGGACGCTTTGGTTCTTGCACCGGATTGCAGGTTGGCAGAACTGCGTACAATCACTTGAGTAACCGGCAAGCCACCGATTAATCCTGAAGCGGCATTGGCAACCCCTTGAGCGATCAATTCCTGGTTGGTGGGTGTCACTCTTTTTTCCGGATCCAATTTGTCGATTGCTTCGACGCACAACAGTGTTTCCAGGCTTCCGACAATCGCCAGGGTCAGCGCAGTCAGATATATCCCCGCGTTGCTGAGCAGAGAAAAATCAGGAAAGGTAAAAAAGCTCAAAAAATCAGCACCGCTGTTTGGAACAGGTAGGCGAACCAGGTGATTGCCTTTCAAAGCCAGCTCTGGATGA
Organism: uncultured Methylococcaceae bacterium; assembly: GCA_964528035.1. Lineage (GTDB taxonomy): Bacteria > Pseudomonadota > Gammaproteobacteria > Methylococcales > UBA1147 > CAZGQY01. The sequence continues at coordinate 1,157 of CAZGQY010000244.1, read as the reverse complement.
AACTGTAGTAGGAACAGGTTGATCAGTATGCCCGATGTAACTGCGATGAGCGGTCCAGGGCACCATTGAAACCAGCGGTGTGTTTTCATAAATGGCCGTTCCCACAAGATTAGAATCGCCAGTGACACCGTTACAATGACGACTGCAGCGGGAGAGATAAACTGAAGTATGTGTGGTAATTCTGAAAAAGTCGTATAGTGATCAGGCTGAAAAAAGGCTAGATCGCCTTCGTAGTCCCGGTCATAGCCAACCGCGTGTGGAATTTGTTTAAGGAAAATGATAATCCCAATGCCGGACAACATGCCGGTAATCACCGAAGACGGGAAGTAATAGCCGATTATGCCAGCTTTTCCGAGACCCAGGAGAATCTGGAAAACACCTGCCACAACAACGGCCAGCAGAAAACCTTCAAATCCAAGTTCATTGATGGCGCCGAGGACAATTACGGTTAGACCGGCGGCAGGACCGCTGACGCCCAAGGAAGATCCACTTAGGACGCCAACTAAGATGCCGCCTACAATGCCTGCTATTACCCCTGAAAAAAATGGCGCACCCGATGCCAGTGCGATTCCCAAACAGAGCGGAAGAGCGACCAGGAATACAACCACACCTGCAGGAATATCGTGTCGGAGATTGGATAATATGCCGAAATCAGATTCGCGTTCGGGTATAAATTTAGCAGTTTTATTTTCTGTATTCATGTTTAGTTAGACTTGAAATGAAGTTGAATTTTGGAAAAATCCACAGTTGTCTGGTTTTTAGAGAAGGTTGAGAGGAATAAGAATATTAAAATCACCAGAAGTTCCCTGTTTCATGGTCGTTCCGATATTTCAGGGGTTCGCGGAGAGTGCGACAAGTGACGGTGGTAGCCTTGATGCTTAGTCCCGTCGAGAGTCAGGCAGGGTTGTATGCAGATGGTGGATTCCTTGTAGCAATATTGCAGTTCGCTCGCCTAAAAAACGATCGACAGTATAAAGGATACCAGTCATTATTTATATAGTAAATTAGGATTATAGGATTAAATGAATCGTATAATTCGATGTATTAGAAGCAATCAGATGTGTAAGAACCAGGTTAGGGATCATAATGCGAAACTCAACAGTCGCTAACCGCCATGGAGAGTGAAACGAAGGCGGTTAGTCCCCGGTAGCGATCAG
>CAZGQY010000243.1:0-5294 GCA_964528035.1 uncultured Methylococcaceae bacterium | reverse complement strand
ACAAGGATGTATTTACGGCGTCTTCCGGAACAGATCACCCATAGAGGGGCGAGCAGTTACATTTTTAGAATGTTTATATTCCCTTCTGTAAACAAGAGTGTTGAAATCTATTACTGGATTCTCTGGGAAAGACAATATTAGGGAACCAAGAAATAATCAATTGATCAAATTCATTATGCGCAAGCCAATCACTTGCGCCCTGGATCAGTCGTTATTTTCTTATTGCACATGCAGCCAAAAATCTGGGTAGCGATCCGAAAATCAAATATCAACACCGTGAGGTAATTATTATGTTTCAATCAAATTCATTAACAACACGTATTGCTGTCGGAAAAGGTATCGGTTTTCTGATCGGTTTGCTTGCTTTTATTTTTATCCCGTATTTTTTACCGGGATCCAGTACTGCTTTAACCTGGGGATTTTTTCTTTGGTATATCACTTTCGGCGCAATTATTGGCGTTTTTGGTGTATACACAAAAGCCCCGCTTATCAATATCGCTATACCATGGTGGTTTCGAGGCCCGTATGTCGGAGGCTGGTTGAATTTTATTATTAGCCTGATCGCTTATGATACACTCGAGCAATTGATGGTATCCGCATTTGGCAACAACGGGTTATTATCTTCGCCTTTCTGGTTGGTATTGGAAGGCGTGATTGTCGGGTTTGTTATCGATTACTTTGCGACCCGGTTTGGTGGTGAAGGTGCAGAAATCTTAAATCAAAATGTATAAGATTAGCAAATTAGAATTAATCTGGCAGCCTGGCTTGGGATAGATACTCGTTACCTAATCGATTACGAGGACAAAACCCGAAAATAGATTGGCCGCTTCGAAAAAGCTGCATTCACTCATTTGCCGTAGATCAATATTCGTCTCAGAACAGAAATTTATGACCTCCATTTTTGATTTTCATTGCCACTCTACAGCGTCAGACGGCACTCTTAGTCCAACTGATGTCATTACCCGAGCCAAACAACAAGGCGTTCAGCACATGGCACTCACGGATCATGATACAACCGATGGACTCGTGGAAGCTGAAAGAATCGCCAAACAATTGGAAATCCAATTGATTCCGGGTATTGAATTATCCGTGAATTGGGAAAAACAATGTTTTCACATCATTGGGCTTAATATTAATCGCCATTATCCTCCGCTAAAAGAAGGAACAGCATCAATAAAGTCACTTCGTATAGAACGCGCAATAAAGATGGGACACCAACTTGAAAAAAAGGGCTTTGAAGATATTTACAGAGATGCATGCCATCTCGCGGGAAATGGCATGATAACTCGTACTCATGTCGCACGGGTTCTGGTCGAAAGAAAAGTAGTTTCGACCATGCAAAAAGCATTTGATCTGTACCTAAAACGCGGCAAACCTGGCTATGTTGCAGCAAAATGGGTAGATTTATCGGAAGGTTTAAAATGGATTACCGAAGCAGGAGGTACTGCTGTTTTGGCTCATCCTAGACGCTATAAAATAACAGCAACCCGCCTGAGAAAACTTCTCACTGCGTTCAAGGAAAATGGCGGCCAGGGAATCGAGGTCGTGTGCGGAAACAGCAATAAAGATGACATATCCGTGAGCGCCAGGTTTGCCCGCGATTTTGATTTACAGGGCTCCGTCGGTTCCGATTTCCATACTCCAGATTCTCCCTGGATCGAACTCGGCAGATTAAAAGCCATGCCCACGGATATTACTCCAGTATGGAAAAAATGGATTTAGGACTCAAGCCGGAAATATTTAGATTCATCAAATTATCAGGTATGCTCCAGACTGCACATAATGTCTTCAATCTAATGCAAAATAATAACAACCTGAGCAATATTCATTCAAAGCTTCCTCGAACAATTTGTTCCGTTCATCAATAACAAATTCATAGTTTAATATGGGACAAGAAATCGATAAAACATCTTTTTCCCGAAAAGATTTCGATAATTATTATAACCATCTTAAAATCGAGACTGAAACTCTCAACAACCTTATAGAAAGCAAATCTCTTTCACAAAAGGAAGCCGTTGCCGGATTCGAAATCGAGGCCTGGCTGGTCGATTCCAGCATGCACCCCTCCGCGATAAACGACGTCTACCTTGATCGGCTAAATAACCCTCTAGCCTCGGCCGAACTCGCCAAATTTAACATTGAATTGAATAATCAGCCTGTTGAGCTGAATCAGGATGCTTTCAAAACCATTCATAAAGATCTGGGCAATATTTGCGAAGAAGCGCGATTTACCGCTGAATCCATGAATCATAATCTGATTATGATTGGCAGTCTGCCGACATTGAAACAATCCGAATTGAACCTATCAAATATGTCGGATCTTAATCGCTACCGTGCACTCAATCAGCAGGTTCTCAGTGCTCGAGGAAAACCGATCTTTCTGGATATTGGCGGTATAGAACATTTAAGGCTCACACATCACGATGTAATGCTCGAATCTGCGGCAACATCCTTCCAGATTCATTTGCAAATACCCTTAAATTCTGCTGTTCAATTCTATAACGCTTCAATCATTGCATCTGCTGCCTGCGTGGCAATTAGTGCTAATGCACCCTATTTATTTGGCAAGGATCTCTGGTCAGAAACTCGCATCCCCTTATTTGAGCAGTCAGTAGAAATAGGAGGTTACGATGCAGTCGCAAACGGGCCATTGCGCCGGGTCAGTTTTGGTACAGACTACGCACGCAAATCGATTATGGAGTGTTTTTCTGAGAATTTAGAACACTATCCTGTCCTATTACCGATCCATTTTGATTCCAAACCACAGGATTTTGAATATCTTCGACTCCATAACGGAACTATCTGGCGCTGGAACAGACCTCTTATCGGCTTTGATCAGGATGGAACCCCGCACGTTCGTATTGAACACCGTGTTATTCCCGCAGGTCCCACCGTTATCGATATGCTGGCGAACGCGGCTTTTTATTACGGCCTGACAAAATTTCTGGTAGACGATTACATCGATCAGGAACCAGAAATCCCATTCCACCAATGCAAAGACAATTTTTATCAATGCGCACGCTATGGTCTCGACTCAACAATTGTCTGGCTGGACGCCGACAAAGTTAAGATACGAAATTTGATTTTATCGACTTTGATTCCCCAGGCAAGAATCGGTCTGCGACATTTGAATATTTCACACTCTGACGCCGACAAGTATCTGGATATCATTCGACAACGTGCGGAATCCGGTCAAACCGGCGCCGCCTGGCAACGTCAGTATTGCTTTAAAAATCAATGTAACCTGGTTTCAATGACGTCCGCTTACCACCGGAATCAATGGTCAGGGCAACCGGTTCATAGCTGGAAAATATGACATGAATCGGCTTAAATTGAATCAATTGGATAATATACCGGATGGATTACTTGATATCCTTCCGCAACAGCTTTATGAAATTCTGCCCCAACCCAGCCTAATTCACCTCTCGGGACAGATAGACCCTCCGTTATTCATCTCGGTATTACTTCATGGAAACGAAATAACGGGACTATTGGCTGTACAGTCATTACTGAAAAAATATAGGTCGCGCTCATTACCACGATCCGTTTCGATATTTTTTGGCAACATTGAGGCCGCCCGGTATCAATCGCGCCGCCTGGAGTCACAACCGGACTATAATCGCATCTGGCCAGGAACTGAACTCCCGGAGTGTGCAGAAACCGATGTGACTCGATCGGTTGTCGCCGAAATGTCGAGACGAGGGGTTTTTGCAAGCATTGATGTCCACAACAATACCGGACTCAATCCACATTATGCCTGTGTGAATGTGCTGGATAATCGTTTTCTGCAACTGGCAAATTTATTCAGTCGTTTGGTTGTCTATTTTGTTCGTCCCAAAGGGGTTCTCTCCGCTGCATTTGCCCCCTACTGCCCATCGGTTACTCTCGAGTGCGGTAAACCCGGACAGTCCTTCGGGGTTCAACATGCATTGGACTATTTGGATACCTGCCTGCATCTAACACACCTGCCTAACGATTCGATCACTGCAAGCCATATGGATCTGTTTCATACGGTTGCGCAAGTATCTATTCCTGAAAACATCTCATTTAGCTTTAGACAGGAAAATGTGATGCTGCGACTCGATGGCGATCTAGATCATATGAATTTCACTGAAATACCAAAAGGCACGGTATTAGGTAAACTGAAGTCACCGGCAGGCCCTCCTGTTATAGCGCAGGACGAATGGGGTAAAAAGGTTACCGACAAATATTTTCATTACGAACACAACGAGTGCTTATTTAAAAAAAAGGTTATGCCATCCATGCTAACACTTGATGAGAATATCATTCGCCAAGATTGTTTGTGTTACATTATGGAACGCATCGCTTTATAACAAGAATACAGGCACATGGACAAACAACCATTCTGGCAAACCAAAACACTCAAAGAAATGAACCAGGATGAATGGGAATCACTGTGTGACAGCTGTGGCAAGTGCTGCCTGAATAAAATCGAGGATGAAGACACTAATGAAATATTTTTTACCAGCGTTGTCTGCAATCTTATTGATTTAAAAACTTGCCGCTGTACACAATACCAGAACCGCACGCATCTGGTTCCTGACTGTAAAGATATTAAAGCAGAAAAATATTTACAATATGACTGGCTACCAACAACCTGTGCCTATCGATTGGTAGCAGAGAACAAAGACCTGCCTTCCTGGCATCCGCTAATTACCGGCAATCCGGAATCAGTCCATGAAGCGGGCGTATCCATTCGGAGCTATGCGATCACTGAGGACGATGCCAATGATCTTGTCGAACATGTCATTGAATGGCTGACATAAAATCGGGTAATTCCGATTCTAAAAACCATCCATCGAGTTTATCGTCGTATACCCAGGTTTGCCGATCCATCAGAGTTTTTATCATTCCCTGCTGTTCATGGTAGAACTTTATTTCTACTGTTTGCTCCAGTTGATCAGCATCCTCGGTTACGCTCTGACTAACAATTTCGTATGAGGTTACTTTTATCTCATTCAGGCCTTCCGGAAGCGGTTTACGGACTTCCAGCTTCAACGTTTGTGCCTCTCTATAGGCCCCCCATCTCAGTGTTTTTTCGTACAGCCGGAGTGTATCGTGAATAGCATTTCTTCTTTTTTCTGTAGCGCAGCCAAATACAATAAATAGCAATACTAATAATCCTGCAATCATTTTAACCATGGGGCTACCTAGTACTCCTCAATCTTGTATTAACGGTTAGGGGAGCAAGGATTCAATAATATACGAATCTTGACTTCTCTTATTGTCCGTCTTCTGCGTTGTAGCAACAGTTGCGTAGCCCTGCTATGCGC
>CAZGQY010000242.1:0-5359 GCA_964528035.1 uncultured Methylococcaceae bacterium | reverse complement strand
AGCCTACAAGGATGTATTTACGGCGTCTTCCGGAACAGATCACCCATAGAGGGGCCGAGCAGTTACCATTCAGGTCTATATCGAAGCTGTATTATTAAGTTTCCTGCCTCAACCACAACCTTCAGTAGTACGCCTGTAAGCCACAATTGAAATTGCTGAGCCTTTTCGAAGGGCCTTTCTCTATTGCGAACCCCATTGATTGCTTCGATTTGCCAATTAAAATTGTCTAACACGTTCAGTCCATCACAATACTGAACCACAATCCATACGCGCAATCCGACAACAATTACTATTTTGTCTATACTAATTTAATAGGCTTAGAAATATTGTAGATTTCAGTGCTTTTAGATACATATTCGTATGTTAAACAAACATTCTTGGCTCTGACCGTTCATAGAAAATAACTTGATAATTAAAACTGTCAAAATTAAAAAAATCTAAATATAAATTTCTAAACAACCATCAAAATAGTGCTATGCACGCCCAAGTAATATCTACCACCCACCCATCAGTCAAAGCTCTCAATGAGGATAAAATCCCTGATTCTATAGTCTGGGGAATCGTGGTAATCAGTGTCCTGCCATTCATGTTAACCTTGGCGGGCTTTGATTTCTCTAGCGAACAACTTGGGCTCGATGAAACAATGCAATCGGCACCAAACACCACCGAAGCCGCATTTCATCATCTGAGTGGCGCATTTACCCATACGCTTCTGGAATGGAGTGCTGTTTGTGTAGCAATATTTACAGTTTGCCTGGCTTTTAGTCACTACGCAATCACCCGTGACATTACCACACCGATTATTGGCTCAGCCCTCGTATGTGCTGGATTCATGGACGCTTTTCATACTTTAGCCGCAGATCGGTTGATTACCTCTGTAGCTGACAATCGCAGCCTGATTCCTTTTACCTGGGCGGTTTGTCGCGTCTTCAACGCCCTGATTATGATGGTCGGTGTGTGTCTGCTATTGAGGGAAAGAAAGCAAAAAATACCTGCCCGCCTGTCCTTTGTGGTCACAACCAGTGTTTTCTTTGCTGTTATCGCTTATACAATTATTCACTACGCGGCCACCCGTTCCAATTTGCCGCAAACCATGTTTCCGGACAATCTAATTACCCGGCCATGGGATTTTATTCCTTTACTTTTATATCTGGTTTGCGGCCTCTATGTGTTTCCGCTGTACTATCGCAAGTATCCTTCCATATTTGCTCACGGACTGATCATCTCGACGATCCCGGACGTCATCGTCGAAGCCCATATGGCGTTTGGCTCTACCGCGCTGTTTGACTCCGATTTCAATATCGCTCACTTTCTTAAAATTATCGCCTATTCTGTACCTCTGGCCGGCTTAATGCTGGATCACGCTGCGACCCACCACAAGCAAAAAATTACACTGGATCGTCATAATAAAACCAATGTTGATCTGAAAAAAACGCGTACCCGGCTCAAGTATCTGATGAAAACCAGTCCATCGGTCATTTATAGCATGAATTTATCGCCTTCGTTTCATGGCACATTCATCAGCGAAAATATTACAACTCTGACAGGCCATTCAACACACGATTTATTAACCCGTGACTTCTGGTATACGCACCTTCATCCAGACGAAGCCACAGGCGTACTGGAAACACTCAACGATCTTCTGGTACAAAAAAAGCAACACATTACCTTGGAATACCAATTTAAGCACCGACTAGGCCATTACTTATGGATTCATGATGCGGCAACAGTGACTTACACCCGCTCCGGTAGACCGCTTGAATTAATTGGTTCCTGGATCGATATAAGCGATACAAAAACCAAAGAATGCGAATTGATACGCGTCAATAGACAATTGGACGACTTTGCTTACATCGCTTCACACGACTTAAAGGAACCCCTGAGAGGTATTCATAATTATTCTAACTTTCTACTGGAAGACTACGCGGATAAACTCGACGAGGAAGGGCAGTCCAAACTGAAAACGCTGACTCGATTGACTCAACGTATGGAAGACCTGATTAATTCCCTTCTCGATTTTTCCCGCCTGGGTCGAGTCAATATTTCCCACGAAACCACCAACATGAACGATGTACTGAGCAACGTACTCGATACATTACATGTGGGTCTCGAAAGCGAGAAAATAGAAATACGCATCCCCAAACCACTTCCCAGTATCGCTTGTGACCCTGTTCTTATCGGCGAGGTTTTTAGCAATCTCATTTCCAATGCAAAAAAATATAACGATAAACCTGAAAAATGGATCGAAATCGGCTATCAGGACAGCAGTGAAATGGATAACCTCCCCACAGCACTAAAATCTCACCAAATCCCAGGCTATTCGATCGTTTTTTACGTCCGGGATAACGGCATCGGCATACGCGAGAAACATCTGAATTCCGTATTCCGCATATTTAAACGCCTGCATGGCAGAGACAAATATGGTGGTGGCAACGGAGTCGGATTAACCATCATAAAGAAAATTATCGAACGCCACCACGGCGAAATATGGGTGGATTCATGTTTCGGCGAAGGCACTACATTTTATTTTACCTTGTCTGGAAAAAACTCTCATGACTGAGGCAGCAAAAGCGATATCAAGAACGATACTGATCGTTGAAGATAACCCGGAAGATTACGAGACTACCATAAGAGCCTTAAAAAAATCCGGTTTATCCAACCCAATCAAGCGTTGCGAAGACGGTGATGATGCGCTCGACTATCTGTATCGGCGGGAACAATACGCCGATTCGGAAAAAGCACCCAAACCTTCGGTCATATTGCTTGACCTTAACCTGCCCGGTACTGACGGTTGGGAAGTGTTAAAAGAGATAAAACAAGACCCCAATTTAAAATCGATTCCAGTGATCATGCTGACCACATCATCTGCTCCCAGTGATATCGACAAATGCTATCTTGCTGGCGCCAATAGTTATGTTCATAAACCGGTGAATCTTACCGGCTTTGTTGAAGCGATAGAAAAACTGAAAAATTATTGGTTTGAAATTGTCATACTTCCTGAAGGGGAAATACAATCATGATTGAACCGCTTCGTATTCTAATCGTCGACGACAGCCCGGAAGACCGTACTACTTATAAACGTCTTTTGCTCCGCGCCAATCAGAACGAATATGTGTTTTCAGAAGTTGATAACGGTGAAGATGCCCTTAATAGTTTAAAGGACGAACGACCTGATTGTATTTTGCTCGATTATAATTTGCCCGAACTCGACGGTCTCGAATTTTTGGTGGAACTGAATAAACAAAATAACAACCATATTCCAGCCATTGTCATGCTCACTGGAGAAGGCAATGAAGGAATAGCCGTCCAGGCAATGAAAAACGGTGTTCAGGATTACCTGATTAAAGCAGGAATCACAGGAGAAGATTTACGCCGCGCCATCAACAACGCCATCGAAAAAACAGAATTGAAGCACCTGTTAAAAATGCGTGAAGACGAATTGAAACGTCTGGCGGTCACCGATGACCTCACAGGACTGTACAGCCGCCGTTATACAATGGATCATCTCAATGAAGAAATATACCGTGCACAACGCTACGATACTCCCTTTTGCCTGGCACTGATCGATCTAGATCATTTTAAACAAGTCAATGACCATCACGGACACCTGGTTGGAGACCAGGTACTAAAAGGCTTTAGCAAAATACTTGAAACATGCACCCGCCAATTGGATATTGTCGGTCGCTATGGCGGCGAAGAATTTCTCATCATTTTACCGAGTACAACACTGGATCAGGCCCAGCAGGTCGGTCAGCGAATTCGTACTAAAGCCTGCATACAAAAATATGCCTCGAATAAGGAAAAAAAATTTCATGTCACCTGTAGTATCGGATTGACTGAGTACGATATTGGTGTAATCGATACTGATGTCATGATCCAACGTACTGACGAAGCACTCTATCAGGCCAAAGACGAGGGGCGAAATCGCCTTTGTATATGGGCCGATCATAGCGCACACGACACTACACCGAACCACGCTTATTCTTAACGTACCAATCAAGGTTTAAACCACTATTGCACCCGCGGGTCATTGATCGGTTTCAAAATCCGGACACGTTAATGGTTTAATTACGATTAAGGCGCTGGAAACTGACAACATCCTCTGTAGTCAACAGGACCGTACCGGTGAATTCAAAATCAAGCCAACCAAGGTTTCGAATACCTTTGGGGCTGCCCAGGCATTGACAGGACAGGCTGAATCCGGTGACACCACTGACCGACTACAGCACCAACCGAAATAGACACCTGATCCATGCATTATGGCAAGAAATTTTTCAACAATTTATTGGATCCTTTTCCATAACTTTCAAAATGGCTCAGTTCGCGTTTACTGTTGGTTATTCTTTTAAGGCCTTTAAATAGGGCACTTAAGGTATAGGCAAACAAAGCGTATTTATTGGCAACCAACAACAACCGCGAAAATAGCCTTCAAAATTGTCCAGCACAGCTACACTAGAGAACATATGGAGCAACTTAGAATACCCAATATGTTTGCATTACAAAACACGACGTAACCCGGGAACGCATATAAAATTACCTGGGATTAGATATGAGATCGCTCATTCTATATTGCTAATACGACTGATATTCGTTACTTTTAATCGAAAAAACTGGTCAATACCACTTCCACTCACAACGCCCTCTCCTCGCAGACAGCCCGCTTCATTTTTGTTTTTTGAACTTTATTAATACTCAGTTGTCACGAAATGCGTGTAATTCCAACCAAAGGATTATAAAAATTCTCGTCAACTGCGGTAAGAGCTGCCTCGGGGTGACTTTTTCCCATCATCTCACGGATAACAGGGTCTTTTTCCTTTCGAGCATAAATAAGGATCAGATATTTTCCGGCATCAATATCATCATGATATTCAGCAATTTTTTTATTCTCACTGGCGACTCCGGTTAATCCGCCACTCCAGGCTCCGAAACAGGTCATCAACGCGACAATACCGAAATAGATGATGCCTTTAGCTTCAGAACCAAACGGTTCGGCGATAGCGACAATCAGACTCACAATTATTCCAGCCACAAAACCGATAAGTGCGCCAAGAATCCCATAGCGCAATATATCCAGCTTCTCTATATAGTTACCGGAGTGTAACTGCTCTTTTTTTAGTCCCGATTCATCCTTACTGATTACATGAAAAAACCAATCATCAACACCCGACTCATGAAGGTCATCTGATATCTTATGAGTACTATCCAGGGTGGATGTTAGATAATAAAGACATTTCATCGCTATTCTCCGAATTTGTTTTTTTATTTTCTACACAGAAAACTTTTTATCTGATTCTATGGCGCTTAACTAGTACTCCGTCATTGTTGTATTGGGGAGTAGCTTGGTCGAGAAATGGTCAGC
>CAZGQY010000241.1:0-5454 GCA_964528035.1 uncultured Methylococcaceae bacterium | reverse complement strand
GCATACACTTCCTCCACAGATCCCCCATAGAGGGCTGTTTCGATTAGGGGGCAAGAGTTACCTTGTTTGTTAATTTACCTTTTCGAGCAAATGAAATGCCCGAAAGGCGTGTTATTTTACCTGATCAAAATCTTAGGTACCGACAAATTCCAACATTTCGGAAAAATCGTGTTTGTCGGCAGCTCTGAGTGCCGCAATATATTGATCACGGCGCTCATTCATATTTTCTAATAGGAGGTTAGGAGGTTAGGGGTCAAGAGGTTAGGGGTCAAGAGGTTAGGGGTCAATCAAGAGGTTAGGGGTCAATCATATTTTTCTATATGTAATACTAAAAAGAATCCTCTGGTTGCCCAAACTGGCAAAATTTAGCTTGAGCTTCTGATCGATCCCGCATTGGCTCCTAATCACCATGATTTCCTGTTGGGGAGAGACTACAAGCTTTTTTGGCACGCTTGCTTACGGCTACTCCTTCCCTTCTCACAAGGTGAAGGCTGGACTTTCACCTACTGGCTGACTACCATGCCGCTCCACAAAATTCCCTCAGCTCAAACATTATACCTCTAAGAAACCCAACTTGATTTTATACGTCATTGGCGTATATTTGTCGTATGGTTATTATCGAAACATCAATCTTTACAAAACAAATAAAAGAGGTGATGGCAGATGATATATACCGTGAACTTCAAAACGCATTAGTCGCTTATCCTGAGTCAGGAAAGCTTATCCAGGGAAGTGGTGGTCTCCGCAAAATACACTGGGGGAGTTGCTGGATCTCAAGGCTTACGATGATGTGTAAACCTCAAGATCCGGCTCGTTCGGCTACTGTTGCAGCAGCAACAGGCGACAAGAATGGCTTCTAGTGATGTAATTTTTACCAATTTGAGGCTAAACACCAAGTATCTGAACATAATGAGGTCTTTTACAATCGAATACGAATTCATTCTGCCAATGATTATTTGTCGCCGGCAGACTATGAAAATCGTCAAGAATCTGCGTAACTTTGTATCCGGATTTACATCTGGAAAAGTGTTGACACGTCAAATTGTTAAAATGTTTAGATAGTATGACATGTTCGCTTTAGAGTCAGACTCAACCGATTACACCCCACTTAGTTCCACGTCCGAGTTTCCATTCCATCTTCTCATGGAAGCGATCATTGTCCCAAAAGTGTAGTCCACCAATGCACCGCCAAAATAATCTGCTTGTTACTATAATCTCTAGTTGGCTTAAGCGCTGATTAGAAAAATTCTATTCAGACTGCAACCAACAGAATAAACAAGCTCCCACCCTCAAACAGATTTAAGTAACAACAGTACACCCGACGCAAATAAAAACGCAGCAAATATCTTGCTGTATTTTTCATTATCAATATTGACGTACAACATCTCCTCAGTCCACACATAAACCATTGCACCGACGGTCAGATAGATACCATGGACCGGAACATTGATCTGCAAATCATCAATAGAAAACATCAGAGTAAATATCTGGAATACAGCGAAGGTCGCATACGCACTCGCAACAGTTACTCTTGTTACGTCTTTCGGATAAGCTTTGCTGTGTACAATTGCTGTCAGCAATGACCCGCCCAGATTAGTTAAGCCGTGAATCACCCCCATAACTGCAAGGTAGATACGTTCATATTTAACCATTGATTCCAAATAGCGCTCCACTTCAGGAGAATAGCTCTTCAGAGCGACAAACAGCAAAAACAAGCCCACTAAAAATCCAATATTAATATTCGCCGTAGTCACCAAAAATAAAAACACAACCACAAATGGAATCGTATAAATCAAAATATTCTGATAAAACAAATGGTCAATATGACGGTAATGTTTCAATATTTGCATCGAATTAATGGCAATCGAAATTGGCAGCAAAATAGTCAGCGCAAATATAAAATCGTATCCTAATAACAGCAATATAGGCGTACCAAATAGCAACACCCCGACACCAAATATAGATTGAATCATTGAAGTCAGCACCACCGCCAACAGAATATCAGTCGTCATTTCAGATCCTTATTATTTTAATCTTAGAAAAACTCAGCATTTATTCACAGGGAGGTTATCCACTTCTTCCAGTACTGCAGTAATATTTTGCGGTACGGTCACCCAAAGATGGGTCGTATTTCGGAAAAGTGTCTTCGAACTGGACAGATATCGATTAATCACTGTCTGTATTTCCTGTTTACTTTTTCCGTACCAATACCCGTCTTTCTCAGCAACCAGTACGACGCATGGGGTATCAATCGGAAATCCAGCTTTTTCAATATTGTACTGAATGATCCAATTGTACCGGGTAATACTCACATATGCCCACAAAACACCACCCAGATAAAATCTCGATTCAAGATCATACTTGTAAAATATTTTTTTCTGGCGCCCATATTGCCATTTTTTATTGGCGCTGCACTCTCTATTTATACACTTGATCCAGTTATGATTCGGATATGCAAACCACTGGTCCGAATGATAATCAAAGCCGTTCATTCTGTAAAATACCGGCTCCCAGACTGAACGTTCCGAGCAGTCAGGCGCACACGCAACCCAGGCTAACCGCAACTTGGCCATGACTGACTCGGGAATCTGATCGGCCACTGCGATAAAATCGTAGAATCCACTACTACTGGCAATAATGGAAATGTTATCAAATCGTTCGCTTAACTCACTTAGATCCACAATTATTTTCTGATGTTTTTTATCGATATTTTCTGCATTGTATTTATCCCAGGTGGGCTTATGTGCAGAAAATTCGTCGAGATGCAAACTGCGAATATAGAAATTACAACCATATCTCGCAGTAAAGCTTGGAATAGCAAAGCGTATCTGCCCTGCTACGCCATTAAACCCCGGGATAAAATAGAATGCCCGCTGAGCTTTGTCGGGATTTCCATATTCGTGTACGTCATCATAAAAGCTTTTGTAATCCTGCAGTGATTGCAGATAATGATCTTTAAATTGTTTAGTCCATAACGCCACGCTGCGCATCCCCCTTATAAAACCCACTCACTATTTCATAAAAACAACTGCCAATGCAATCTAAAGAATATGACGTCGTTATCGTAGGTGCCGGGCCGGCAGGTTGTGCAGCAGCCTATACGGCTGCGGAAAAAGGTCTGTCTACCTGCCTGATCGATAAAGTAACCTTTCCAAGAGAAAAGCTATGTGGAGGATTATTGACAACTCGCTGTAAAAAAGTCTTTACAAGTATCTTCGGTACAGACTGGGATATGGACATTATCAATGAGGTTCACAATATTTCATTCTTCATGAACAATAATAAATTATGTGAACAAAATGGTTATGCCGATCTGTTTTTTACTATGAGATTCCAGTTTGACTACTATCTAAGCAATTTAGTAAAAGCAAAAGGCGTTGCGTGTTTATTCGGAACACCTATCACTTGTTTTGAATTTGATGAAAACACTCTTCATTTAAAGAGCGGGGCCAGTATTCGCTATCGATACCTGATCGGTTGCGACGGGGTGAATAGCATGGTTCGACGTAATCTGTTGGGACATCCAGTGGACCAGGAAAAAATCGGTTTTGGTTTAGAAACCGAGGTGCAAATCGCAGATATGAATCACTCACTTAATCGAGTTGAGATCGATTTTGGTTCGGCACGATGGGGCTATGGCTGGGTTTTTCCGAAAAACAAAACAGTTACGATTGGTGTTGGCGGTCTTCTAAAAAAGAACCCGGATTTAAAGGAGACTATGAGTAGGTTTTTGATGGAAAAAGGTATCGATAGTAAAAACTACAGAATAAAAGGCCACCACATCCCTTTCGGAAATTTTATCAAGGTACCAGGAAAATATAATATACTTTTATGTGGTGACGCAGCGGGCTATGTTGATCCGATCACAGGAGAAGGCATTGCTCATGCCATGCTCAGTGGAAAGATTGCCGCAGAGTCAATTTATTCAAAAGAACAATCGATGCACGACGTACCCGTTCTCGACATTTACCTTAATAACATTAGACCGATCACCCAATCAATCCGGCAGGCAAACCTGTTTCGTTGGCTAATATTTCCTGGATGCCTGAAATCAGTCTTTTCCCGGGCATTCGCAGATGCCGGTACTCTGCAACGCGGCTTCCTTGATATTTTATCAGGCAAGTATGAATATGATCGGCTCTATTATTTGTTTATACTCCAGGCCATGCACGCGATAAGAAAATTATTTAAGCGCATACTAACCAAAATTGCCAGGGTTACAAGAGCTATTACCTAGTACAACACTGATATTGGACTTATCGAGTCTCTCCATTCATGTGTAATCAGGGATAGGGGTCAATCCTATTTCATCATATGATGAAAAAGAGGAATAGGGGTCAATCCTATTTCATCATATGATAAGTGCCAGTCAATAACATAGTTCACCAGCCCAAAACTTCACAACCCACTAATGAAACGGAAATAAATAGTTCATCCACGACGCCATACGCAGTAATATTTTCCGCATAACCGCCACATGATGCATATGGTCACTATATATCGCAGCCTGCCCGAAAGCGCCACCGGGAACCTTTGATTGATATTGCGTGAAATCGGGGTCATCAATTAATAAATTGACTCCTATTCGTCCTGGCACTCTATTTGCCAATGTCGAACCGTCGATAAGACTACCGCTTGCAGGAAACTGGCCCTCAGCCATTGCTGGAAGCACATGACGTACTTTTGCGGAGAATACTTCTCCGGGGATTCCGTCAAAAGTAATTTCGGCTTCATATCCTGTTTTTAAACGTAACAAACTATTTTGCCGAAACCAGCCAACAACGATCCGTTCTTCCAGAGGTATGAATACCATTACCGGTTTTAGCGGCAGTGATACAGCCATCACTCCCGGCCTGACCGCGACCTGGCTGACAAATCCACGTGCAGGTGCATGGACAATGGTATTTTCCAGATCCCATTTTGCTTTTCTCAATCTGGGTGTTAACTCATCAACCTTGAGCTTTGCACGATCCAATTCGCGGCGGGCTATCAAATTTTTAACAACTAATTTTTTTGCGCGTCGCAAATCGCTTCGAGCCTCTCGAAGCTGCGCCTCGTATTCATCGACCTTGGCTTTAAAAGGAACAGGGTCAAGTTTAAGCAAAACATCGCCTTTTTCCAGCAATTGATTCACTTGCTCTGTGACTTCTATTACCTGACCGGAAACTTGAGGTACAACGGGCACTGTCGCGAAATAGCTACGGCTGACTTCAGAATAAGGATGGTTGTAGTTCATGGTAAATATGAGCGCGCCGATTAATAACACACCACCAAGTACCGCGGTAGGCACAGTCCATTTCGTTAATGGTATTTTAAATACCTTGAATACAACAATACATGTGGATGCATAAGTCAGTATCAACAAGATATCCATAACTATTTCTCCTCACTCCATTTTTTTTCCAGTGTATCAACACGACGCTGTAACGCCTTAATTGTTTTTTCCAACTCTGG
>CAZGQY010000240.1:0-5490 GCA_964528035.1 uncultured Methylococcaceae bacterium | reverse complement strand
CTACAACGCAGAAGACGGACAATAAGACAAGTCAGGATTCGTATATTATTGAATCTTCGCTCCTTAGTGTTTGTCAGAGCGCTCATCATCCAATAGCTCTTCTATACGCAAACCTTGTGCAATAGAAGCGTCATACATAAATCGCAATTCCGGTAAATTCCGCATTCGCATTCGTTTTCCCAGCAATTTTCGAATAAAAGGGGCCGATTGCTCCAAAATCAGCTGATTACCATCAATAGATTTTTTATCACCATTCAATAGTGTGAAATAGATTTTCGCGACCGCCAGATCACGGCTAACATCAACTGCATTTATCGTGATTAATCCAAGCCGCGGATCCCTAAGATCAGATTGCAGAATGACAGCCAATTCACGCTGAACCTGAGAAGCGACACGTTGACTGCGACTAAATGTCCGAGGCATAAACCGGGCTGCTCAATTCGATATACCGATCTTCATCAGGCCGAAGATTAGCATATCAATACGTTGAAACTTCATATTTCGCGCTTAACTTCTATAGTTTTGAATACTTCAATCAAGTCATTTTCCTTAACATCGTTGTAATTTTTCACCCCTATTCCACATTCCATACCCGACTTAACCTCAGATATATCATCTTTAAATCGACGCAGTGACTCTAACTGCCCTTCGTAGATCACAACATTATCCCGCAGTACTCTTATGGGTAAATTACGTGCAACCAAACCTTCAGTAACCATACATCCAGCGATGGCACCAAATTTTGGAGACCGAAAAACATCTCTGACTTCAGCAATACCGACAATTTCTTCTTTGATTTCCGGAGCCAACAAGCCGTTTATAGACTTTTTAACTTCATCAATAACATCGTAAATTACACTGTAATAATGCAAGTCCAAACCTTTCTCTTCGATCAATTTTCTTGCACTCACATCAGCACGGACATTGAACCCAATAATAATCCCATTGGACGCCAGGGCCAGATTCGCATCACCTTCATTAATTCCACCGACTCCACCAGAGACGACTCGAACAGAGACCTCGTCCGTGGATAAACCGGTCAAAGCATCCCGCAGCGCTCCTAAACTACCATGCACATCGGTTTTAACGATCAAATTCAACTCCGAAACATCTCCAGCTTCCATTTGCGAAAACACTTCATCCAATTTAGTCGCTTTTTGTTGGGCCAGTTTTTTATTTCTTGATTTTTCTTCTCGAAAATCTGCTAATTCCCGGGCTCTTCGTTCATCTTCGACAACGACAAATTTTTCACCGGCATCCGGAGTACCAGATAACCCCAGAACTTCCACCGGAGTCGACGGTCCAGCCTGCTTCATAGCTTTACCGTTTTCGTTAAACATTGCCCGAATACGACCAAATTCTTCACCGCAAAGTATGATTTGCCCCTTATCCAGCAAACCATCACTGATCAATAGAGTTGCCACTGTACCCCGACCTTTATCCAATCGAGCCTCAACAACAACTCCAGAAGCAATTCCTTCATCGGCAGCTGTCAGTTCGAGAATTTCTGATTGCAGGACTAAAGCCTCCAGTAATGCGTCGACGCCCTCACCCGTCTTTGCTGAGACATTTACAAATTGAGTATCACCGCCCCACTCTTCAGGAACAACGTTCATCGCTGCCAATTCCTGTTTAACCCGATCAGGATCAGCATCAGGTTTATCAATTTTGTTCACCGCAACAATAATAGGTACCTGACCTGCTAAAGCATGCTCTATTGCCTCTTTTGTTTGCGGCATCACACCATCATCCGCCGCCACAACAACCACAACAACGTCAGTGACTTCAGCACCCCTTGCCCGCATAGCAGTAAACGCTGCATGACCCGGTGTGTCTAAAAATGTAATAGATCCATGCCCCGTTTCCACCTGGTAGGCACCAATATGCTGTGTAATACCCCCTGCCTCAGCAGACGCAATCTGGCTTTCGCGAATATAGTCCAACAGTGAAGTTTTGCCGTGGTCAACATGGCCCATTATTGTTACTACAGGCGCACGTGGCTTCTGAACCCCGGAATTCGTGGAAATATTCTCGAGCAATTCCGATTCAAGATTCTCGTCACTTCGCAATACAACAGTGTGTCCCATTTCTTCAACAACAAGACTCGCTGTATCCTGATCAATCACCTGATTAATTGTCGCCATAATACCCATACCCATGAGTATTTTAATCAACTCGACCGCCTTCACTGACATTTTCTGAGCCAAATCAGAGACCGTAATTTCTTCCGAAATGGATATCTCTCGAACGATAGGGGCCGTCGGTTTTTCAAAACCGTGTTTTTGATCTCCGGAAGAAACCAGCGGTCGAACAACCCGTCCGCGCTTTTTCTTACGCTTTTTCGTTGCTTCAACATGCAACTGTTTTCTATGTCTATCGTCTTCAACCGACTCTTTCTTTTTCTCCTGCTTTTGATTCTTTCTTCTTGTATTTCCGGGTGTGCGGGCACCTGCATCCGGCTGAACAGGCGGTTTTGCCGCAGCCAGCCTGGCTTCTTCTTTTTTCTTCTCAGCTAAGACTAAGGCTTTTGATGCTTCTTCCTCTTCTGCTTTACGTTGCTCATCGAGACGCTTTTCTTCCTCAATACGGACTCTCTCAGCCTCCTCTTCATCTAGCCGTTTCTTGATTTCGACTTCTTTTAAAGTTCGCTCAGCATCCTGAGACTCGACTAATTTTCGTTGTTCGTCTAAAGCTTTTTTGGCTTTCTCAATATCCGTAACCTGGCCATCGGTTTCAATTATTTCACTTCGTTTAACGTAAGTTCGCCGCTTTCTTACCTCAACATTAACACTCTTTTCCAAGCGGCCAGGTACTTTGGATTGCGTCAATACACTCACACTCCTTCTCTTCAACACAACTTTTTTTGACACAGAGGAACTATCGACCTCCTTACCATGACTGGCTCTCAGAAAAGTGAGTAACCTCATTTTTTCATCATCATTCAATACATCATCTGCATTTGAAGCCTTTAAGCCGGCATCGCCAAGTTGCGAAAGCAGTCGCTCCAGGGAAATTCCAACCACACCCGCAAGTTGTCGTACTGTTACGTTACTCATGAATTCATATCCTCCAGCTTATTCGCCGGCCTAATCTTTAGCAAACCAGGGGGCACGTGCCGCCATAATCAGTTCGCCCGCCTTTTCCTGTCCAATGTCTGCAATTTCCGACATCTCATCAATCGATAATTCCGCCAAGTCTTCCATGCAAATCACGCCCTTGCTGGCCAGTGTATAAGCAAGCTCCTTATCAACCCCATCCATTTCCAATAAATCCGCGGCAGGGTGAACCTCTTCAAGTTGTTCTTCGGCTGAAATCGCTTTTATCAAGACCACATCCTTTGCTCGATCTCGTAATTCTGTAACAATTTTTTCATCGAATTCTTCGATCTCCAACAACTCCTTCTCTGGTACATAAGCCAACTCTTCAACACTGGAAAAACCTTCCTGTAGCAAGATAGATGCAACAGTCTCATCAACATCCAATTCTTTCATAAATGCCTGAGTCATTTTTTCTCGCTCTTCTTCGCTCTTGTTTTCGGCCTCCGACTCATCCATAACATTCAAATTCCAGCCGGTAAGTTCGGTGGCCAAACGTACATTTTGCCCACCCCTGCCTATAGCCTGAGACAAATTTTCGGTGGCAACGGCAACATCCATACTGTGGGCATCTTCATCCACTACAATTGAAGCAATTTCAGCAGGCGACATCGCGTTGATCACAAACTGTGCCTCATTTTCATGCCACAAAATAATATCTACGCGCTCACCCCCCAGTTCATTGGAAACCGCCTGGACACGAGAACCTCTCATTCCAACGCATGCACCGACCGGGTCCAATCGCGGGTCATTACTCTTAACAGCGATTTTTGCTCTTGACCCAGGATCGCGGGCAGCGCCTAATATTTCGATCAACCCTTCATTAACCTCAGGCACTTCAAGTCGAAACAATTCCATCAGTAAATGCGGCGATGTTCGACTAACGAACAATTGCGGACCACGCACTTCCTGACGCACAGCATACAAATACCCCCTAACACGATCTCCATTACGTATCGCTTCCTTGGAAATCATATCTTCCTTTGGAATAACAGCTTCGGCATTACCTCCAAGATCAAGAAAAACCACACCTCTTTCTACACGTTTCACAACACCTGTAACCAGCTCACCCACCCGATCCTGGTACGCCAGCGCAATTTTTTTTCGTTCTGCTTCCCGTACTTTTTGTACGATTACCTGCTTAGCGGTCTGGGCAGCAATACGACCAAATGGGATTGAATCGATTGGCTCTTCTATATAGTCGCCCAATTTTATATCCGGCTGTATTTTTTCCGCGTCCGGTAAAAGAATTTGCGTATCACATGACTCGATACCGTCTTCAAATTCGTCGTTCGAGTCAACAACCAGCCAACGACGAAAAGTATTGTAATCACCTGTCTCCCGATCTATACGCACACGCGCATCGATTTTATGACCGTGGCGTTTAATAGTCGCGGTTTCCATGGCAAACTCGACCGCTTCGAATATCGTTTCTTTGTCGATTTCTTTTTCATTGGAAACGGCATCCAAGACCAACAAAATTTCTTTGTTTGACATATCGTTTTCCCTATTCTGTAATCTGATAGTCAGGAGCTAGGCAAGCCTTTCTGATTTTACCAAAAGGTATCTCCCAAATATCTTCTTCCAATTTTAAAACAACCGACTCACCTTTTAAGCCATCCAAAATTCCAATCAGATTTCTTCGACCATTCATGGAAGTGAGGAGAGACACTTTAGCGACATTGCCGCGAAAGCGATCGAATTGATCCAATGTAAACAGCGGCCTATCCGTACCCGGTGACGACACCTCCAGACGGTAATTACTCGAAATCGGATCGTCAACATCCAATACACCACTCAACTGATGGCTCACTTTAGAACAATCATTCAACAATATTCCACCATCAGCATCGATATACACTCGTAGAACACTATCCTGCTGATCCGCCAAATACTCCACGCCCACACACTCGTACCCCATACCCGTTACAACAGGTTCGATTAAATTTATCAAATGATCTGGCGCTCGCCTCATCATATCTCCACACACAAAAAATGGGCCATAGGCCCATCCTCAAAAAATAACACCCTTATCCAAAAACCCAAAAAGCCCCGGTAGGGGCCTTTTCAATATTGGTAGCGGGAACTGGCTGCCATCTCAAACGACTCGTCACCGTCCACTTCTACAGAGACAATCACACGCTGAGGGCCTCGGTCCGGGAATCAATTCACCGATTATAACAGGCTGCTATCATTTAATACAAGCGAGCAATCTCGATCCTGTGCCAATTAATCACAAGCGAATAGATTAGAGATCGATTTATTTCGAAAACTTTCCGATATCCTGATGTACCGCTCTACAGAGGTTTCAGATATTACCCTAAAGAGCTTTCAAGATATTATTGGTAGCGGGGGCAGGATTTGAACCTACGACCTTCGGGTTATGAGCCCGACG
>CAZGQY010000239.1:0-5562 GCA_964528035.1 uncultured Methylococcaceae bacterium | reverse complement strand
CCTTGTAGGCTTGGATGCGGCTTCCCTGCCGCATACACTTCCTCCACAGATCCCCTATAGAAAGCTGTATCGATTAAAGGGCAAGTAGTTACCAAAGGGGTTTAAAAATCATTTTCCAGACGCATATCTATAAGCACAGACACTAAGTCTCCAGAAGATTAGTGTTTGTAAATTTAATGTTTTTTTACGTATTGCTTCTAATGGAGAATGTGTTATGAATAAGATAGATTTAACCCCACTTTACCGCAGTAGTATTGGATTTGACCGCTTTGGCTCATTGTTGGATACAGCCCTTCGAGCGGATCGAAGCTCGGCCGGTTATCCACCCTACAATATTGAAGTTATCGAAGAAAATCGCTACGCGATAGTCATTGCAGTATCGGGCTTTAGCCAGGATGAATTACAACTTCAGGTGGAAAATGGTGTACTTTCAGTACGCGGAAATAAAGCAGGCGACGACCGCGAACATACCTACCTATATCAGGGAATTGCCAGCCGCTCTTTTGAACGTAAATTTAACCTTGCCGATTATATCGAGGTTTTTGATGCTGACTTAAGCAACGGTCTACTGACCATACATTTAATTAAAGAAATTCCGGAAGCGATGAAACCAAAAACCATCGCAATAAAATCATCCGATGCAACCATTGAGCAAACGCTCGAGAAAGACCAGGCTGCTTAAATAGCTGATATTTCTGTATTGTACGCAGTGGCATTGGCCACTGCGTATCCAATACTTTGCCAATCCGCTAAAAGTATCATTGCTTTTTGAGATTCTTAATAATTTCTTCTAATGGCACCAGATTCAACTTGATTCGAAACAAAATTTCATTATTTTTCAATAAGCCGAAACAATCATAGGTTCGCAGCAGTATATCGGTTTGGTTTAAGGTGTTTTTACTCGATTCCGGATGCTGTTTCACCAGAATATGTAATTGATCATGATCTTTGACCTGACTTAAATAATGCCTGTCCATCGAAATATGGTGAGATGTGTACACCATTGGATTTCGTTTAAAATCATGATCTTCCATCTGCGCTTTTTCGAGCAAAGCACCCGATGTCAAACTACAGGGAAATACTTCCGGATAGTGGGCTGTTTGCGCCAGTTCATCAAAATAAACAGATTGTTCGGCCAGTGAACCAGACAGAAAATTTTTGACGTTGCCATTATTCATCCATTTTCTTTTTAGAAAATAATCTGTCCCCGGCACTGTTGTTTTGTCGTCTAATTCATTTAAATCGGGAATTTTGCTTAAATCTGTATCTGCCAGAAAAAGTGGAGATCGTGTTTCTTTTTTAAACCCCAGCATTATGGTTTTCTTTTCAGATTTTATCGAAACACGGTTGGTCAAAGTCAATTCGGGTATAGTCTTAACCAGGGTTTTTCTGATATCCAGATAAAACTTTTTGCGCGGCCGCAAGGCATTAACGAATACGAACTGGTAATTACTGAATCGAAGATTATTTTCCTCGATAATCTTGTTTTCATGATGAACCTCACGATGCAAACGCATCTGATATTCAATCAGAGTATTGATCTGAAAACCCAGAGCAATAGGCCCTTTGAATGGATTGTGAGTGATCAGCAACCACTTATGTTTATCATGGAACAAATTGAAATCGTCTGAGGCATTTCTGGCGACTTCCAGATGGATTTGGTCAAAAATAAAGGCGTTTTTTGTCATCGGTGTTTAACTTTACTGTTCGACAATTTTCCCACGATGGCTTCCTTCTACAGTTTATTGATTCTAAAGTCCCTGGCTAAGAAACAAGACATTTCACAAAATTCCTTGTTTCTGAGTATGCAGAAGTTTAACAGGAATGCATCGACGATCATGAATCTTTCGCTTCTTCAGTAAATCGTGCTCACATCCCACTTTAAACCAATAAATTCGCTGCTTTCATTTTCAAGTTTTTTATTTTGTATGAAAAGAGTTGAATAGTACGCTCGGCTTATCTACATTTTTATAAGTATATCAATTACTTTTATTTCATCACGCTGCATTGGAAATTTCTCCACTAATCATTACTGTCGCCACTGAGGCCTTTGTCGTTCTCATTATGGCTTGTATTGGCCTGTCATGGGCATTGTTGAGTCAAAAAAAGCAAACTCGTCAAATTGCCGAAAAAGCAATGCAATCTGCCGATAATCTTAAGCCATTAAAACGCGCTTTTGAGAAATCAGACAAAGAACTACAAGACAGCTATGAAAACCTGAGGAGATTAAAAAAACTCAATACTCAGATCGAGAAAGAAAAGCGGGAAGCCCTCGATAAAAACGATCAACTGGAAATGGATGTCAGAGCCTTTGACCATCGTAATAAAAAAGTAAGCGATGATTTAAAGGAAAATCAAGAAGAAATATCCACCCTTGAACGCCAACTGTCAGATCTGACTAAAGACAGACAAGAACACATTGAACTCATAGAAGAACTCGAATCAGAGCTTAATTTAACACGCGAGAGAGCAAGCCAACCACAGACAAACACGCCGGAATTCACTGGCGCGGATAATAATTCGCAAGCGGGTGATGACATTGATCTTTGGGATACCGATTCGCCTGGCGCAGAAGAAATGATCAATGATCAAGGCCTCGAAGATGAGAAGTCGGGCGATAATCCAAATTCGGATGACAGTATTGATCTGTGGGGTGATATCGACGAAGACGAACAATCAGAACAAAATGACTCCATTGAGGAAAGCGAAGACGAAAGCCAAAGCGAAGATTCGAAGTCGGGTGATGCAGTTGAGCTGTGGGGCGATGTAGACACGGTTGCCGAAGTCGAATCCGATTCTGATTCAGCGGATAGCGATCCTCCCGATATTAATGCTGACGACATCGAACTTTGGGGAGAAATAACGACGGTCGATTCAAACCCAGGCGTGGATGTCGTCGGTATGGATTCATCCGATCGCAGTAATAAGCAAGCCGCCAGAAAAGAAGCCACTCAACTGAGAGCCACTATTAATGATCAACGACAACTCATCTATGATTTGAAAGCCAGGTTAATCGAACCGAAAGCTAACGATACTGATACACTCACTATGGAGATGGCTCAAGCTGTTTCCGAATTGGAACAACTGGAACAAAAGCTTAACGAATCAAATACCTGCATAGAAATACTGGAAGATGAAATAGAAGAATTAAAGCAAAATCACAATCCATTAGGCTCATCTGATGCATTTGACGCTGTTGCAGAAAATTCCGAGCAACAAAACTCTGCAGAAATTGATCAACTAAAGCAGGAACTGGAATCAATGAACCAAATGGCTGGCATGCTCATGGCCAATACCGGAGACCAGAGTAATGTCATTAATCTCGCCAAAGACAGCATCAATTGCCAAACCTATGAACAACTGGCAAAAACCATAGTGGAACAGGTATCGAATTTCGGTGTATCCACCAGTCTATTCATTCGCGGCAAAAACAAGAACGTCGAACTGTCGAACGCGGGTAATATCAGCCAAATGGAACGCCAGCAATTATCCCGAATGCGTGGCACTCAACGCTTTAAAAAGAACGGCAATGAACTTCTGGTACAGCACCCGGGAATGTCGTTGTTGATAAAAAACATGCCAACAGACGACAATGATAAATGCGGCAGAATTCAGGACAGCACAGCGATCATGTTGGATCTTGCTGCTTCAACGGCCGAAAACATCGGCTCAAATTTGACTTTGAAACAACAACAGCAAGTCATGACCAAAATAATCAGCTCAACCCATAATATGATTAAGGATGTCGAAGACCAATTTCAGCACCAGGCGACAGAGTCTAAAAACATTGTCGATACACTCACTTATTCGATCGGTAATTCAACCTTCACTTCGAGCATGTCTCCACAATATAAAACCCTATTTTTCAATATCCTCAACGAAAGCAAACAACGCTTCGAGGCATTGCACAATAAAGGCGTCTCAGTCGACGATTCTTTTTCAAAAATCATGGATAGGTTGAATTCTAAGGTGGGTTAGAATGACAAAAAACGATAATAATAGAACCAATCTTCACGAACAAGCCAATGTCTCAAAATAACCAGTCAGATATTTGATAAATGATCTGATCTTAATCGGGATGTAGCGACGTGATAAATACATCGCATAAATTGGGAAAGAGGGTACTCGATACGGGGTTAATATTTTTCTCAGTGCGAGTGAATTCAAGTACGGCTGTACCGTAATGTCAGGTGCCTGAAAGATACCCATGCTTTTTTCGCCCGCCTGGCAAAGAACGCCGCCGCTGTTGGAAGCAAAGCTCCATTGTGTTCTAAAGTCTCGGATTACCCCGTCCATCTGAAAAATCCAATGTTCACCGTGCGGTGTTCCCAAAAACTGTAAGCATTTATGAGTGTGTAACGCCTCTATTGTGGTGGGTTCACCGTGTTTTTCCAGATAATCGGGGGAAGCGTAAGTACACAGTTCGGTGGTTCTAATTATTTTTCCGATCGCATGAATATTCGGTTCATCGGTAATCCGAATAACAATGTCGAATACACCATCATTAAGATCAACGTACCTGTTTTCAATGATCAGCTGAACATCGACATCGGGGTAGATCTTTTTATACGCATCGACCGCGTCCACCATATGCATAATACCAAAATCCACCGGGGCATTGATTCTCAAGAGCCCTTTTGGCAAATGATCGATTTGATTCGTCGATTCTTCCAACTCAGACAAATCGTTTAACAGTTGTTTGCAGCGGGAATAATACTGGCGACCCGCTTCAGTCAGATTAACTTTACGCGTCGTCCTGTTTAACAAACAAACGCCTAAGATCTGTTCCAAATGGGCGATGTGTTTACTGACCATTGGACCTGACAGGTTCAATTTTTCTGCCGCAGACACAAAGCTACCCAATTCCACGACACAACAAAACGACGTCATGCTTTTTAATTTATCCATTATTGGTAACCCTTAGTTACTAGAATAGTAACTATTAGTGTATTTATTATACCTAATGAATGAATTAGGATGGCACTATTGTAGGGTCTTTTTTAGTTATTAAGACCGCCATCAATTTCTTGGCTATTAGGCTTAGAAACTCAAATTTATTAATTGAGGTGGAAATTTGATTAGACAAAAACAGTGGAAAACAGGTGTACTTCTGGCAGTAAGCGTGGGATTTAGTGGATGCAGTAATCAGCCAGACTATTGCCAGGGGCTCACAGGGGAGAAGGTTATGGATAATCTTTTTTATATTAAGGATAATTCTTTTAAAGTAAAAAGTGCACAAATGATCCGGGCAGTGCAAAAAATCTGTCAGCAGGATACAAACTACACTGACCCTAATGCATGTTTTACAGACAAGTTAGTTGGGTGCGGATTCCCTGATAAAGCCGTCAAAACACTGACGGAAAATAACAAGTCAGCCCCCTAAATCTCGTCTAAAAAGCCATAAGCGAGTCGCTACCTCGTGAAAGATTTTGGGACGTCCCAGTCTCCAAAATCGACTCGCCTACGCGACAACCAATATTGCCCTGGTCCGCCCTGCGTCCGTGCCACTTCGCCACACCATCGCAAGCTCGGCGCTGGCTACGCAGCACTCCCTCAAATGGC
>CAZGQY010000238.1:0-5575 GCA_964528035.1 uncultured Methylococcaceae bacterium | reverse complement strand
CACTTGTGGCACCCGCGATGATGGATCCGAATACCATGGTCAGACTGATTTGCCAGTGTTGAAGTACAAATTGTAGTGAAAAGGGCTGAGTGTATGTATACCAGATGCACCAAACGACTAATGCTGGCAGAGTCACGGCAAATACGGGTCTGGAAGGAATAATTCTGCGCCACTTTAGTCTGATGTTGCTCATAAGGCTTTTATGAGCGGTATGAAGAGCGTCCAGGAAATTCACAGCCTTAGGCCCTCAGGAAATTAGTCGCTGAATAACTAAATCTAAAGATGCTAAACACAGCGCCAAAAGTCCTTTCGTTTCTTGATCCCCATTATATTTTGGGCAGTCTGTACCCCGGAAACAGTGACACCATAAATTCCTCCGCCAGGGGAGCTCCAATGGCCGGTAAAATATAAGCCATGTAAAGGTGATTTGTTCTGTATACGTGCGGGGCCAACTTGATCAGGAGAAACGTCCCAGCCGTAAGCTGCTCCCTGGTGGTTTTGTGTATAACGCTGCATAGTCGCCGGGGAACCACCTTCAATATACAGAATATGATCTTCAAGCCCCGGAACATAGCGTGCAGCTAATCGAGTCATCTGTTTCACCGTGTCAGGTTTCGCTTTTTTCCAGGCGGCTGCTGCCTGGTAAGGCAGCAGTGTTGTCAGAATTAATAGATGCTGACCAATGGGGGCGAGACTTGGATCCATCAAAGTCGGGGCGGTAATACTCAACCAGGTTACTTTACCCTGGTAGCTTTGGGAGAAGTTTTGTTCATGGTCAAAACTTTCATAACAAAATGATTCGTGCGCAAGATGTAAATCTCCAATTTCAATATCGGTCGCGATATAGACAACAAAAAGGGACAGTGAGTGGCGCATTTTTTTTAATCGTTGTACAAAACGATTGGGAAAATATTCTTCGCCTACCAAATTACCCACCGTGTTGCGAATATCTGCGTTGGAAATGACCACGGGTGCAGTGATTGACTCGTTTTCAGTGGATACTCCAAGGACCTGCCTGTTCTCGGTTCTGATTCTATCGACAGACCTTTTGTAACGAATTTCACCGCCATGTTTGAGCAAGCCTTCGACCAGCATATTGGCCAGTTGCTGAAAGCCACCTTTACAATAATAGGAACCGTCAACCATATAGCCGATCAACATAGTTGACCAGTAGACAAATGAAACTTGTGACGGTGGCAAGCCCAGGTAAGGCCAATTGCTGGCAAAAACACTCAAAAGTTTTGGGTCGCTGATAAATTCACGCGCTACCTCACTGAGGGTTGCTTTACGGTAAGACCATAACCCCGGCATTAATTGTCGGGTTTGCTCATAATCTGTGGTTAAATTTAAGTCATCCGTGATCGAAATTTCCTCCGCCACTTGCAAACACAATTGGGTTAATTCCTGTAGTCCTTGTCGCTGCTTCGGGGATACTGTCGATAATTGTTCGACAAAGGCGTCAAGTTTTTGCGGTAAGGGAGTGACAAGCCCGGGATAATAGGCCTGGCTGAAGGGGTCTATGTTTATAAATCTGTCAGATGTGTCTATCTGTAATGTCTTCAGTACTTTATGAATAGTCTGGCCGCCCTGATACCCATTCGAATTACAACCGCTGATCAAATGCACACCCGCATCGAAGTGATATTGCTTTCGAATAAATCCATGCGCGTAACCACCAGGGCGGTCATGTGCTTCCAATACCAATACTGATTTACCAGCTTTCGCCAGTAAACTGGCAGCAGTGAGCCCACCGATTCCGCTGCCGATTACGATTACATCGTAATCGCTCATGGAGGATCCAATTCCAGTTTTTTCCACAATACTGGTGGTGACTGGTAACACATCTCACCGCTTGTTGCATCCACGGCGACTTGAATCGTATGTCCTCGACTTAATCGTGCCTGGCTTTGCTTGTCGCGAATCACATAGTTGATTTTAAGGCGCATTTGCCATTCGGTTATTTCAGCCGATACAATTAGCTTTTGATTGAAATGAGCCGGTTTGGCATAGCGAATTTTTAATTCGATGATTGGCCAGGTATAACCTGAATCACGCATTTTCATATATCCGTATCCGATCTTTTCGAGTACAGCGCAGCGTGCAACTTCAAAATATTTGGCATAATTTCCATGCCATACAATTTCCATCAAATCGACGTCGTAAAAGGGTACTTCGATTTCCACCTCACAACGAACATTCGTTCTAGAAGGCTGTCCATTTTCGGGTAGCCCCTTAGTCATATAGATTCCAGTGCTGTTGGCGAATTAACGCCAAACAGGAACGCAGTTCCGGTTCAAGTGCACGATCCGTTTCCAGAAAGGCGACTTGGTTTCGTAGTTGGGCCATGGTTTTTTGTAAATTCTCGCTGAGTGGCCCTTTGTTAGTGCGTAGTTCAACGCCTTGCACAACCGCAATCAGACACGCGGCTGCAACTTGTTCAGTGAGTTCCAGAACTCGAATACAATCGCGAGCGGCTATAGTTCCCATACTCACCTTGTCCTGATTATGACATTCGGTTGAGCGTGAAAATACACTGGCCGGAAGAGTTAACTTCAAAGCTTCTGCGGTCCATGCCGAGACACCGATCTGTACTGCTTTAAAGCCATGATTCAGTATAGACTGACTGTTTTTTACTCCTGATAAATTGGCCGGCAGGCCATGGTTAAATTTGGGATCCACCAGTTGAGCGAGTTGCCGATCAAGGAGGTCTGCCAGATTAGCGACTGTTGTTTTCAAACTGTCCATGGCGAAGGCAATATGGCCGCCATAGAAATGACCACCGTGCAAAACGTGTTCGCCTTCAGCATCTATAATCGGGTTATCATTTGCGCTGTTCAGCTCGATTTCTATAAATTGTCGCAGCCATGGCAAAGAATCTTCCAATACGCCAATAACATGCGCTGCACAACGCAGTGAATAACGATCCTGTAAGCGGCTGTCATTGCGGGGCGTTTCACCTCGTACTTGCAAATCCGAGCGGATTCTACGTGCGACCTTCATCTGGCCAGGATGCGGTTTCACCGAAAATAATTTTTTATCGAAATGATAAGCATTACCCTGTAATGCAATCGAGGCCAAACTGGTAATGCGGGTACATAACTGAGATAAATATTCAGCTCGATTATATGCCAGACAGGCCAGAGCCGTCATCACCGCCGTTCCATTCATTATTGCCAGCCCCTCCTTGGGTTTTAGTGTCAGGGGGTGCAATTTGACCTGTGCCAATGCTTCCGACGCGCTTTGCTGGCGTCCTTGAAACAAAACTTTGCGTTCTCCTGAAAGAGTTGCGGCTATATACGATAATGGCGTCAGGTCACCGCTGGCACCTACCGAACCTTCCTGTGGAATAAGTGGCAGAATATCGTGTTTTAAAAAGGCCACGATGTGCTGTAGTAATTCATAGCGGACGCCTGAAAAACCTTGGGCAAGGCTATTCAGGCGTACTGCTAAAATTGCGCGAGTTTTTTGTTCGTCGAAAAGTTCGCCAAGACCGCAGCCATGAAAACGATACAAATGTTTCGGTAATTCATGTACCCATTCTGCTGCTATAGAGACAGAGCAGGAATCGCCATAACCTGTGGTGACTCCATAGACAACACCGTCTTCCTGTAATAGCGTATCAACGAATCGGGCACCCTTGCTGATCGATTCGACGAATTCTGGCGAGTTGCTTAGTTGAAGCTGCGATACGCCCTGTGCAATCTGAACTATATCTTCAATACTGATTGGAGTTCCGTTAATCAGGATGTTCCCTTTAACCATGTTGCCTCTGCCAGAAATCATAAAAATTGAACCACTGTAAGGGTTCTTTAATGCAATAAGATTGCAATCGATTCGCGTAATCCTGAATGCACGCCTGAATTTCCTGTTCGCGGTGTTTCCGAGAGAATCGTACTGAGTCTCGAAACTGCTCAAAATAAATCACAAAGCGGCCTCCTTGTTTCAAGCAGAATAGCGTGTAGACCGGGCAACGCAATAGCGAGGCCAATATCATCGGTCCCTGTGGAAATAACGCCTTGGTACCGAGAAACTGAGCTTCTGAGACTCTGCTTTTCGGTTCCACCGGTGTTCGGTCTGCGGCAATTACCAGAAGTTCACCTGCGTTTATTTTGTCCTCTAACAACATTGCTGTGGCGGCATTTATTTCAGTCACTTGAATTAGATTTACTGGGCTATCGTCTGCGTATTTTTTGAGCAGATGGTTGAATTTCTGCGCATGCAGAGTATGCACTAATACATTAATTGTTGCGCATTTACGCAGGTGTCCGATTGTTCGGCAAACTTCAAGATTGCCCAGATGAGAACCCAGAATCAAAATCCCCTTTCCCTGATCTATATGCTGCAGCAGGAGGTCGCGGCCATAGAACTCGACGTTGTCAAGCGGTAAGGCTCCACTCCAGGCTGCTAACTTATCAATAATCGCATTGGCGAAACTAATGAAGTGCAGGTAGCTGCCGACATGGCTATGTGACACCCGACCTGGTTCAACGTAGCTTGAGATACGGCCTAAAAATTCGCGACTGGCTTTACGTCCATTCTTATTCATCAACCAGAAATAGCTGACAATGGGATAGAGAAACCATTGCAACGTTCGATTGCCCAGAAAGGTATAAACTTGTAATAGAAATCGCATTCCCCAGATAATTCCGCGTTCTTCGATTTGTGACCAGTGTTTCATCGAAAATGCCTCCATACTAATCCAGGCGAACGTCGTAACATGCCAAAAAACAACTGCGTGTGCTTCAATGAAATCAACAGATTGTCATGGATCATTCGGAAATGAGACAGTCCGTCTTTGGGATATTCGACACGTGTATAGATATTTAGAACATCAACACCCTGCCAATATAGGCGAACCGCGATATCGATATCAAAATCCATACGCTGTCCCAGCTTTGTTCTTTTCATCAATCGATCAACTTCCGGTAACGGATAAATGCGAAAACCGCACATGCCATCAGCTATAGCAAATGACAATGTGTTAACCCAGATCCAAAAACAGGTAATTTTGCGACCATAAAGCCGTATTTTTGGTATGGATCGGTCAAACAGTGGCTGCCCCAGGATTAATTTATTCGAATGATTCTGAGTAACGTGAATAAATCGACCAATATCTTCAACACAATGTTGCCCATCCGCATCTAATTGCAATGCATGGGTGTATCCCTGGCGGATAGCCAGCCGCAGTCCGTCTATGACCGCAGCCCCCTTGCCGCCATTGTTGGGCCGTTCGTAGAGTGTTAACCACGATTTTTCAGTAATGGCGATCGATTGCAACAACCGGGAACATTCTTCAGAGCTGCCATCGTTTACCAAAACGCATGGCAAATCAAAAGCTCTTATGGCAACAATTAAATTACCAATAGTCTCTGGATGATTATAAACTGGAATAATAATGCAGATTTTCATCAAGCCGTGGAAACCAGCATTCGTCCTGAACTATGTGCTGACTGTGCCGAACTTAGATCGAAATACAATTTGCCACTGGACTTTTTCCATTCTAAGGTCATTGTCAGTATCATTTGTGGACGAACAATTTTTTTAAACTTGATTACTTCCATACTGATAAATGGCG